>NZ_JAMYMF010000006.1:0-209814 GCF_040318415.1 Mesorhizobium sp. M1163 | reverse complement strand
TGATACTTCGACGAGCTCCTTGCGGTGGCGCCACTCGCTCCCGCCCGCCCCCCCCCCCCCCCCCCCCGCGCCCCCCCCCCCCCCCCCCCCCCCCCCCCCCCCCCCCCCCCCCCCCGGTTCTCATTCGTCAGAAATCGGCAGGTTTAGTTTAGCTCGCCACGCTGGCCTGCGGCGCCGAGCGCTCGATCAGCATTTGCCGGACGGTCGACATCGAGGCACTCAGTTCGCTGATGGCGTCATCGATCAACGCCCGCTGCTTCTGCAGGCGGGCAAGCTGCTTCTCCGACTTGTCGAGCGCCAACCGCAACTGCTTGGTGTTGGAGCCGTTCGGATCGTAGAGGTCCATCATCTGCTTGACGTCACGCAGCGAGAACCCGACCTTGCGGCCGAGCAAGATCAGTTTCAGCCGGGCCCTGTCGCGGCGTGTATAGAGACGGGTTGAGCCGTCACGCTGCGGGTTGAGTAGACCCTTGTCCTCATAGAAACGCAGCGTGCGCAGCGTCACTCCGTATTTCTTGGCCATTTCGCCGATGCGGACAAGCTCTTCACCGGCTTCGCTCGACATATCGTTGGTATTGGCCGCGGCTTGGCCGGGCGAAATAAGTTTCATGGTCACTGGCTTTCCCCGTCTGGTGGCGTCGCGGTCGCGGACCTTGCGTCGCCTGAGTGAAAGCGGGGGCGTGCTTCCACTCGTGGTTTCAACAAACAAATCGCAAACGGCGTAATCCGCTCGTTTACGTTTACGTCAATGCTATATCGATAGCCGCCTTACGACGCAAGAGCGTTCTGGGCTTGGAACTTTATGCCGCAGCGCCGGTGGATAACCTAAAAGTCCTGGCCGATTTCGGGAGCGATCATGCGGCTGATCAAAATTCTACAGCGTCTTTTGTGTGTCCAAAAAAACACCCGGCGCCGTCCGCAGCCAGTCGACAAAGTTGCAACTTCTTAAGCTTGGTTAACGCGTTGTTTACCACGTTGGGGCGAAATGTGCGCATGTCGGTTACCCGTGTTTATCCTGTATTGAATTTTTCACGGTTTTTCGGAGCGCGGGTAAGACCCGGGAAGCTCGTCTTCCACTGCAACAAGCCAAGCAGTCGCGTTCGTCCCGGCAGGACTTTGGGAACCTGGTGAAAGCCAGCAATTCTGAAACGGGCGCATTGATGAACAGCAAGCGGTCCTACCTCGATACACTCAACGCCGGCAGGCAGCGCAGGCCGCACACGACGCTTGAAGAGCTCAACCGTTCCCTGGAAACGCTGGAGCAGCGACTGGAGCGGACGCGCGAGGAGACTGCAAGCCATCCCGGTCCACGCCGACCAGCGGCAGAACCGCGCTATCCTAGTGCCCAACCCTATGGCCAGCAGCGCCGGTACGAGGACCCACGCGACGCGCAGCGGCCGAAAGGTCCAGCGGCGGCCGTCGACCAGAACTACCAGGCGATCGCCCGCGATATTGACCGGGTGCGCGGCCAGGAGGACGGCGTCGCCCTAGCCGGCAAGATCGCTGGCGAATTGCGCGGCCTGCGCGAAGAGCTTCGCCAGCAGATGACCTCCGGCCTGCAACGCGAGTTCGACGCACTGCGCAAGAATATCGAGCGAGCCTACCAGTCAAATGGCGGCGGCAAGGGCAGCGCCGAACTCGGCGTCGAATTCGAGCGGCTTTCCGGCGCCATCCAGACGCTGGCCGAAAAAAGCGACGACAGAAGCGTCAATATGTTGCGGCTCGAGCTTGAGCAGGTCAAGGCAGCTCTCGATGCGCTGGCGCGCGAGGAGAGCGTGCAGGCAGTGGGCCGCCGCTGGGACGATTTCGACCGCCGCTGGAGCGCCTTCGAGGACCGCGTCGACGCCGATCAGCGCAAGCGCTCCGACGCGCCCGGCCTGTCGGCGCTGACCGAGCGGCTCGAACAGATCAGCAATGCCGTCAGCAATCTGCCGGAATCGCTGTCGCTGCGCTCGCTGGAGGAAAAGGTCCGCATGCTTGCCGGAGCGGTCGACCATTTCGCCCGCCAGCAGGACAATCGCGGCAGCGACACATTCAGTCAGATCGACGAGCGGCTCGACGAGATTTCCCGCGCGATCGTCGCCTCGACGGTTGCCGCGCAAGCCAATTCGTTCGACCCCGAGCCCTTCGAACGCATCGAGAAGCGGATCGATTCACTGGCCCAGCAAATCGAAGAAGTGTCGCAGGATCGTCCGGGCCGGGAGGTCATCGACCGTCTCAACACATTGTCGAGCCGCGTGGATGAGCTGGCCGGCCGAGCCAATCTGCCGGAACAAGCTATGGAGCGCCTTGCCAGGCAAGTCGCGCTTATCGCCGACAAGATCGACCATGCACCTGCCATGCCCGACGCCGACTACATCTTCCAGGGGCTCGAGCAGCGCTTCGATGTGCTGTCCAGCATGATGGAACGTCGCCAGGGCGACGCCATCGAACAAGGCAACATGCTGTTTCGCGACCTTGAGCGCCGGTTGGACGAAGTCGCCGACAGGCTGGATCAGCGCATGCCGCAGGTCGACAGCGCCGGCATCATGGATGCCATCGACGCCCGCTTCACCGCGCTGGCCAAGCGGATGGAGACGCGCGTTCCAGATCCCGCCAGCGAGGCGGCGATCCGTGGCCTGGAGAGCCGGCTCGAAGACATTTCAAGCCGGCTGGATTCGTCCGCGGCACAGGTCGCCAGCATCGACCCGGCGTTGATCCGCAGCCTCGAAGCGCAGGTCGCGGGCCTGACGGCGCATCTTTCCAAGCCCGGCACGCCGCTGCCGGAATTCGACGACATCAGCCCGCGCCTCAACGAGATCGAGAAGTCGCTGGCCGGAACCCGCGATTCCATCCTCGGCGCGGCGCGCGAGGCGGCCGAGAGCGCCGTCCGCTCGCTGGCCGGATCAAGCGCCAACACGGCGGCCGTTACCGGCCTCGCCCAGGACCTGAAGACGCTCGAGGCGCTGACGCGCCGTTCGGACGAGCGCAATTCAAGGACGTTCGAGGCTATCCACGACACGCTGCTCAAGATTGTTGACAGGCTAGGTTCACTGGAGACCGGCGAACCGGCAAGCGCAGAGTTGAGCAAACGCTTCGGCCGGGCATCCAAGATCTCGGTGCAGGACGCACCGTCGATGGACATCGACCAGCCGCTGCCGTTAACGGGCAACATGGCCGATCTCGACGGCCGCGCCGCGGCGCTCGTGCGCGACGAGCCAGGTCCGCGTACCCCGGCCGAGGCGGCCGCGGCAGCCGCCCTGGCGGCCCTCGGTTCAGACACGACGCATGAAAAAACCGAGCAGGGCGGCGGCAGGAAATCGATGTTAGGCGGGCTGGCACGCGCCTTGAAGGGCAAGAAGGAGGCCGAGATGCCGCCGCTTGCCGGCTCGGCGTCGAGCGTCGAAATACCGAGCGTCGATCTCGACGAGCCGCTCGACCCCAAGGTCGCCAATCGGCCATTGGAACCCGGCTCCGGCGCCCCCGACCTCAGCGCCATCATGAAACGTGTGCGCGAGGAGCGCGGGCAGCCGGCCCGCGAAGGCGGCGCCGAAGCGGCGAAATCGGACTTCATCGCGGCAGCCAGACGGGCTGCGCAAGCGGCGGCCGCCGAGGCGGACGCCCTTAAGCGCCAGTCGACGATGAAAGGCCCGGTCAAGGCGCTCAGGATAGGCGACCTGCTCAAGGCGCGGCGCAAGCCGATCCTGATGGGGGCAATTGCCATCATGCTGGCGCTTGCCGGCCTGCAACTGGGCAAAGCCTTCTTCTCCGATCCGGTCGAAGTCGCCAACAATGACGCGGCGCCGGCTGTGGCCGCACAGCCGGTGGAGACTGCATTGGCCAGCGTTGCCAGCGAACCGAAGGCGGACGCGCAGACGGCAGCGCAGGATAGCGCGCCGTCCTCCATCGTCAGGCAGGCAGAGCCGTCCGCAGCGACGACCAAGGACGACACGGCGGCGCAAACCGGCCCCGCCACACCGGCAACCGAGGCATCGACAGCCCTCGCGGCAGCCCCTGACATGGCGGCGCCAGACGCCACGGCCGCAGTGCCCGCACCGGCAGCGGCGACGGCCAGCGACGCCGAGCCAATGGCTGCCGCGCCTGCTACCACCACAGCTGCGACGCAGGACACGACGGGCACGGTGCCGCCGGCAGATGCTGCCGCGGCAAGCGTTGCCAAGATCGAGGTTCCGGCCGGTGTTGGTCCGGCCGCCCTGCGCGATGCAGCGGCCGGCGGCGACGCCAAGGCACTGTTCGAGATCGGCTCGCGCTACGCCGAGTCGCGCGGCGTCAAGGAAGACATGGCAGCGGCGGCCAAATGGTACGAGAAAGCTGCCGATCTCGGTTTCGCACCGGCAGAATACCGCATCGGCAATTTCTACGAGAAGGGCATCGGCGTCGCACGCGACATCAAAAAAGCGAAGACCTGGTACCAGCTTGCCGCAGAGCAGGGCAACGCCAGCGCCATGCACAATCTGGCCGTGCTGTTTGCGATGGCGGCGGATGGCGTGACCGACAATGAATCGGCAGCGCGCTGGTTCCAGGCGGCGGCGGACCTCGGCGTCAAGGACAGCCAGTTCAATCTCGGCATCCTTGCGGCGAAGGGCGTCGGCATGAAGCAGAACCTCGAGGAGAGCTACAAATGGTTCGCGCTCGTCGCCAAGACCGGCGACAAGGATGCGGCGGCCAAGCGCGACGAGATCGCCAAAGCCCTGAGACCCGAGCAGATGGAGCGTACGCGTGCCGCGGCCGAGCTGTGGAAGGCCAAGCCGCTCGATCCAGCCGCCAATTCGGCCGACATTCCTGAATCGTGGCAGGACGGCACACCGCAGACGACGGCCGGCATCGACATGAAGAAAGCGGTCCAGAACATCCAGCGCATCCTCAACAAGAACGGCTACGAGGCCGGCAATCCCGACGGCATGATGGGCCGGAAAACCAAGAACGCGATCATGGCCTTCCAGACCGACAACGACATGAAGGCAACCGGCGCGATCGACGAAAAGCTGGTCAAGGCGTTGCTCGCGCGCAAATAACGGCGGATGCGTCGTTTCCGCGACGCCCTTGCCACAGATTTGCCTGTTAACTGATTGAGTTGTTTTTTGTTTCGGCGGTGCGACGAAGTTTGACTTCACCGCCCGGCCGGCGCAAGAACGAGATAGCCTTCTGACGCAAAATGCCCGCAACGGTTGCATTCGCCAGGAGGCAAACTGATCGAGACTGACGGGTGGGCATCTATCTCCCGATCGCGGAAATTTCCGTTAACGTCTTCGTGCTGCTGGCCATGGGCGCAGCGGTGGGTTTCCTGTCGGGCATGTTCGGCGTGGGCGGCGGCTTTCTCATCACGCCGCTGCTGATCTTCTACAACATACCGCCCGCGATTGCGGTCGCCACCGGCGCCAACCAGGTCATCGCTTCCTCCTTCTCCGGCGCCCTGTCGCACATGAAGCGCGGCACGCTCGACTTCAAGCTCGGCGGCGTGCTTTTGGCCGGCGGCATCGTCGGCTCGACCGGCGGCATCTATGTCTTTGCGTTCCTGCGCCGACTCGGCCAGCTCGATCTGTTCATCTCGCTGCTCTACGTCGTGCTGCTCGGCACTGTCGGCGGGCTGATGCTGGTCGAGAGTATCAATGCGCTGCGCGTCACCCGCAGCGGCGCCGCACCGGTGTTGAAGAAATCCGGCCAGCACAACTGGATCCACCGCCTGCCGCTGAAGATGCGGTTCAGGGCCTCGAAGCTCTTCGTCAGCGTCATTCCGGTGCTTGGGCTGGGCGCGGCGATTGGCTTCCTATCGTCGATCATGGGCGTCGGCGGCGGCTTCATCATGGTGCCGGCCCTGATCTACCTTTTGAAAGTGCCGACCAACGTCGTCATCGGCACCTCGCTGTTCCAGATCATCTTCACCTCGGCTTACACCACGCTGGTCCACGCCACCACCAACCAGACGGTCGACGTCATGCTCGCCTTCCTGTTGATGGCAGGCGGCGTCGCCGGCGCACAATATGGCGCCAAGGCCGGTCAGAGGCTGCGGGGCGAACAACTCAGGGCGCTGCTGGCGCTGCTTGTGCTGGCGGTCGCCATCCGGCTCGCCATCGATCTTTTCGTCACGCCTCCCAATCTCTATTCGCTGTCCGGCGTGGGCCTGAGCTGATGGCTGGCTTGAGGACGCTCGCGGCCGCCGCCTTGCTGTCGCTGCTGGCCGCGGCGTCAGCGGCCAAGGCACAGACGCCACTAACCGAAAACATCCAGATCGGCCTTTCCACCGACAATGTCTCGATTACCGCCGGCTTTTCCGGCGCCGACCTGACTATCTTCGGATCGCTGGAAAATGCCGATCCGCTTGTCGCACGGCAAGGGCGCTACGACGTGATCGTTGTGCTGGAAGGCCCGGCCCGACCGGTCGTCGTGCGCCGCAAGGACCGGGTGCTCGGCGTCTGGGTCAATCTGGAGTCGGAGACCTTCGAAAACGTACCTGTCTCCTATTCGGTGGCGACGACGCGGCCGCTGCAGGACGTCACCGATCCGAACAGCTACAAGCAGCTGTCGCTTGGCGCCTCCAACCTCTATTTGCAGCCGGCCGACGCCGAGGACAGCCCGGCGACAATCGAGGAGTTCACCGCCGCGCTGCGCGAGCGCAAGGCGGCAACAGGCCTCTACAGCGAGAATGTCGGCGGTGTGCAGTTCCTGTCGCAGAACCTGTTCCGCGCCACCGTCAGGCTCGCTCCCAACGTTCCGGTCGGCACCCACAAGGCGCGCGCCTTCCTGTTCAAGAGCGGCCTGTTCATCAAGGAAAGCTCCGCCCAGCTCGAAATCCGCAAGTCCGGTTTCGAACAGTCGATCTTCCGCGTCGCCCACGACTACTCCTTCCTCTACGGTGTCTTTGCCGTATCGCTGGCCATGCTGACAGGCTGGCTCGGAAGACTTGTCTTCAGGAAAGACTGAACTCTCGTAAAAGTGGTTTCCCTTTCCGAGGGTATGGGCTAGACCGCGATCCCCGGTCCGACCGGGCACGAGCTGCTGCTCCCCAAATCAGAATATAGGAACGCACGATGCGACCAGCATTTGCCGGTATCGACTTCGGCACTTCGAATTCCACCGTGAGCGTGGTCAGGAACGGGCAGCCGCGGCTGGTGGCCTTGGAAGACGGCCAAGTCACTCTGCCCAGTGCGGTGTTCTTCAATTTCGAGGACAACCGCACCTATTTCGGGCGACGCGCCATCGCCAACTATACGGACAGTATCGAAGGCCGCCTGATGCGCTCGCTGAAGAGCGTTCTCGGCAGCTCGCTCGCTCACGAAAAGACGCGCATCAAGGCGCGCTCGATCGGCTTCATGGAAATTGTCGGCCTATTTGTCGGCCACCTGAAAAAGAAGCTCGAAGAAAACGCCCTCGACACAGTCGAAAGCGTCGTGCTCGGACGGCCGGTACAGTTCGTCGACGACGATGTCGAGGCCGACGCCAAGGCGGAGCAAGAACTCGAAAACGCCGCTCGCGCTCAGGGTTTCAAGCACATCGCGTTCCAATTCGAGCCGATCGCGGCGGCACTCGACTACGAACAGAAGGTGACGCGCGAGGAACTGGCGCTGATCATCGACATGGGCGGCGGCACGTCCGATTTCTCGATTGTGCGGGTCTCGCCCGAGCGCGCCCGCTCGCTCGACCGCAAAGACGATATCCTGGCCAGCCGCGGCATCCACATCGGCGGCACCGACTTCGATCGGCTGCTGAGCATCGCCCATGTGATGCCTCAGCTCGGCTATCTGACGTCAACCAAGGACGGCAAGCGCAATCTGCCGGCGAGCTACTTCATCGACCTGGCAACATGGCAGCGCATCAACCTGGTCTACACCGCAAGGGCGATGACGCATCTGCGCCAGATCCGCTACGAGGCGGAGCGCGCAGACCTGGTCGAGCGCTTCATCCATATCGTCGAGCATCGTTACGGCCACGCGCTGGCGGCGCTGGTCGAAAGGGCCAAGATCGAGCTGACGGACCGATCGTCGGCCGATATCGAGGTCGCGCTACCGGAGGTGAGGTTCACGGCAGAGATCACGCGCGAAGGTCTCGAAGCCACTATCGCTCGGGATATTGAGCGCGTTGCAGGTACCGTCAAGCAGACCGTCCGCGACGCGCAGGTGAAGCCCTCCGACATCACGGCGGTGTTCCTGACCGGCGGATCGACCGCGATCCCGCTGGCCAGGCAGCAGATCCTGGCTCTGGTGCCGCAGGCGTCGGTTATCGAAGGCGATGTGTTCGGCTCAGTCGGGCTCGGGCTGGCGCTCGACGCACAGCGGAAGTTCGCCTGATCGGCTTAAAGCGGCGCGGCTCTCTCAGCTTTGCCGCCGAGATGCGCCTTGAGCCCCATCTGGGCCAGGCTTGGCTGCCGGTCGCGATGCGTGATCATGGCAAATTCGCGCTTCGGCAGATCGATCGGCACGGAACGCAGACTGCCTTCGGCGACCGCGCGCGCGACGACGAGTTCCGAAATGATGGTGGCGCCGGCGCCGGCCTCGACCGCCTGGCGAATAGCCTCATTGCTCGGCAATACCAGGAATATCTGTAGGTCCGCGAACGAAATCCCGTCGCGTCGGGCAAGGTCCTCCAGCGCCTCGCGCGTGCCCGACCCGCCTTCGCGAATGATCCAGCGAAGCCCGCCAAGGTCGGGATGTCCAGGCGAAACTTCCGCGATCTCAGGGTGCGAGCGCGCCACGACCAGCATCATGCGATCTATATCGACCTTGGCACGCCGCAAAATGTCGGATTCGGTGCGCCCCTCGACCAGGCCGAAATCGGCTGCGCCATCAAGTACATTGGTCTCGACCTGCCTGGTGTTGCCAATGCTCACGCTCAGCCGGACGGCAGGATAGGCTTCGTGGAAAGAAGCGAGCCGGCGCGGCAGCCAATAACTGGCGATGGTCTGGCTGGCAGCGATCGAGAGACTGCCTGATATCGTCTGCGAGACATGCTCCAGCACATTGTGGGCGGCCGCAGCCCGCTCGAGAACCGCCTTGGCCTCCGGCAAGAATCGGCGTCCGGTCTCGGCGAGCTCGATATTGCGGCCCACTCGGTTGAACAACTGGACGCCGTGTTGCTGTTCGAGCGAGCGGATGGCGGCGGACGCGGCCGACTGTGAAATGCCTAACAACTCGGCCGCTTTGGTCATGTGCGCCCGTTCGGCGACGGCGACGAAGATCCGCAATTGGTCCAGAGTCATGCCAGCATTAAGAAGCAACTCCTATTGGAATTACAAGAACAAGTTGTTAGACAGATCGATTGCTTTGTTCTAAATTTTGGCCCGAAATCGGAAAAAAGTCGCGCCAGGACAGTCGAGGGTAGAAATTTGGTGAGGCTGTTCAAATCCGTGTTCACGCACTGGTCCCGCAGCCTGCGGTGGCGGTTCGTCGGTGAACGCTATCGTCCGGAACAGCATTACATGCGCGGCCCAGGCCCGAAGACGAGAGCCAAGGCCGCGGAACGCAAAAACATCGCCGGATCATGACCAACAAACCGCTACGCGGCGCCAACTCAGCACCATCCCAACGACCGCTTGCCGATACGCGCGCGCCCGCCGAAGGTGACGGCGTCGATACTTCGCCTGATGTCTCCGACAGCATTGCCAAGACCACCTGCTATATGTGCGCCTGCCGCTGCGGCATCGACGTCCACATCAAAGACGGCAAAGTCCGCTACATCAACGGCAACAAGGACCATCCGGTCAACCGCGGCGTGTTGTGCGGCAAGGGCAGCGCCGGCATCATGCAGCACTACAGCCCGGCCCGGCTGAAGAAGCCGCTGCTACGCACCGGCCCGCGCGGCTCGGGTGAGTTCCGCGAGATCGAGTGGGAGGAAGCTTTGTCGATCGCGACGAAGCGGCTTTCGAATATCCGCCGAACCGATCCGAAGAAACTCGCCTTCTTCACCGGGCGCGACCAGTCGCAATCGCTGACCGGCTGGTGGGCGAGCCAGTTCGGCACGCCGAACTTTGCCGCCCATGGCGGCTTCTGCTCGGTCAATATGGCGGCCGGCGGCCTCTACACGATCGGGGGCTCGTTCTGGGAGTTCGGCGAGCCCGACTGGGACAACACCAAATACTTCATGCTGTTCGGGGTTGCCGAGGATCATGATTCCAATCCGATCAAGATCGGTCTCGGCAAGCTCAAGGCACGCGGCGCCAAGGTGGTCTCGATCAATCCCTGCCGCACCGGCTACAACGCGATTGCCGATGATTGGATCGGCATCCGGCCCGGCACCGACGGCCTGTTCGTGTTTGCACTCATCCACGAATTGCTGAAGGCCGGCCGTGTCGATCTCGACTACCTCTTGCGCTACACCAACGCCCATCTTTTCGTCATTCAAGAGCCTGGTGCTGCCGATGATGGGCTGTTCATGCGCGACGGCGACGGCAATCCGCTGGCTTGGGACAGGGTGGCGAAGATGCCAGTCAATGCCAGTGACGCCGGCGCGAAGCCCGCACTGACCGGCAGCTTTCTCGTCGACGGCCGCCGTTGCGTGCCGGTCTTCCAACTCGTCGCCGACCGGTATCTGGACGAGAGCTATTCACCCGAGGCGGTCACTGACCGGTGCGGCATCTCCGCCGACACCATCCGCAGGATCGCCGCCGAACTCGCTCATGTCGCCTTCGAACAGCAAATCGAATTGCCGGTGGCCTGGACGGACTGGGCTGGCCGCCGGCACGAGACCATCAAGGGCCGGCCGGTGTCGATGCATGCGATGCGCGGCATCTCGGCCCATTCGAACGGTTTTCACTCTTGCCGCGCCATCCATCTGCTTCAGGTGCTTCTCGGCACCGTGGACGTGCCGGGCGGCTTTCGCTTCAAACCGCCTTATCCGCGGTCTGCACCGCCGGGGCCGAAGCCCGCCGGCAAGAATGTGAAGCCGATGACGCCACTGGACGGCATGCCGCTCGGCTTCGTCTGCGGACCGGAGGATCTGCTGATCGACGAAGGCGGCAAACCGATCCGTATCGACAAGGCCTACTCCTGGGACGCGCCGCTGGCCGCACACGGGCTCATGCACACGGTTATCCGCAATGCATGGGCCGGCGATCCCTACACGATCGACACTCTGTTCATGTACATGTCCAACATGGCTTGGAACTCGTCGATGAACACCGTCGAGACGATGGCCATGCTGACCGATATTGATGCGTCGGGTGAGTACAGGATCCCGTTCATCATCTACTCCGACGCTTATTATTCCGAGACCGTACCTTTTGCCGATCTGGTGCTGCCGGACACGACCTATCTCGAGCGTCATGACTGTATCAGTCTGCTTGACCGGCCGATCAGCCACGCCGACGGGCCGGGCGACGCCATCCGCCATCCCGTCGTCGAGCCGGATCGCGACGTCAGGCCGTTCCAGACGGTGCTGATCGAACTCGGCGCGCGGCTCAGCCTGCCCGGCTTCGTCGACGACGATGGTTCCGCCAAATACCGCGACTATGCCGACTACATCGTCAATCACGAGCGCACGCCAGGTGTCGGTCCGCTCGCCGGCTGGCGCGGCAAGGACGGGGCTTCGGTCGGCAAGGGCGACGTCAATCCCGACCAGTTGCAGCGCTACGTCGATAATGGCGGCTTCTGGCACCAGGATTTCGCCGCCGATCAGCGCTACTACAAGATGGCCAACCGCTCGTATCTCGAATTCGCCGAGAGCATGGGCTTCATCCCGCAGGCCGAGCCGATCGTCTTCCAACTCTATTCCGAGCCGATGCAGCGCTTTCGCCTTGCGGCGCGCGGCCATGGCGGGGTGCTGCCGCCGGAGGCGGAGCGCAGCCGTATCGAGACCTATATGAATCCGCTGCCGTTCTGGTACGCGCCCTTCGAAGAGGCTGCGGTCGATAGCCAAGCCTATCCGCTCCACGCGCTGACGCAGCGGCCGATGCACATGTACCATTCCTGGGGCGCGCAGAATGCGTGGCTAAGGCAGATCACCAGCCAGAACCGGCTGTTCGTGCATAATCGGACCGCCGCCGGCCTCGGGCTTGTCGATGACGACTGGGTGTGGATCGAGAGCATCAACGGCAAGGTCAAAGGACAGATCAAGCTGGTCGACGGCGTCAACGCCGATACGGTGTGGACCTGGAACGCGATCGGCAAACGGCGCGGCAGCTGGGGGCTCAAGGATGACGCGGCCGAATCCAATCGCGGCTTCCTGCTCAACCACATCATCGGCGACCAGACCTCTGCCGATGCGAATGGCAAACGCTATTCGAATTCCGATCCTGTCACCGGCCAGGCGGCATGGTTCGACCTGCGCGTGCGCATCGTCAAATGCGCGGCCGAGGAAGCTGGCTTCACCGAGCCGCAATTCGAGCGGTTCCGGCAGCCGCCACACTTCGAGCCCTCGCCCGACAAGCTCAGTTTCGGCGCCGAATTCCGTCGGGAGAGAGAAGCTGCCGAATGACTTGCCTTCCCGCCCACACCGACAAAAAGCTCGGGCTGGTCATCGACCTCGACACCTGCGTTGGTTGCCAGGCCTGCGTCACCGCCTGCAAGGAATGGAACACCGGCGGCCATATGGCGCCGCTAACCGACATCGACCCCTATGGCGGCAATGTCGACGGCGTCTGGTTCAACCGCGTGCACAGTTATGAGCACATGACCGAGATGGGTGGGCGCACGGTCAATTTCCCGCGCTCCTGCCTGCACTGCGAGACACCGGCGTGCGTCACGGTCTGCCCGACCGGCGCCTCCTACAAACGGGCGTCGGATGGCATCGTGCTGGTCGACGAGGACAAATGCATCGGCTGTAAATTGTGCAGCTGGGCCTGCCCCTACGGCGCGCGCGAATTCGACACGGATGTCGGCGTGATGAAGAAATGTACGCTGTGCGTCGACCGCATCTATAACGACAATCTGGCGGAGGAAGACCGCGTGCCGGCCTGCGTTGCCGCCTGCCCGACCAGCGCGCGGCATTTCGGCGATCTGGGTGATCCGGCATCGGCTATCTCGCAACTGGTGGCGGAGCGCGGCGGTGTCGACCTGATGCCGGAGATGGGCTACAGGCCGACCAACAAATATCTGCCGCCACGCGCCCACACCAATCGCGCCGCATCGGTGCCGGCACAGGCGCTCCAGCCGGTGCGAGCCGAAGGCGGTTTCCTTGGCTGGGTCGACCGCATGCTTTCGAACTGATCCGCGCCTTCATGCATCCAGCCTTCTCCGTCGTCTTTTTCACCACCGCCACGGGCGCCGGTTACGGCCTGCTCGCGCTGCTTGGCGTGTTGGCCGGACAGGGCTTTATCCCGCCCGATTTCTGGCTTGGCCTCACCGGCATGGGGCTGTCGCTCGGCCTGATCTCGGCAGGCCTGCTGTCCTCGGCCGGCCATCTCGGCCGGCCCGAACGCGCCTGGCGCGCCTTTTCGCAATGGCGAAGCTCATGGCTGTCCCGCGAAGGCGTTGCGTCGGTCGCGACCTTCGTGCCGGCGGGACTGTTCGGAATTGGCTGGGTGGTCCTCGGCCGTACGAGCGGCTGGGTGGCTGTCGCCGGGCTGCTGGCTGCCATCGGAGCGGTCGTCACCGTCTGCACCACCGGCATGATCTATGCTTCGTTGAAGCCGATCGCCCAATGGCACAGCCGCTTCACCCTGCCCGGCTATTTGATCTTTTCGGCAATGACCGGCAGCGTCCTGCTCAACGCGCTGCTGCGGGTTTTTGCCGTCGGCTCGAATACCATTCTCGCGGCTGCCCTATTGCTGGCCGTGCTCGGCTGGGGTTTGAAGCTGGCGACCTGGCGATACAATGATAGGCTGGAGATCCCGACCAATGCCAACACCGCAACCGGGCTTTCCGGCGGCACGGTGCGGTCGATGGAATGGCCGCATACCGAGGAAAACTATCTGCTCAAGGAAATGGGCTTTCGCATCGCACGCAAGCACAGCGCAAAGCTGCGGCTGATCACCCAGGCTCTGGCCTTTGCCTTGCCCGCTTTGCTGCTGATTGCGGCGTTTGCCTTGCCGTGGCCCTTTGCGGCGGCACTGTCGATACTCGCAGCAATCACCCAACTCGCCGGCATGCTGGTGGAGCGCTGGCTGTTCTTCGCCGAGGCCAAGCACACTGTTACCCTCTATTACGGACGATAGGGCAGCTCAGCCCGGCCTGAGCATCGAGTGGGAAATCGCGAAGATACGCTCAGTGCCAAGCATATAGGCCATCAGCGTTTCGCGGCGGAACAGCCCGGCATAGGCGCGGTCAAGGAGATTGAGCGAACCGGTGTAGGCGCCGAAGGCCGGCATGATCATGCGGCCGCCATCGCCGGCAAAGCAGCGCCGCCGCACCGAACGGCCTTGCTGGACGATGCGGGCGCAAGGATGCAGATGGCCTGATATCTCGCCCTCCACCCTTACCGCCGAAGGCTCGTGCCGGAAGAGCAGAGAGCCGATGGCCAGCTCGCGCACGGTGTCGCCCGGCAGGTCGGCCGGTGCTTCCGGGTCATGATTGCCGGCGACCCAGAACCAGTCGCGCCCAACCATCAGCCCTTCCAGCCTTTCGCGAAAGCTTGCGTGCATGCGCGCGGCGCCGCCGCCATCGTGAAAACTGTCGCCCAGGCTGATGACGATCGCAGGCTGATAATCGGCAATCACCGTCTGCAGCCGGAGCAGCGTGGCGCCGGTATCGTAAGGCGGAACCAGCGTGCCGCGCCTGGCCAGTGAGGAGCCTTTTTCCAGATGCAGGTCGGATACGGCCAGAAGCCGGAATTCGGGAAAATAGAGCACGCCGCGGCGGTCGCAGATCGCGCGTTCGCCAGCGATACGGACGGCGCCCGTATCCGCCAGAGTCGCAGCCATTGCCAGCGCCACAGTCATTTCGTCCCCATGGCCTCCTCGACCAGCGTGGCTGCATCCATCAGCAGCGTCTCATCGGCCTCGCCGTGCACCGGCATCTTGCCGATCTCAAGCATGATCGGCACGGCGAGCGGCGATATCTGCTCGAGATTCTTATGCATGATTCGACCCTGGACGCGCGAGAGCATCTCGGCAAGTCTGCTGACATCCAGCAGACCGGTCGCGGCATCGGCCCGCGTCGCCTGCAAAAGGATGTGGTCGGGCTCATGGCTGCGGAGCACGTCGTAGATGAGGTCGGTCGACACGGTCACCTGGCGGCCGCTCTTCTCCTGGCCCGGGTGGCGTTTCTCGATCAATCCCGAGATCAGCGCGCAATTGCGAAAGGTGCGCTTCAACAGCCAGCTGCCGGCGAGCCAGGCTTCGAGGTCGTCGCCCAGCATATCTTGATCGAAGAGCGCAGCCAGCGACGGTTTCTTCGCCCTGAACATGTGACCCATATCGGCCAGCGACCATATGGCAAGCGCATAATCGGTGGCTACGAAGCCGAGCGGCCTGGCTCCCGCCCTGTCGAGGCGGCGGGTCAGCAGCATGCCCAGCGTCTGGTGCGCCAGCCTGCCCTCGAACGGATAGGCCACCAGGTAGTAGCGGTTGCCGCGCGGAAAGGTCTCGATCAGCAGATCGTCGCGTTTCGGCAGCACCGACTTGTCGGCCTGGAAACGTAGCCAGTCGGCGACCTGCTCCGGCAGCTTCTTCCAGCGCTGCGGATCGTCCAGCATGGCGCGCACCTGTTCGGCTAGGTACGTCGAAAGTGGGAATTTGCCGCCGCCATAGTACGGCACCTTGGCGTCGCTGCCCGGCGCGTTCGAGACGAAGCACTCACTCTCGCGGATGCCCTCGAAGCGCAGCACCTTGCCGGCGAACATGAAGGTGTCGCCGTGCGTCAGCGTTTCGAGGAACGCCTCCTCGATCTTGCCAAGAACCCGACCGCCACGCGAAGCCGCGCCTCTGCTGCCGGCCTGGACGTAGCGCACGTTGAGCGCCGGCACTTCAATGATGGTGCCGACATTCAGCCGGTATTGCTGAGCGACGCGAGGATTGGACACCCGCCACAGCCCGTCCTTGTTGAGACGAATACGGGCGTAGCGTTCGTAGTTCTTCAGCGCATAGCCGCCGGTGGCGACGAAATCGATGACGCGATCGAATGTCGGCCGGTCGAGATCGGCATAGGGTGCTGCCGTTCGCACTTCCTCGAACAGCGCATCGGCCTGGAACGGCGCACCGCAGGCGCAGCCCAGCACGTGCTGCGCCAGCACGTCGAGCCCGCCATTGACCAGCGGCGGCGTATCCTGGGCGCCCAGATAATTGGCGTCGAGCGCCGCCCTGCATTCCAGCACCTCGAAGCGATTGGCCGGGATCAGGATCGCCTTCGACGGCTCGTCCATACGGTGGTTGGCCCGACCGATGCGCTGTGCCAGCCGACTGGCACCTTTCGGCGCGCCGACATGGACAACCAGGTCGACGTCGCCCCAGTCGATGCCGAGGTCGAGCGTCGAGGTGGCGACGATGGCACGCAAGGCGTTCTCGCCCATCGCTTTCTCGACGCGCCGGCGCTGGGCGACGTCGAGCGAGCCATGGTGTAGCGCGATCGGCAAGGTGTCCTCGTTGACCCGCCACAACTCCTGGAACAGCAGCTCCGCCTGGCTGCGCGTGTTGACGAACAGCAGGGTTGTCTTGTGGCGCTTGATCTCGTTGTAGATCTCCGGCGTTGCGTAGCGGGCCGAATGTCCCGCCCACGGCACGCGCTCCTCCGAATCGAGAATGGAGATCTCGGGCTTGGCGCCGCCAGTAACGACGATCAGTTCGGCCATCGGCCCCGGTGGATTCTGGCTGACCAGCCAGCGCCGCAATTCGTCGGGCTCGGCGACCGTCGCCGACAGGCCGATCATCTGCAGGGCGGGCACAAACGAGCGCAGCCGGGCCAGGCCAAGCGACAGAAGATGCCCACGCTTCGAGGTCACCAGCGAATGCAGTTCGTCGAGTACGACATAGCGCAGGTCCTCGAAGAAGCGCCTGGCGTCGGGCGCGGCAATCAGCAGCGCCAATTGCTCGGGCGTGGTCAGCAGAATGTCGGGCGGCGCCAGCTTCTGCCGCTGGCGCTTGTGTGCGGGCGTATCGCCGGTGCGCGTCTCGACAGTAACCGACAGCCCGATCTCTTCGACGGGTTTGCCGAGATTGCGCTCGATGTCGACGGCCAGCGCCTTCAACGGCGAGATGTACAGCGTGTGGATGCCGCGATGCGCCTGCCCCGGCCTTCTCCTTGGCCGGCCGGCCAGTTCGGTCAGCGATGGCAAGAACCCGGCCAGCGTCTTGCCGGCGCCGGTCGGGGCGATCAGCAATACCGACTGCCCGCCCTGAGCCTTGGCCAGCAATTCGATCTGATGGGCGCGCGGCGACCAGCCTTTTTCCGCAAACCATTTGACGAATGGCTCGGGCAGGACGACGGCGGCTTTCTGTTCGGCAAGGCGCGGCTGCTCTGTCACGCGTCAGAGGTAGCGCGGCGGCGCGCGATCGCCAAGCAGAATCAGAACAAAAGGTGATCGATTCGCGTTACGGCCGGCGAAACCCCGTCGGACCGCCATAGAGATAGCCGATACGGGCGATCGCTTCGCTCAGTCCTTCACGCGATACCAGCATGGTGTGGCCATTGGCGTGGATTATCGTCTCGGCGTCGGTCATGATAGCGACGTGGCCTTTCCAGAACACCAGGTCGCCGCGCTGAAGCCCGCAAAAGTCCGGCCCCGGAACGAGCGGCTCGCCGATGGTTGCCGCCTGCATGTCGGAATCGCGCAGCACCTGCCTGCCGGCCATGCGCATCGCCAATTGCACGAGACCGGAACAGTCGATGCCGAAGCCCGAGGCGCCGCCCCACAAATAAGGCGTGCCGAGAAAGCTCTCGGCAACAGCAACGTAGTCGGCGGCCGCCTCGGCGACAGGCCTGAGATGACCCGAGATGACCGCTTGACCGGACGGCAACAGCGCATAATGCGTGCCGCGTGTTTCGGCTGAGCCCGTCACCGTCACCAATGATCCCATCGACAATTGCCCGCTCACCGGAAAGCGCAAGTCGGGTCCTGGATAGAGAAAGGTGCGCGGCACCGAAACGATATGGGTCGGCGCATGGTCCCGAGCGCCCAACGCCGTGTCGGCGACATAGCCGACATAGCCGTCGCATTCGCCCTGGATCCAGGCCCAGCCTTCTGCGTCCTCGAAGAGGAGAATGTCATCGCCGAACAGAAGCTGTGTGTTGACACCGGCATTCGGCCGTGGCGCCTTGCGGATGTCGGCCACGGAAGCGGTGATGCGAGCCGGCCGGCCGGCGACGAACCGGTCGGCGGCGACCTCGCCTCTCAGCCTGGCATCGGCGAGATCGGAGCGGAAGGCATGGAGGCGGGCATCCCTGGCGGTCAAATCGGCAACTCGTTCAAATGGACAATTTGGTCAAATCGGCAGCTCTTGGGCTCTGGCAATGATAACATCGCCGAAGCGTTCGACAAAGAGCGCACCTTCGACTGTGCGCCTGACCAGCACGTTGCGCTTGTCGAGCTCGTCGCGGTGGCGCGACACCAACTTCAGCGCCCCCATCGTGTCGAGCGCACGGGTGATCACCGGCTTGGTGACATTGAGGCGGGCAGCCAGACCGCGCACCGTGTGCGGCGGCGGATCGAGATAGATGGTGAACAGGATCGCCGTCTGGCGCATGGTGAGATCGGGTGCGTCGTCGCGCACCTGCGACAGCACCACCTGCTGCCACAGTCGCAAGGCCTGACTTGGACGCATGATAATCGACATCCGTCCAGCATGACGGAAAATTGTTTCGGTTCCGTTTCAGTCAACACCTTCGTCGGCTATGCCGAGACATCATCCGCCGAAGCGGTTCGAAATGACACGCTCCAGCGCCCGGATGCCTTGCGCCTCGCCGCCGGCAAGGCCGTGCGGACGGTCCGACGGGTTCCAGGCGAAGATGTCGAAATGCGCCCAGCTGGCGGTCTTTTGGACGAAGCGCTTCAGGAATAGCGCCGCGGTGATCGAGCCGGCGAGACCATCCGACGTGACGTTGTTGATATCGGCAATTTTCGACGCCAGCTTGGCGTCATAGGGCTTCCAAAACGGCATGCGCCATAGCGGATCCTCGACCGCAACGGAGGCGTCCGCCAGCTCGGATGCAAGCGCCTCGTCACCGGTGTAGAAGGGCGGCAGGTCGGGGCCGAGCGCAACACGGGCAGCGCCTGTCAGTGTTGCCATATCGACCAGCATCTGCGGCTCCTCGTCGTCGGCCAAGGCTAAGGCGTCGGCGAGGACCAGCCGCCCTTCAGCGTCGGTGTTGCCGATTTCGACGGTGATGCCTTTGCGGCTCACCAGCACATCGCCTGGACGGAAGGCGTTGCCGGCTATCGAATTCTCGACAGCGGGGATGAGCACGCGCAGCTGGACCTTCAGCCCGGCGGCCATGATCATGGAAGCGAGGCCCAGCACGTTGGCAGCGCCGCCCATGTCCTTCTTCATCAAAAGCATGCCCGAGGACGGCTTGATGTCGAGGCCGCCTGTGTCGAAGCAGACGCCCTTGCCGACCAGCGTTATCTTGGGGGCATTCTTCGGCCCCCAAATCATGTCGATCAGGCGCGGCGCGTCGGCCGAAGCGCGACCGACGGCATGAATCATCGGAAAGTTGGCGGCGAGAAGATCGTCGCCCTTGGTCACCGATATTTCAGCCTTGTGCGTCGCGGCCAAGGTCCGGGCGGCATTCTCCAGCTGGCCGGGACCCATATCGCTGGTCGGCGTGTTGACCAGGTCGCGTGCCAGGAAAACGCCATCGGCGATGCGTCTGACGCGAGCAGCGTCGGCGCCGGACGGCAGCGCGAAGCGAAGCGTCCTTCCAGGCTTCTTGCCATAGCGGGTGAAAACATAGCCGCCGAGCGCCAGCGCGAGTGCCGTAAGCTCCGGCTTGGCCGGTGCGGACGCAAGACGCCAGTCGCCTTCGGGCAAGGCTCTCGCCAGTGCCCCGACGGCCATTGCGCCCTCGGCGTCGCCGGTGCCGAACAGGGCTCCGGCAATCGCACCGTTATCGCCAGGCACAACCAGCGTCCTGCCGGCCTCGCCGGAAAAGCCGTTGGCCTTGGCCCAGGCGACCGAGGATGGCGCAAGGCCCGCCGCCGCCTGTGCATCCTTCGCCACCAGATGGACCGGCAGCGCATTGTTCAATTTTTTCTCGACGAGTTCGACAGGCATTCCCTGGTCTCCGGCTTCTGAGTCGGCGTTTCTTAACTCTCCGTTAGGGTTAACAGAATATTTCTGCGGGAGGGAAGATGACCACGCAAATGGTCACGCGCATGAACGGAGCCCTGGTGCCGATGCCGACCGACCGCAGGATGAACGCCAGCGCAAATAGGCTGATCACCACGGCGTTGATGATGGTGCTTGCCGCAAGCGTCGCTGGCTGCGGAACCAGCAAATTGACGACTGGCTCGATTTCTCGCCCAAGCGGCAAGCCGCTGGAAACAATGTCGGCGGGCGAACTGCACAACGCCACGATGGCGCTCGGGCAGTCCTACTCGAAAAGCCCCAACGACAAGCGGATCGCGACAAACTATGCCGCGGCGTTGCAGATGGACGGTGACGCCGACCAGTCGCTTGCGGTGATGCGCAAGCTGGCGATTGCCTTGCCGAAGGACCGCGACGTGCTCGCCGCCTATGGCAAGGCGCTTGCCGCCAACGGACAGTTCGAGCCGGCTCTCGATGCCGTGCGCCGCGCCCAGACGCCCGAATATCCTGACTGGAAACTTGTATCGGCGGAAGCTGCCATTCTCGACCAGCTCGGCCAAAAGGACGAGGCGCGTCAAGACTATCGCAAAGCGCTGGACCTCAAGCCGAACGAACCGTCGATCCTTTCCAATCTCGGCATGTCGTATGTGCTGGAAGGCGATTTGCGCACGGCCGAAACCTATATGCGCTCGGCCGCCCAGCAGCCGAATGCCGACAGTCGCGTCCGCCAGAACCTGGCGCTGGTCGTCGGTCTGCAAGGACGTTTCGACGAGGCCGAGAAGATCGCCTCACAAGAGCTGTCGCCGGAACAGGCGCAGGCCAACGTCGCTTACCTTCGCCAGATGCTGGCGCAGCAGAATGCCTGGAGCCAGCTCAAGGAGCAGGACAAGGCAAAGCCTGCCACCAACTGACCGCTTCGAGCGCCGAACCGGCGCGAGAATTCCGCAACACGTCAAACGCAAGGAGCCGCGCGACACCCGCAGCGCGGCTTTGAATCGTAGCAGCGTTTGTGGCGACGCCGCTTGGGCTACTGGCTGCTCGATTTCGGCTGGTCGCCAAAGATGCCGCGCTGACTCACCTGGATGCCGGCGGGACCCAGAATGATGGCGAACAGCACCGGCAGGAAGAACAGGATCATCGGCACGGTAAGCTTCGGCGGCAGCGCGGCCGCCTTCTTCTCGGCGGCATTCATGCGCATGTCGCGGCTCTCAGCGGCAAGCACGCGCAGCGCATGCGCCACGGGCGTACCGTAGCGCTCGGCCTGAACCAACGCCTGGGACACCGACCTGACGGATTCGAGGCCAGTGCGGCTTGCAAGGTTCTCGTACGCCTGCTTGCGCTCCTGCAGATAGGAAAGTTCGGCATTGGTCAGGATGAATTCTTCCGCCAATGCCACCGATTGCGCGCCGATCTCATCGGCGACCTTGCGAAGCGCTGCTTCCACCGACATGCCGGACTCGACGCATATCAGCAACAGGTCGAGCGCGTCCGGCCACGCCATCTGAATCGACTGCTTGCGCTTGGTCGCACGGTTGTTGACGTAGAGCACCGGCGCGTAGAACCCCGCATAGGCAACCACGATGCAGACGAACAGCTTCACGAAAAGCGGCTGCTCGGGCAGTCCTCCAAGCACGAACAGATATATGGCCGCCAATGCAAAGCCGATGAAGGGCAGGACGAGGCGGAAAAAAAGGAAGCGCGTCAGCGGATTTTGGCCGCGAAAACCCGCCACTTTCAATTTCTGCAAGGTACCTTCGTCCGCCAGCGCACGCCTGAGATCCAGGCGATCGACAATATTGCGCATGCCGACCGACTGCTCTTCGCGCAGGCCCTTGCGGCGGCGGTCGGCTTCGACTGCCAGCCGCGCGCGCTGTTTGGCGCGCAGCTCATCGCGCTCCAGCGCCACGGATTTCATGCGCGCCTTGAGCTGGTTCCCGCCAAAGGCGGGCAGCAGCGTGAAGACCGTCGCAAACACCGCGATGCCGACCAGCAGTGCGATCAGCAGGGACGGGTCGGTGAGAGTTCTGATGACGTGATCGGTCATACGCGCGAATCCTAGACTTCGAAGTTCATCATCTTGCGCATTACCAGGATACCCATCGACATCCAGACGCCGGAACAACCGAGGATCAGATGGCCGGTGCTGGTGGTAAAGAGGGGCATGATGTAGTTCGGGCTCGTCAGATAGACGAGAAAGGCAACGACGAAAGGCAGCGCGCCGATGATCACGGCGGATGCCTTGGCTTCCATAGACAACGCCTGGACCTTGGCCTTCATTTTCTTGCGGTCGCGAAGCACGCGCGAAAGATTGCCCAGCGCTTCGGAAAGATTGCCGCCGGCCTGAGACTGGATCTGGATGACGATGCCGAAGAAGCTCGCCTCGGTGCACGGCATCGTTTCGGGCATGCGCATGGCCGCGTCGGGGATCGACAAACCCATTTGCTGCGAATCGACGATGCGGCGGAACTCGGTCTTGACCGGCTCGGGGGATTCATTGGCGATCAGGCGCACAGCGTCGTTCAGCGGCAGGCCGGATTTTACTGCACGCACGATGATGTCGAGCGCGTTCGGAAATTCGTTGAGAAACGCCTTGACGCGGCGTGCGCGGCGAAACGAGACGAACCAGCGCGGCAGACCCAAGACACCGACCAGCAGCGCAGCCGGCAAGACCAGCAGCGGTGCGCCGATGAAATAGACCAAAGCCGTCAAGACGACGCCGCAGACCGCCGAATAGACATAGAAGCGCTCAATCGAGACCTTCATGCCGGCCTGGCGGATTTGGATCTTCAGCGGTGGTTTCTTGACCAGGCTCTGGTTGGACTTTTGCTTTTGGTCGAGATCCTTCAGCGAATCCTGGACGGATTTGCGACGCTTGGCCGCTTCCGCCACGCGATCGCGCGAAGCCTTGACGACGGAACGATCCGTCTCGGCGGTCTTGATCGATTCAAGCCGCTTGCCGACCTGCTTCTCGGTGCTGATCCGATTGAACAGGAAAGCATAGGCCACTGCGCCGGCGCTGAAGCCGGCGAGCACGACGAATGCCAATACGGTGCTGTCAATCCCGAACATCGACCCTGGCCCCCACGCTTCCAGACGGATCAGTCAGCGCGTTTCTCCATCGCCTCGAGTGCAACGGCTAGGCGCTGCTCCTCGCCATAGTAGCGGGCGCGCTCCCAGAAATGCGGACGGCCGATGCCGGTGGACACGTGCTCGCCCAGCAACCTGCCGTTCGCATCCTCGCCCTTGATGTTATAGAGAACGATGTCCTGGGTGATGATGACGTCGCCTTCCATGCCGATCACCTCGGTGATGTGGGTGATGCGCCGCGATCCGTCGCGCAGGCGTGCAGCCTGTATGATCACGTCGACGGAGCCGACGACAATTTCGCGTACGGTTTTTTGCGGCAGCGTGTAGCCGCCCATGGCGATCATTGACTCTATACGGTTGAGGCATTCGCGCGGGCTATTCGAGTGGATCGTTCCCATCGAGCCGTCATGGCCGGTGTTCATCGCCTGCAATAGGTCGAACACTTCGGGTCCACGCACCTCGCCGACGATGATGCGCTCGGGCCGCATGCGCAGACAGTTCTTGACCAGGTCGCGCATGGTCACTTCGCCCTCACCTTCAAGGTTGGGCGGACGTGTTTCGAGACGCACCACATGTGGCTGCTGCAATTGCAGCTCAGCCGAGTCCTCGCACGTAATGACGCGTTCCTCGCGGTCGATATAGTTGGTCAGGCAATTGAGCAGCGTCGTCTTGCCGGAGCCGGTACCGCCCGAAATGACAATGTTGCAACGGACGCGGCCGATGATCTTGAGAATCTCGGCGCCTTGCGGCGAAATCGAGCCGAACTTGACCAGCTGGTCGAGCGTCAGCTTGTCCTTCTTGAACTTGCGGATGGTAAGGGCGGTGCCGTCGATGGCCAAGGGCGGTGCGATGACGTTGACACGGGAGCCATCAGGAAGACGCGCATCGCAGATTGGGCTTGATTCATCGACGCGGCGGCCAACCTGGCTGACGATACGCTGGCAGATGTTGAGGAGCTGCTGGTTGTCGCGGAAACGGATGCCGGTCTGCTCGACCTTGCCGTTGACCTCGATGTAGACGTTCTTGGAGCCATTGACCATGATGTCGGCAATATCGTCGCGGGCAAGCAGTGGCTCCAGCGGCCCGTAGCCCAAGACGTCGTTGCAGATATCCTCGAGAAGCTCTTCCTGCTCGGCGATGGACATCGCGAAGTTCTTGATCGCGATGATGTCGTTGACGATGTCGCGGATTTCCTCGCGCGCGCTTTCGGGATCGAGCTTGGCGAGCTGCGACAGATCGATCGTGTCGATGAGTGCGGAGAAGACCTGGCTTTTGGTGTCGTAATAGCTCTCGCTGCGCTCACGCTGAATCCTTTTCGGCTCCGGCGCCAATGGCGGCGGCTCGACCGCACGGCGAACCGCCGGCCCTGCAGGCGCGCCGGATGGCGGCAGCGCCCCGGGCCTGGCAG
Organism: Mesorhizobium sp. M1163; assembly: GCF_040318415.1. Taxonomy (NCBI): domain Bacteria; kingdom Pseudomonadati; phylum Pseudomonadota; class Alphaproteobacteria; order Hyphomicrobiales; family Phyllobacteriaceae; genus Mesorhizobium; species Mesorhizobium sp. M1163. The sequence goes on along the minus strand of NZ_JAMYMF010000006.1, from coordinate 185,215 downwards.
CTACCGCCGCTTCCACAGGGTTCGCGGCCGCCGGCGCGGCAGGTGCGGGTGCTGGCTGACGGAATTCCGGGATGGTCCGGTTGCCGTCGTCGCTGCCTCTTTTACCAAACATGATTGCTTACCAATTCCACCGCTGCGGCATCACTTCTTGTTGCGCGAAAGCTTGCCGAGCAGGTTGCCGAGGCCAGCCTTTTTCTTCACCTTGATTTCGCTGCGCCCCGTCAGCACATGGGCAATCTCGTTGATCGTGGCGACGACGGGGCTCTTGCCATCCATCTCACCGAGCATACGTCCGTTGTTGGCGGCATTTCCGAACAAAAGCGGCTCGAAGGGGATGACCGACATCGGCGAAAGGCCGAGCGATTCGGAGAAATCGGACGGCGTAATCTCGGGACGTTTCGGCACACCGGCCTGGTTGATCACAAGCTTTGGCGCAGGATCGTTTGGACGAAGCCGCTTCAGCATGTCGACCAGGTTCTTTGTGTTTCGCAGATTGGCCAGTTCGGGCGTCGCCGTGATGACGATCTCGTCGGCCTTGACCAGCGTGTTCTTGGTCCAGCCGGCCCAGACGTGGGGAACATCGAGCACGAGGAGCGGCGCGCTACGCTGGGCTATGTCGATAAGCTGGGTGAAGGCGTCGGGCTCGAAATCGTAGACCCGCTCCAGGGTCGAAGGTGCCGCAAGCAGCGACAGGTGCTCGGCGCATTGGGCGAGCAGCCGGTCGAGATAGACCTCGTCGACGCGTTCCGGCGAGAAGACCGCCTCGGCAATGCCCTGCGCCGGGTCCTGGTCGAAATTGATGTTGGCCGTTCCGAAGGCGAGGTCGAGATCGGCGACAACCACTTCGGACTTGAAAAGGGACGACATGGCCCAAGCCACATTATGGGCTATTGTCGAGGAGCCGACGCCGCCCTTGGCGCCGATGAAGGCAATCGAGCGGCCGATCGGCTCAGCTTCCGGATCAACGAAGATCGAGGACACCACGCTGACGATGTCGGCCATCGATACCGGGGCGATGACATATTCGGAAATGCCCGATCGGATGAGTTCGCGATACAGGCCGACATCGTTGTAATGGCCGACAACCACCACCTTGGAGGTCGGATCGCAGTGCTCGGAGAGCTGGGCGAGTTGTTCCAGCAACAGCTTCGGCTCGCTGCGCGATTCAAGCAGGATCAGGTTCGGTGTCGGCGCAGACTGGTAGAATTCGATAGCGGTGGGGATGCCCCCCATATGCACCTTCAGATGGGCCTTGGCCATACGGCGATCCTCGCCAGCGCGCTCGACCGGATTGGCTACGCCTTCGGTCTCGCAGAACGCCTGGATCGAAATGCGCGGGATCGGCCGCAACGCCTGCATCGCGGCAATATCCTGCTCCGAGGTTTCGCCGCCTGCTACCTCTGTGTCATAGGCAAGATTGCTCATTGTCATCTCTTTCAGTGACTTGCGCGGCTTAGGTCTGTTGAGCCTCAACACTCGTTAATATTCGACTTCCGAATTGCCGAGGAGTTCGTCCGAAATTCCTCTGTCGCGATAGACGTCGATCACCGCGCTCCGATTTGCCGCGTCGATGGGAGTCTGTTTGCGCGGCCCGATCAGATCGGCCGGATTGGCCATCTGGGCGGCAAGGTTGTTTTGGTACGAACAGCCGAAATCGGCATAATGCTTGTTTTCCGAAGTCTCCAGAAGGTCTTCCGGCCAGCGCCCGCATTTGTCCGTCTGAGCCTTCACCGAGACGTAGGCGACACGGACCGGGGCGGACGCTTCGGCCGAAACGGATTGATAGGACCGCACGGCGATCCGCTTCCGGCTGATGCCGCTGGCTATGGCAAGCCTGGCGAAATCGCGGCCGGCCGCGGCCGCTGCGATTTCGTTAGCCGAGCCCCTCGGGACCTCAATCGTCAGCACCGGAGCCGCGCTCCTGTCGTATCCGTCCAGAAAGCCCAGGAGCGTGTCGCGCTGGAATCTGGTCATGCCACGGTCGCCGGCGCCGACCGGAAGGTCGATCTTCTGGATCTTCTCGGCGATGACGATCGGATGGGTGGTGCGATAGTCGTCCGGTATGGCACCGACCGTGACGCTGTCGCGATTGGCGCAGCCGGCCAGTGATGCCGCCATCACGACCGCCATGATGGGAACGGCAGGCCGCCAGATTCGCAAATGGACCGACCGCATCGCGGTGATCGCCTTTGTCTTCGATGCTGACTGAGACATGTCCGCTTCCCCGCTTACTTGTAGATGAAGCCGACAACGCCGTGATAACGGCCGTTGGGCTTGTCGGTCTGCATGGTGCCGTAGACGCGGTTGACGCGTCCAAGGAACATGGCGGCTCCGTCGCTGGCGGCGTTGAAATTGTCGTCAGGCTTGGCAAGGTCGTTGCGCGCCACCGGCTTCACCAGATAGGGCGTGATGATGATGACGAGCTCGGTCTCGTTGCGAACGAAATCCCTGCTGCGGAAGAGCGCGCCGAGCACTGGAATCTTTGTCAGGCCAGGCAAGCCGTTGACGGCTTGCCTGACATCGTCGCGGACGAGCCCGGCAATCATCATCGAGCCGCCCGAAGGCAGTTCCACCGTCGTGTCGGCCAAGCGTTTGCGAAGCGACAGGGCGTTCATGCCAAGGCTTTTTACGCCTTCGGAATAAGATACTGACCCTTCCGTTGTCGGCTCGGAGACCGACGTCCTGACTTTCAGGCTGATGCGGCCGGGAGACAGCACCACCGGCTGAAATTCCAGGCCAATACCATATTCGATCTTCTCGACTGAATAGGTTTTCAGACCTGTCTGGTTATCGTTGGAGACGGCTTCGGAAACGCCGGTCACCATGTTATATTCACCGCCGACCTTGAAGGTCGCCTTCTCGCCGGATACGGCCGTCAATGTTGGCTCGGCGAGAGTCTTCATGACGCCGGACTGTTCCATGGCGTTGATATAGGCCTGCAGCGTCGAGCTGCTGATAGAGAGGCCCGAGTTCGACAGCGACTTGCCTAAACCGGTGAAATTGTCGCTTAACGCGCTCCAGCTGATGCCGTTGCTGCTGCCGCTGCCGATCATGTTGACGCCGAGCTGCTTCATCACCGAGCGGCTGACTTCGGCAACCGTCACCTTGAGCGTCACCTGGTCGTCGCCGATAATCTGCAGCAGGTTGACGATCTTGCTGACGCGGCGCTCGGTGTCCGGATTGTTGATGTCGACGCCGGCATCGGCGGAGCCGCCGGCAGCGGTCTGCGAATATTGACCCGTGGTCGCTTCGCCGCCTGAGACGAAGATCTCCGCCAGGTCTTGCGCACGCTTGGCGTCCAGCGGAGTGTCAACGGTTCCGGTCAGAACGACATTGTCGTTCAGCAGCTCGACCTTGATCTCCGATGACGGGATGAAGCGCTTGATATAGTCGTCCAGCCCGGCAACATCGCGTTCGACCGCCAGATCAAGGCTGACGATCTGTTCGCCATTCGGGCCAAAGACGAAGATGTTGGTCTCGCCGACCGCCTTTCCGAATAGATAGATGCGCCTGGCGGTGCGGGTCACCGCATCGGCTACCGCGGGGTTGGCAACGAGAATATCGTAGGCATCGCTCGGCAGGTCGATGACCACCGATTTGTTGAGCCCGAGCTTCACTCGCTGGGTGGCCGTCGAGGCTGTGACCCTGGCATTGTTCGCCGCATGGGCATCGAGAGTGCCATACGCGTTCGTTCCAAGGAGAAACAGGCCGATCGCCGCAGCCAAGGTGACCGGCAGTTTGGTTTTTAGCTTCATTTCCTCGCCCCCACTTCGGAAACTTCGCCCGACTTGATCAACCGCACCGTTCCGCGCCGACCATTGCCGGAAACCAGGTAGTCGGCCTCCCCCACATTCTTGTCCTGGCTGTCCTTGATTGAGCGCAGTGCCAATGTCAGGCGATCCGCCATCTGCTGAGCGACGGTGATGATCTCGGACTGCTGCGGCGTCAGTTCCAGGGTGGCGGTCTGGCCGACCCTGGTCTTCTTGCCTTCCTCATCCTCCTGAATGGTCTGGTCGATCGCCAGGACGCGAATGTTCTTGAGGATAGTCTCGGTCGTAAAGCCCGGACTACCGCCATTGGCGGTATCGGCTCTGCGGGTCATGATGACGTCGACGAAATCGTTGGGAAGAATAAAGCCACCGGCCGAAGTGTCGGCCGAGATGCTTGTTGCGACAGCCCGCATGCCGGAGGGCAGGATCGACGACATGAAGCTTTGCCCCTCACCGATCAATTTCGAGCGCCGCAACGGCTCACCGGCATACAGCGCCACGCGCGCGACGCCGCCCTTCAGCTTATCCAGCGCTTCAGGCTCGGCGGCGCGGGTGATGAAATTTGCGTTGATGCCGGCGGACGGCCATGACTCCCAGGAAATGTTGTTCTCTAGCGGACTGCCCATCGGAACATCGCCGGAAAGGACAAGCACGTCCTGCAGCGCGATCGCCGGCGCTTGGGGGCCGGAATCGACAACCGGAGGCGGCGGAGGCGCGACCATGTTCTTCGCGACATAGCCTGCACCTCCGGCCGCGGCTATCGCCACGCCTAGAATAATCAATCGGGATGCTGGCATCTGTCCGAACCTCGCCCTTGGCAAACCACCTGGCCAAGCCGGACTTTGCAGCGGCAATCGTCAAAACAAGGTTAATGTAATACTTACGATCGTGATTAATTTAAGGTTTACATAAATTAGAGCGACCAAGCCCCGCCCGAAGGAAAGGCGTGGTCAACTCGCCTGCCCCGGCGCCATAGAGTAAGCAAAATTCAGCCGGCCAGCCTGGTGAGTGCCCAGGCCATCAATGGCGAGTCCGGATAGGTAAGCAGACCGCCAATGCCCAGCGCTATGCCGTACGGAACGCCGGTCGCTTCATCTGCAAAATGGCGCAGGAACCGATTGTGGCTTGTGACGGCGGCAAGCAGCGATTTTCGATAGGCGAGGATGGCAAGCGTCAGCAGACCGCCGATGAATGTCGAGCTGACGAGATACTCGACGAGATGGATGTTCAGTCCCATCCATACGGCAGTGGCAGCCAGGAGCTTGGCGTCGCCGCCGCCCATGCCGCCAAGCGCGAACAGGCCGAATGTCACCACAAGAACCAGGCCGCCGGCGGCGAAATGCCCGCCATAGGTGGCCCAGTCCATGCCGGTCAAAGGCGCAACCAAGGCAAAGACAACGACGAGCAGCACAGGCACGCGATTGGCGATCGTCATCGACAGCATGTCGGAGATCGCGGCAAAAAGCATGCAGAACGGAAAGACGACGAAGATCACGGATTCAAGCATGGGCGTGGCGCCTGTGGTCAAACTGTACCTGGTCCCAGCCTAGGCATGTTCGATTAACGATTGATGAGGTCTAAAGTTCAAATCATGCGTAGGACTAAATAAGGGCCGCCAGTGCGGCGGCCCTTATTGGAAAACAACGGAATGTTGTTGCTTAATTCGAAGCGTTGACCTTGCTGGCAATCTTGTCAAACTTGGCGTTCAGCGCGTTGCCGAGCGAGGTGGCGCCGACCATGATGGCGAGCGCGATGAGAGCGGCGATCAGACCGTATTCGATAGCGGTCGCGCCGGATTCGTCCTTCACAAAACGTGCGATGAGGTTAGACATTCGAGCTCCTACTCCAATTGTTACAGCACTTCCGTCAACTTCTCTTGATGGCTGATCGGATGCTGCGAATGTAAGCGGAAGCTGTTTCGATCGGCTTAATAAACAGGCTTACCGATTCCTTTCCCGCTTCGATGACATTGCGTAGTTAACCCAGAACTAAAATACCGACCACTGGGTCCACGGGCGAACAAAGGGGCGAAAAAAGCGCAACTCGGCAAAGACATTTGAGCCGTGCCGGCTAGCCCAATGCCGGTTCCGGACTTAATCCTGAACTTCAGCCGCTTAACGGTTGGTTCACCAATCTCGTTCATGTTCTGTTGAACAGTTTGTTGCCGGGGAGCGCCTCAATGGCCGGGCCGAGATCGTCATTTCCAGTTGCCGTGGTTCTTGCCGCAGCGGCTTTCGCCGTTCCAGCCAAGGCGGGCGCCGGCATCGAGGTCACGATGAACCAGGCAAAGATCGTCAAATTATCGCGCGCCGCCGATACGATTGTCGTCGGCAATCCGGCGATCGCCGACGCCTCCGTGCAGGACGCATCGACGATCGTACTGACCGGCAAGGGATTTGGCGTCACCAATCTTGTCGTCCTCGATCAGGAGGGCAACCCGATCGTCGATGAGCAAATAACGGTCGTGCGCCAGGCAGCGTCGTCGGTGCGCATCTATCGGCGTGCCGAAGTACAGACCATGTCCTGCGCGCCATATTGCGAAAGCTCGTACAAGAGCGATGCCGAGAAGGCCTCTGAGGCCGAGATGAGCGCCGGGCATTAGCCAGCCGACTTCTCCACCTTTGCGGGAACGCTTCGGTTATTGCCTGGTTAAGGCCTTTCCGCCGAATTTAACGGTCATTCCAACCGGACTTCAATCGGTTCCGACTAATGGTGGGATCCGATGCAGAACTGGAATCGGCGGGTAGAGGACATGAGCAAGGCAGGACGAGCAGGTTTTCCCGGAAGGTTTTTGGGCGACCGACGCGGAAGCACGGCGATCGAATTCGCCATGCTTGCAATTCCATTCGCGCTTCTTGTCTTCGCCATCCTGGAGAGCTGTATTTCATTTGCCGCACAAGAAGTGATGGCAAACGCCACAGACGACATCGCGCGCCAACTGCGTACCGGCCAATTAAGACCGGCCGATGTGTCCGGGACCAAGCTGCGGGATATGATCTGCATCAAATTGGAGATCATGGTCGCCAAGACCTGTCCCGGATTGCTGGTGGATTTGCGCGAATATCCGACCTTCGCCGATGCGGCGCTGGCCGGTTTCAAGATCCAGGATGGCGACGTCGTGTTGACCAAGGGCACGAGCACACAGACCTTCACCGTCGCACCAGGCCTGGCAGAGTCGAGAAACATGCTGCGGGTTTTTTACAAATGGCCGGTGATGACCGACTTCATGGCCAAGTCGATGGCCAATCTGAAGGACGGCAAAACGCTGCATTTCGCTTCGATCACTTGGCAGAACGAGCCGTTCGACAACTGAACCACCTAGTCGCTTGAAAAGGGCAAAGCCATGATTCGTGCGGGGGCACAGCTGGGCATCGCAGAGATTTGTACAAGAGCAGTCCGGCTTTGCTCGGACCGCGGCGGTATTGCGGCTGTCGAGTTTGCCCTCATCGTGCCTGTCCTGTTGATCATGTACTTTATGACCATGGAGGCCTCGCAAGCCATCGAAACCAGCAAGAAGGTCAGCCGCATCGGCAGCATGGTAGCGGACCTTGTCACGCAGCAGCAGACCATCAAGGCGGCCGATCTCGATGCCATCATGGCGATCGGCAGTTCCACGCTTCAGCCCTATAATCGTTCGAAACCGAAGATCATCATTACGGCGATACAGGTCACGGACGAGACGACGCCGAAAGTCTTGGTCGTGTGGTCGCGCAAAGTAGTCGATGGTGTCTCTAGCGTCGACGCCATCAAGGATTCCGCCACAACGGTCCCGAGCGCGCTCAAGATCAAAGGCACTTTCCTCATTCGGGTCGAAAGCGATCTCGCCTACAAGCCAATCATCACCTGGTCGGCGGATGGCCAAAGCCGGTTCGGGTTGAGCTCGGCCTTCAATTCGATATCGATGGCGGAAACTTATTATCTACGGCCGCGAAGGAGCCCGACCATTCCGTGCAGCGATTGCTGACGCCTGAAGCCCGCTAACCGGGCTGTAGCTATTGCTTGCGACCGCGGGCCGAGACCAGGTGCACGATGGCCGCAGCCAGCACATAATCCCTCGGACCGGCAACGGCGAACCCGCCGGAGTGTCTCGGCTCCAGAAGATCGTAAATGTCCGGCGCGGCTGATCTGAGATTGGTGAGAAAGACGGTGAGCCGGCGTTTGGCTTCGGGGTCCAGATCGCTGCGGACGGCGTGCGGACCATACCTCAGCAGGCCTGAGGTCCATACGACCTAAAGCGACGATTTCGAGAGCCCTGCGGCCTCGAGCCTCGCCACCGTGCCGCCAGGAGGATTTGGCCGTCCCTCTGCCACAGCCGGGATCCAGCCGAATATGGCATCGGCCTCGCCCTCGACCAGCATTGCTTCAGCTGCGGCAGCCGAATTGGCGTGGGTCAAAAACGGCGCATCTTCCGCCGCGTTGACCCCGTCTGCAGCCAGCCCGGCAAGCGGCAACAAAGCACCACCGACGCTGTCGAAAGGCGCCATGACGACCCGATGGACTGCCATGGCCATCAGATCGGGAACCCTCCCGTCGCGCGTCAGCAGTACGGAGCGGATGCCGATGGCGCCGCCGGAATCGAGCGGCGCCGCGAGAGGTTCGACACATCCGCACCGTTCGGAGGCGGCGGCGTAGGCGGTTGCCGAATAGATTGCATATTCGATCCGCGCATTGGCCTGCGCCTCGATCAACGACGTATAGTCGCGGGCAACGACAAACTCCACCTTCATGCCGAGCGCTTTGGTATAGGCGTCGGTCAGCAGCGCCAGACCTGGAACGGTGTTGCCGGCGCCAGGCTCGGCGACGATACCGATACGGAACGTTCCGATATCATCGCGCCAATCGGCACGCGCCAGGTTCGCGCAAGATGCATCCAGCAGCAAGGCCAGTGCGGCAGCGAATGCTTTCAGGGCAGGCCTCATGCGAGCTCCATGCCGCGCATTTCGATCGGCAGATCGACCATGCCGCGATTCGTTTCTCCCGGACCAGCACGCCAAGCCGTGCCGTTCGGGTTTCCGAATTGCCAACGGCAGCGCGGAACCCTATGTCTGAGTCAACACCCAGGCAATGATGAACCTTTGATGGCACGCGCCTCCCTTTTTGTCCTTGACTCCTTCGGCATCGGCGGCGCGGCCGACGCCGAACGCTATGGCGACACTGGCTCCAACACGTTCGCACACATCGCGCAGGCCTGCGCGGAAGGCCGCGCCGATCGTGAAGGCCTGCGTGGCGGACCGCTTCTTGTACCAAACATGCTATCGCTCGGCCTCGGCCATGCCGCGGCAACGGCGACGGGTTTCAGGTTCGAGAATGGCGGCAGCGTCGAGTTTGCCGCCGCCTTTCACGGCGCGGCACAGGAGGTTTCGAGCGGCAAGGACACGCCATCGGGCCATTGGGAAATAGCCGGCCTGCCGGTCCGTTTCGACTGGGGTTACTTCCCCGACACGATTCCCGCCTTTCCAGCCGAGTTGACCGAAGCAATGGTGGGTGAAGGGAAGGTGCCCGGCATTCTCGGCAATTGTCATGCCCCCGGCACCGAGATCATCGAACGGTTCGGCGAAGACCATATCCGCACCGGCAAGCCGATTTGCTACACCTCGGTCGACTCCGTCCTGCAGATCGCCGCGCATGAGGTTCATTTCGGCCTGGAACGGCTTTACGACTTCTGCAAGATAGTGCGCGGGCTGGTCGATCCGCTGAATATCGGGCGCGTCATCGCACGACCGTTTATCGGTGAAACCGCCGCCACGTTCGCGCGAACGCATAATCGTCGCGACTATGCCGTACCGCCGCCGGAACCGACGCTGCTCGACCGGCTGACGGCGCGCGGCAGCCGGGTTATCGCAATCGGCAAGATCGGCGACATCTTCGCCCATCGGGGGATCTCGGAAGTCCGCAAGGCTGCCGGCAACATGGCGATGTTCGACAAAGCGCTTGGCGCCATGGAAGATGCCCGCGACGGCGACTTCGTCTTCGCGAACTTTGTCGACTTTGATACCGAGTTCGGACATCGGCGCGACGTCGCGGGGTATGCCGCCGCACTCGAAGCTTTCGACCGGCGCCTGCCGGAGGCATTCGCGCGGCTGAGGCCAGGCGATCTGCTCATTTTGACCGCCGATCACGGCAACGATCCGACGTGGCGCGGCACCGACCACACACGCGAGCGTATTCCGGTTATCGGCACACGGCCGGGTTTCAAAGGCGCGGACATTGGACTGAGGACGACATTTGCCGACATCGGCGAAACCGTGGCCGAACATCTCGGGCTGGCGCCCGGCCCATACGGCACCTCCTTCCATGCCACGATAAGCGGCCATGCCTGAGCTGCCGGAGGTCGAGACAGTCAGGCGCGGTCTGCAGCCGATCCTTGAAGGTGCCCGCATCGTCGGTGTCGAGGCACGCCGGCCCGATTTGCGGTTTCCATTCCCCGAGAGATTTTCGGAGCGGCTGACCGGCAAGACGATTGCAGCGCTCGGCCGCCGCGCCAAATATCTGACGATGCACCTGGACAATGGCCCGGTGCTGATCTGCCATCTCGGCATGTCGGGTTCGTTTCGCGTCGAAACGGCCGACGAGAGTGCAACACCCGGGGCGTTCCACTATGAACGTTCGAAAAACACCGCTCACGATCACGTCGTCTTCGACATCACATCACCTGCCGGCGTCCGCTCTCGCGTGATCTTCAACGACCCGCGCCGCTTCGGGTTCATGCTGTTTTCGGAAGACGAGCCAGACATGCATCCGATGCTGGCGGGATTAGGTGTCGAGCCTACAGGCAATGCACTGGACGGCGCTCTGCTCGCTTCGCTGCTGAAAGGTCGCAAGTCACCGCTGAAGGCGGCGCTTCTCGACCAACGGCTGATCGCCGGGCTAGGCAATATCTACGTCTCGGAAGCGCTTTGGCGGGCCGGCCTGTCACCGCTGCGCAAAGCGGGCACGCTCGCGAGAGCCGGCAAGAAAGCCAGAGAACAGAGCGAACGCCTGGCCGAAGCAATCCGCTCGGTCGTCGCCGACGCGATCGCCGCCGGCGGCTCGTCGTTGCGCGATTATATGCAGACCGATGGATCGCTGGGCTACTTCCAGCATTCCTTCGCGGTTTATGATCGCGAGGGCGAGGCCTGCTCCAAGCCTGGTTGTGGCGGGCACATCGAGCGTATCGTGCAAAGCGGTCGCTCAACCTTCCACTGCCGGACCTGTCAGGCTTGAAACACAAGCGAGGAGGAGCAAGCATGGGCTATGAAACCATCATCGTCGAGACCCGCGGCAAGGTCGGGCTGATTACGCTGAACCGGCCGCAAGCGCTCAATGCGCTGAATTCACAAGTGCTGGCGGAACTGGTTGCGTCGGTGAACAGCATGGGCGCAAATGCCGACATCGGCGCTATGGTCATCACTGGTTCGGAAAAGGCTTTCGCCGCAGGTGCCGATATCAAGGAAATGCAGTCAATCTCCTATGTGGATGCCTATCTGCAGGATTTCTTCGTCGGCTGGGAAGAATTTACGCGGGCACGAAAGCCGATCATCGCGGCGGTGGCGGGCTACGCTCTGGGCGGCGGCTGCGAACTGGCGATGATGTGCGATTTCATCATCGCCGCCGATACCGCCAAGTTTGGCCAACCCGAGATCACGCTGGGTGTCATGCCCGGCATGGGCGGATCGCAGCGCCTGACCCGCTTCGTCGGCAAGTCGAAGGCGATGGATATGTGCCTGACGGGGCGAATGATGGACGCAGCCGAGGCCGAGCGTTCCGGCCTGGTCTCGCGCGTCGTGCCAGCCGGCGAGTTGATCGAGGAAGCGCTTAAGGCAGCGGCCAAGATCGCCGGTTTTTCCTTGCCATCGGTGATGATGGCGAAGGAGGCTGTCAACCGCGCCTATGAGACGACGCTCACCGAGGGCCTGCGGTTCGAGCGCCGGCTGTTTCATTCGCTGTTTGCGCTGGACGACCAGAAGGAAGGCATGGCGGCCTTCACCGGCAAGCGGAAGCCGAATTTCACGAACCGATGAGATGACGAAGGCACCGGCCAAAAAGAAAGCGCCGCAGCGTTGACGCGCCGGAAAAGCTGAACTATAAGCCGCACCAACCGAGGCGGCCCTGTGGCTGCCCGTTTGTTTTTTGCGCCCCGCGGTATCCCGCAAGCGCCCACCAGATCAGAAGAGAGGCACCATGGCCAATACCTCCTCGGCCAAAAAGGCAACGCGCAAGATCGCCCGTCGCGCAGCGATCAACAAGAACCGTCGCTCCCGCGTCCGGACCTACATCCGCCAGGTCGAAGAGGCGCTCGCGGCTGGCGACAAGGCGGCCGCACAGGCTGCCTTCAAGGTGGCCGAGCCGGAATTGATGCGGGCCGCGACCAAGGGCGTGGTGCACAAGAACACTGCATCGCGCAAGGTGTCGCGGCTGGCCCAACGGGTCAAGGTGCTGTCGGCCTAATATACCTTTTCCTGAACTGCGCTTCTTCAAACCCGGCCGATCGCGCCGGGTTTTTTCGTTTGCCGGCAAGTACTTAAAAGAAAGCCCGCAAAACGGCGCTCCGCGTGCATTTCAAAGTTCGAAATGCTTTGCCGGCATATACATGCCCGCTGATATTCGCAGCCTTCGAAACCGCCAATGCGAAAATTTCCGAGCGTCACAGATTACCGTTTCTTTTCAGCAGTTTACAGATGGTGATCCACAGCTTGTTCACATCGGCTGCGGTCGATAGGCGACAATTGGCTGTCAAGTGAATTATTTCAGAAAATTTCGCGTTGTGTGGCCTTTTTCATATTCGCCGGAAAAGGGTTTGAATCACAATGGCTTTGTCAAAATCAACTGTTGCGGCATGGCGTCCGAACCGTCCCTTGCTAGTCAGATTCCTTAAAAATCCGTTAGGGGTGGCCTTGCCCTATCCACAGCGATTTCGGTAATGTCTGTCCATCGAAGGGACGGGCCCTTGGCCCTTGACCAGCCTGAAACCGGCCAGCTCAAATTGGCAGAGTTTACAACGCGGATTCAACTCCGCGGACGGGGTTGGTTTGTCTTTTTGATACGGTAGGGGACTGGCGTAATTGTACATGGCAGGTCGACGGTGCGCCGGCGTTTTTCGCCGGACGGCATTTTATTGCCCTGACATGACCAAGGCGGATCGGCACTTCGGCGCCGGACCGATAACGAGGCGATTCATCAGCCGGCGGTGGCGATGGTGTCGCAGCGAAGACACGGTCGCCGGAAACATGGATGCAGGAGGCGCATCCCCGGCGGAAAACAGGTACAAGAGACAAGGAACTCGATCATGCAGAGCGGCGGCATCGAAAGGGAGCTTACGGGCGACCTCCCATTTCCTGGAACGTTAATCGGAAGGAACGACATGGCGGCTTCCAATGAAGCTGAACAGAAGTTCGATCGGGTCAAGGCCCAGCTGAAGGCGCGTCTGGGAACCGAGGTCTATTCGAGCTGGTTCGGGCGCATGAAGGTCGCTGAATCCTCCAAGGGCATTGTCCGCATCTCGGTGCCAACCGCATTCCTGCGTTCATGGATCAACGGCCACTATCTCGATCTCATCGCCGAGTTGTGGAAGCACGAGGATCCGGAGATCCTCAAGATCGAGATCGTCGTTCGCACCGCCACACGCCAGGGCCGCAACAGCGTCGAGCCGGAAGTGGCCCCGGCACGCAAGATGACCAGGCAGACGCAAACCGCTCTCTCTGCGGGCACGGCGAGCCCCAGCAGGGTCGAGCGGGTCCCGGCACCCCGCCCAGGAATGCCGGCAGAGACAGAGTTCCGGCACAATGTGCTCGGTTCGCCGCTCGATCCACGCTACACTTTCACCTCCTTCATCGAGGGACCATCGAACCGAGTGGCTTTTGCCGCTGCCAAGGCGGTCGCGGAATCACAGTCGAGCGCGGTGCGCTTCAATCCGCTCTTTCTTCACGCGACGGTTGGGCTGGGCAAGACGCATCTGTTGCAGGCGATCGCCGCAGAATCGCTGAAGCAGAACCCGAAATCGCGGGTCGTCTATCTGACGGCTGAATATTTCATGTGGCGGTTCGCCACCGCGATTCGCGACAACAACGCACTGACGCTGAAAGAACAGCTTCGCGACATCGACCTTCTCATCATCGACGACATGCAGTTCCTGCAGGGCAAGTCGATCCAGCATGAATTCTGCCATTTGATCAACATGCTGCTCGACAGCGCCAAGCAAGTGGTGGTCGCTGCCGACCGGCCGCCGTCGGAATTGGAGTCGCTGGAGCCGCGCGTCCGCTCGCGCCTCAACGGCGGCGTCGCGCTGGAAATGTCGGCCCCGGATTTCGCCATGCGCATCGGTATGCTCAAGCTCAGGCTTGCCACCGCCAAGCTCGACGATGTGTCGCTCGATATTTCCGAAGAGATCCTCAATCACGTTGCCCGCACGGTGACCGGCAGCGGGCGCGAGCTCGAAGGTGCCTTCAACCAGCTTTTGTTTCGCCAATCCTTCGAACCGCAGATCACCATCGACCGCATCGACGAGATCCTTGGCCACATCTATCGTTCCGGCGAGCCGAAGCGGGTGCGTATCGAGGACATTCAGCGCATCGTCGCACGCCATTACAACGTGTCGAAGACTGAACTTCTGTCCAACCGGCGCACACGCACCATCGTCAAGCCACGGCAGGTCGCCATGTACCTGTCGAAGGTGATGACGCCGCGCTCGCTGCCGGAGATCGGGCGGCGTTTCGGCGGCCGTGACCATACGACGGTGCTGCATGCCGTGCGCAAGATCGAGGATCTTTCAGGCGTCGACAACACACTGGCGCAGGAACTCGAATTGCTGAGAAGGCTGATCAACGACCAGGCCTGACGGCGCGAAAAACGCCGGCTCGCGGACTTCGGCCTTTTTATCCCCAGAAAGCCCGTGCAGCCGGCCCGAACCGGTGGCGCGGGCTTGCGTTTGCCGGGTTTTTCCTGTCAGTTTACGCAGATTCTGAGCCTGTTCAGACCTTTCGCGGGGCGCCGCTTGCCGGAGACCCGTTCATTCATTCAAGCGAGCCTGTTTCGTCATGCGTGTTATCCTGGAACGGTCAAATCTCCTGAAGTCGCTCAACCATGTTCACCGCGTGGTCGAGCGGCGCAACACCATTCCGATCCTGTCGAACGTGCTGCTCAGCGCCGAGGGGGCCAGCCTTGAAATGAAGGCGACCGACCTCGACCTGGAGGTGACCGAAGCAACGCCGGCAAAGGTCGAGCGTGGCGGGGCGACGACGGTTCCGGCGCATCTGCTCTACGACATCGTGCGCAAGCTTGCCGACGGCGCGGAGGTGGCGCTGAAGACCGACGAAGACGGCAACGCCATGACGGTGACGTCGGGGCGCTCGAGCTTCCGCCTGCAGTGCCTGCCGCAGTCCGACTTTCCCGAGCTTTCAGCCGGGTCGTTCTCGCATATTTTCCGGCTCGATTCCCTCGGGCTAAAGGGCCTCATCGAGAAGACCCAGTTCGCCATCTCGACCGAGGAGACGCGCTATTATCTGAACGGCATCTATCTGCACACGCACGAGGCTGGCGGCAAGCTGAAGCTGCGCTCGGTCGCGACCGACGGCCATCGGCTGGCGCGCGCCGAGATCGACGCACCAGCGGGCTCCGAGGGCATGCCTGGCGTCATCATCCCGCGAAAGACGGTCAGCGAGTTGCAGAAGCTGGTCGACGACCCCGACATTGCGGTGACCACCGAGCTGTCGGACACCAAGATCCGTTTCACCATCGGCAGCGTCATCTTGACCTCCAAGCTGATCGACGGCACTTTCCCGGACTACCAGCGCGTCATTCCGACCGGCAACGACAAGAAGCTGATCATCGATCGTCAGAGTTTCGCCGCTGCCGTCGATCGCGTTTCGACCATTTCGTCCGAACGCGGCCGGGCTGTAAAGCTTTCGATCGCCGAAGGCCAGGTCACGCTTGCAGTCAACAATCCGGATTCAGGCAGCGCCACCGAAGAACTGGCAGCCGACTATTCGTCCGATCCGATCGAAATCGGCTTCAACGCCAAATACCTGCTCGACGTTGCCGCGCAACTGACCGGCACGGAGGCGAAGTTCATGCTGGCGGATGCCGGATCCCCGACACTGATCCACGACATGGCCGACGAGACCGCGCTCTACGTGTTGATGCCGATGCGTGTGTAGGGCCCGAACGAGGCCATCTGCTGTCGTGACCAGATTTGCAAACCCGCGGCAGACTTACGTAAGTAAGCTTACACTTACGAATTTCCGCAATTATGCGGCGTTGGCAATCGACCTTGATCCCGGCGCTGTGGTTTTCTCCGGCGACAATGGCGCCGGCAAGACCAATCTGCTTGAAGCGATCTCGCTGCTCACGCCAGGCCGCGGCCTGCGCCGCGCACCCTATGCCGAGGTGGCGCGCGAAGGCGGCGACGGTGGCTTTGCGCTGCATGCCCGGCTTGACGGGCCGGACGGCCAGGTCGAGATCGGTACCGGGATTGCAGGCAGCGACAGCGAAGGCGGCAGGCGGGTGCGGATCAACGGCGCGGCGGCGCGCTCAGCCGAAGACATGCTGGAATGGCTGCGCGTGGTCTGGCTGACACCGGCCATGGACGGCCTGTTCCCCGGGCCAGCCGCCGACCGTCGGCGCTTCCTCGACCGACTGGTGCTGGCGATCGACCCCGGCCACGGCCAGCGCGCGCTTGACTACGAAAAGGCAATGCGCGGCCGCAACAGGCTGCTCGCCGACGGTTCGCGCGACGGTGCCTGGTTCGATGCCATCGAGATGCAAATGGCGGAGACCGGCGTGGCAATTGCCGCGGCGCGTGCCGAACTGGTGCGCCTGCTCGCCGCCATGATCGACCGTCTGCCCGGCGACGGACCGTTTCCGCAAGCCGACATCGGCATCTCGGGGGAACTGGAAGGCGAAGTCGGCATTTCGCCGGCCGTCGACGTCGAGGAACGGTTCCGTCGTGCGCTTGCCCAAGGGCGCGACCGTGACCGCACCGCCGGACGCACGCTCGACGGCCCGCACCGTTCCGATCTCGTGGTGCGCCACCGGCCCAAGGCAATGCCGGCCGAACTCTGCTCGACCGGCGAGCAGAAGGCGCTGCTGGTCGGCATTGTCTTGTCGCATGCACGGCTAACCGGCGAGATGTCGGGCATGACGCCGATCCTGCTGCTCGACGAGATCGCTGCCCATCTCGACGGAGGCCGGCGCGCGGCCTTGTTCTCGATCCTGGAGGAGCTGAACTGCCAGGCTTTCATGACCGGGACCGATGCCGCGTTGTTTGACAGCCTCAAGGGACGCGCGCAGTTCCTGACCGTCGATCACGGCAAGGTCAGGCCGACCATCTGAACTTCGTCCATGACGCATTTCTGAGCCGCATGCATTGACGCCTGACAAGTTTTTTCCTCCGTTATATGGTCCGGCGATGATCACAGCCGCCCTCACCGACGAAGAGCTCGAACGCTACGCCCGCCACATCGTGCTGCCCGAAATCGGCGGCGCCGGCCAGCAGCGGCTAAAGCGGGCGCGGGTGCTGGTCATCGGCGCCGGCGGGTTGGGAGCGCCGGTGCTCGAATATCTCGCCGCCGCAGGGATTGGCACACTCGGTATCGTCGACGACGACATCGTTTCGCTTTCCAACCTGCAACGACAAGTGATCCACGCCACGGGCGATGTCGGCATGGCGAAAACCGACAGCGCCAAGGCGGCGATCATCCGCATCAATCCAAACGTCGTCGTGGAAGAGCACAATTTCAGGCTGACCGCGGACAACGCCCCTGCCCTCATCGCCGATTATGACATCGTCGTTGACGGCTCCGACAATTTCGAGACGCGCTACGCCGTGGCCGACGCCTGCGCCGCCGAAAGCCGGCCGCTCGTCCATGCCGCCGTTGGCCGCTTCGACGGCTCGGTCACGGTGCTGAAGCCGTTCGAAACCGGTCCGGACGGCACGTTGAACCCAAGCTACCGCGATCTTTTTCCCGAAGCGCCGCCGCCGGGACTGGTGCCGTCCTGCGCGGTGGCCGGCATTGTCGGCGCGCTGAGCGGGGTCATCGGCACGCTGCAAGCCATGGAGGCAATCAAGCTGATCACCGGGATTGGCGAGCCGCTGGTCGGGCGACTGCTGCTCTACGATGCACTGGCGGCACGCTTCGACACGATCCGCTACAAGCGAACTAGCCGGTGAGCCTGCCTGCCGACGTTTCCATTGTGCAGCTTGCGGCCGACTTCGATCGTTGGGACGAGGTCTTGGCACTGGTCATGCGCGCCTTCGCCTTCATGGAAGACGTTATTGATCCGCCGTCCTCGGCGCATCGGCTCACTGTCGAAAATCTTAGGGCTAGACTAAAGCGCTGGAGGAGACAGGATTCCTGGCGCTGAAGGAAAGCGAGATCGTCGGTTGCGTCTTCATCCTGGAGCGGGCAGACGACCTCTACGTCGGAAAGCTCGCGGTTGTGCCGGCTCTTCAGGGACAAGGCATCGGAAAGCGGCTGATGCAGGCTGTCGAAGATCTTGCCCGTAGCCACAACCGGGCCGCCATCGAGCTCCAGACCCGGGTCGAACTGACCGGAAACCACGCTGCCTTCGCCCGCCTCGGCTTTCGCGAAACCGAACGGACAGCGCACAAGGGCTACGACCGGCCGACCTCAATCACCATGCGCAAGGCGCTTTCGTAAGCCAACACTATCCAAAGACGAACGCGTGGTTGCCGCGGCAAGGCCATGCCGGCATGATGGCAGGTCACGCCCGCAGCGGCAGCACGCGGTCGGGCGGACGATGGCCATCGAAGAAGGCGCGGATGTTGATGATCACCTTCTCACCCATGTCGATGCGGCCTTCGAGCGTCGCCGAGCCCATATGCGGCAACAGCACGACCTTGCCTTTGTGGGCGAGCTTCAGAAGCTTGCTGTTCAGCGCCGGCTCGTGCTCGTAGACGTCGAGGCCGGCGCCGGCGATCTTGCCGTCATGGATGAGCTTGACCAGCGATTCCTCATCGATGATATCGCCGCGCGCGGTGTTGACTATGTAAGCGGACGGTTGCAGAAGCGCCAGCCGCCGCGCCGAAAGCAGGTGGAAGGTTGCCGGTGTCGATGGGCAATTGACCGAGATAATGTCCATACGGGCAAGCATCTGGTCGAGGCTTTCCCAATATGTGGCTTCCAACTCGTCCTCGATTGCCGGCAGCACGCGGTGGCGGTTGTGGTAGTGGATCGAGAGGCCAAAGGCCTTGGCGCGCCTGGCGACGGCGGTGCCGATGCGACCCATGCCGACAATGCCGAGCCGTTTGCCCCAGATGCGACGGCCGAGCATCCAGGTCGGCGACCAGCCCGCCCATTTCTTGTCCCCGGTCAGCACGTTGGCGCCTTCGGCCAGCCGTCGCGGCACGGCCAGCATCAGCGCCATGGTCATGTCGGCCGTATCTTCGGTCAGCACGTTCGGCGTATTGGTGACGGTGATGCCTTTCTTGGCCGCTGCCGCAACGTCGATCTTGTCGACGCCATTGCCGAAATTGGCGATCAGCTTGAGCTTGTCGCCGGCTTGGGCAATCAGCGCCGCGTCGATATTATCGGTCACGGTCGGCACCAGCACGTCAGCCTCCTTGACCGCCGCCACCAGTTCCGGCTGCGTCATCGGCCTGTCCTCGACATTCAACCGGGCGTCGAACAACTCGCGCATGCGGGTCTCGACCGGGTCGGGCAACTTGCGCGTGATGACGACGAGGGGCTTCTTTTTGCCTGCCATTGTTTCCTCGAACCCGATCTCGTTGAGACCTCTTTAACCAAGAACGGCGAAACTGAGAGCCGATCGCGGTACCGGTCATCCATGTAACAAGTGGTTCCGCCGAAGACAAAGAAAAAGGGGCGCGAAGGCCGATGGGCCGGCGCCGAAAGGAACGAAAGTGTCTGGTTTCGCGTCGCTCCGCCTGACCCTCAGTGCAGCATTCCTCGGCGCTCTCATCCATAGCCCACTGGTGATGGCGCAAAGTGCCGCGGCCCCCGCCCAGAGCGTCACGCTCGGACCAAGCGGCTTGCCGCTGCCGCGCTTCGTCAGCCTGAAATCCGGCCGCGTCAACTCGCGCGTCGGGCCGGGCGTCAACTATTCCGTCGATTGGATGTACATGAAACCAGGCCTGCCGATGGAGATCATCCAGGAGTTCGATACATGGCGCCGCGTGCGCGATGCCGACGGCTCGGAAGGCTGGATCAATCAGTCGCTGCTTTCGGGCCGCCGCACGGCGATCGTCGCCCCCTGGCAGCGCGGCAAGGACGCCCGCATCAACCTCCTCGACGACCCGGCAAAAGATGCAAGCGTCATCGCGATCCTCGAACCGGGGGTGATGGGCACGATCAAGTCCTGCGATGGCCAATGGTGCGAAATGACCTTCGACGGCCATACCGGCTGGCTCGCCCAGTCGCTCGTCTGGGGCGCCTATCCCGGCGAAAAGGTCAAGAACTGACGCTTCCGAACCGGAGGTCAGGCCAGCGCTGCAAGCACCGGATCCGGCATTTTGTTTCGCTGTTCTTCAATTCGGGGATGATCTAGCCGCCGATGCGGCCGAGATGGGTATCCTGGAAACTGCTCGACAGCTTCAAGCCATAGCCCAGGGCGCGGTCGATGGCGATGTGGGCGATCCAGATCAGCGCAACGGATGTCGCCAATGCATTGTCAAAGACGCTGCCGAAAAGCGCCAGCAGAACGGGCAAGACCAGTATGTGCAAGGTGTTGTAGGCGACGGCCCCGACGCGCGGCCCGGCCATGTAACCCAGGATCGACAGGTCGGGCGCCAGAACGAGCACTGCAAATAGCCACCAGGAAGCACCGGCCATTGCATAGAAGACAAGAGCCGCCACCGCGACGGCGACCCATTCGAGCCGGAGCGTCAAATCCAGGAAATTCATAAGGCGCCGGTCAGTCGCAGCGTTTCGGACGCAGTCTCACCACGATATCGACATTGGCGATCTCCATGCCTTCCGGCGGTTCCGGCAGGTTGGAAACCGTCACCGGGCCGCTGTCGATATCGAAGATCCTGTTTTCGCCCTCGATATAGAAATGATGGTGATCGGAGGTGTTGGTGTCGAAATAGGTCTTCGATCCCTCGACGGCAAGGATGCGCAAAAGGCCAGCGTGGGTGAACTGGTGCAGAGCATTGTAGACGGTGGCCAGAGACACCGGCACGCCGGCGGCAAGCGCTTCCTCGTGCAGTTCCTCGGCCGAAAGGTGGCGGTCGCCCTTGGCGAAAAGCAGATCGGCCAGCGCGATACGCTGGCGTGTCGGCCTCAGACCGGCTTCGCGAACCCGCTTGTCCACAGCGACATTATCCTTCCGGCAACCCAGATCCATCTATCCGTCGCGCCCACAGTTCCGTCTCAGACACGTCCAAAATGGCAGAAATAGAGCATCTGCCGAAATTGGACGTGTCCTGACATATATTCTGTCGGCCGAATGCGATCAATAGCGCGCATTGACCCGGGCAGACGGGCAGGTTAAGCGCAAACGCCGGTTTCCGGCCTGAAACAGATTGTGTTAGGAAACCACCAGCATGGGCGCCTATCGCCCGGGACGATCACGGGGACGAGATTGATGGCGGGTTCGAAATCCAGCTACGGTTACGAGGAATTGCTTGCCTGCGCCCGCGGCGAGCTGTTCGGACCGGGAAATGCGCAACTGCCCTATCCGCCGATGCTGATGTTCGACCGCATCACCGAGATCAGCGAAAACGGCGGTGCGTTCGACAAGGGTTTCATCCGCGCAGAATTCGATATCAAGCCGGATTTGTGGTTTTTCGCCTGCCATTTCATCGGCAATCCGATCATGCCGGGATGCCTGGGCCTGGACGCCATGTGGCAGTTGACGGGTTTCTACCTTGGATGGCTCGGCGAACCAGGCAAGGGAATGGCGCTATCGACAGGTGAGGTGAGATTCAAAGGCATGGTCACGCCTTCGGTCAAGAAGGTGGAGTATGGCGTCGACTTCAAGCGAGTGATGCGCGGTCGGCTTGTGCTTGGCATCGCCGATGGCTGGCTGAAGGCAGATGGCGAGCCCATATATGCGGCAACGGATCTGAAGGTCGGTCTGTCCAAGCAATCGGCCGCCGGCTGAGCGAAGACCAACAGTGCCACGTCTTGGACATCTAAAGGACGCTGTAGCACTTTAATTTGCGCATGGTTCCGTTCCGGAAACTTAATCAGGTTTCGGAGGTCCGTGCTGGAAGGAGTTGCGAATGAGACGGGTCGTAGTCACAGGTCTCGGCATCGTGTCGTCGATCGGCAACAATGCCAACGAGGTGCAGGCCTCCTTGCATGATGCCAGGTCCGGCATCAGCTTTTCCGACTCTTTCGCCGAGCATGGCTTCCGTTGCCGGGTGTGGGGAGCGCCGACGCTGGATCCGTCGGGAATGATCGACCGTCGCGCTATGCGCTTCCTGTCGCAAGGTGCTGCCTGGAACCATGTCGCGATGGACCAGGCGATCGCAGACGCCGGCCTCGACGAGACCGACATCACCAACGAGCGCACCGGCATCGTAATGGGCTCCGGCGGACCGTCGACCCGTGCAATCGTCGAAGCGGCCGAGACGACGATCAAAAACGGCAGCCCCAAGCGGATCGGCCCGTTCGCGGTGCCAAAAGCGATGTCGTCGACCGCTTCAGCGACGCTTGCCACTTGGTTCAAGATCCACGGCGTCAACTATTCGATCTCATCGGCCTGCTCGACGTCAGCGCATTGCATCGGCAATGGCTACGAGCTGATCCAGTGGGGGAAGCAGGACATCGTCTTCGCCGGCGGTCATGAGGATCTCGACTGGACGATGTCGGATCTGTTCGATGCCATGGGCGCCATGTCGTCCAAGTTCAACGACAGGGCATCAGTCGCCTCGCGCGCCTACGACGTCGATCGCGACGGTTTCGTCATTGCCGGCGGCGCCGGCGTGCTGATTCTTGAAGAGCTCGAGCATGCCAAGGCACGCGGCGCCAAGATCTATGCCGAGATCGTCGGCTATGGCGCCACCTCCGACGGCTACGACATGGTGGCGCCGTCGGGCGAAGGCGCGGCTCGCTGCATGAAGCAGGCGCTCGCAACGGTGTCCTCGCCGGTCGACTATATCAATACGCACGGCACTTCGACGCCGGTCGGCGACTCCAAGGAAATGGGCGCCATCCGCGAGGTGTTCGGCGAGAAGATGCCTTTCATCACGTCGACCAAATCGCTGACCGGTCATTCGCTGGGTGCGGCCGGCGTGCAGGAATCGATCTACTCGATCCTGATGATGCAAGGCGGCTTTATCGGCGAGAGCGCCCACATTGACAACCTCGATCCGGAATTCGAAGGCATGCCGATCGTGCGCAAGCGCATCGACGAAGCCAGGATCGACACCGTTTTGTCCAATTCGTTCGGTTTTGGTGGCACCAACGCTACGCTGATTTTCCAGCGCTATTCCGCATAAGGATTTGCCGACCATGGACGGATTGATGAAGGGCAAGCGCGGGCTTGTCATGGGCGTCGCCAACGATCATTCGATCGCCTGGGGCATCGCCCGCAAACTGTCCGAACATGGCGCGGATCTCGCCTTCACCTATCAGGGTGAGGCCTTCGGGCGCCGCGTCAAGCCGCTCGCCGAGAAACTGGGCGCATCGCTGGTGGTGCCTTGCGACGTCGAGGACAGCGCATCGGTCGCCGCGACTTTCGAGACTTTGGGCAAGGCGTGGGGCGGGCTGGATTTCGTCGTCCATGCCATCGGCTTTTCCGACAAGAACGAGCTGAAAGGCCTCTACGCCGACACCAGCCGCGACAACTTCATCCGCACCATGGTGATCTCCTGCTACTCCTTCACCGAGGTCGCCCGTCACGCCGCCACGTTGATGAAGGATAGCGGTTCGATGATCACGCTGACCTATGCCGGTTCGGTCCGCGTCATGCCGAACTACAACGTCATGGGCGTCGCCAAGGCCGGGCTGGAGGCCAGCGTCCGCTATCTAGCCAACGACTACGGCCCGCGCGGCATCAGGGTGAACGGCATATCGGCTGGACCGGTGCGGACGCTTGCCGGCGCCGGGATTTCCGACGCACGCCACATGTTCTCCTACCAGCAGCGCAACTCGCCGCTACGCCGCACGGTGACAATCGACGAAGTCGGCGGCTCAGCGCTCTATCTGCTGTCCGATCTGTCCTCCGGCGTCACCGGCGAAATCCACTATGTCGATTCCGGCTATCACATCGTGTCCATGCCGACGCTTGACGAGTTGAAGCAAACCGACGGCGGGCGGGAATAGCGCGAGCGACGTGTCGCCGGCTTGCCCCGCAGCGTTTCAGCGTCGCGCCGAGAAGACCTTGAACATGCCGTCGCGGGCGAGCTCCGCATGGCTGGAGAAGGCGGCCGCCAGCACCGGTTCGTAGGGAAGCTGACGGTTCGCCACCATGAACAGCCGGCCGCCCGGCTTCAGCGCCTTGCCTGCCGCGCGGATCATGCCGGCACCGATTTCGGGCTCAGTCGCCCGGCTGCGGTGAAAGGGCGGGTTCATGGCGATCACATCGTAGCGGTGCTCGACCGGCTCGCTCAAAAGATCTATCCAGAAGAAACGTGGCTCCAGGCCTGTGTTGCCGACATTGACCTTCGCCGCCTCCAGCGCCTCGAAATCCGCTTCGTAAAGGTCAAGCGCCGATATGCCGGGTGAGCGGGCGGCGACTTCGGCGGCGACATAGCCCCAACCGGCACAGAAATCCGCAACGCTGCCACGCAGATCGTTGGGCAGATTTTCGACCAGCAGCTTCGATCCGGCATCGATCTTGTCGAACGAAAACATGCCTGGGGCCGTGCGGAAGCGGTCCTCGACCACCAAGTCCGGATTGGCGGCGCGAAGCGTTGCCGCGGCAACGGTATCGGCCGGCCGGCGAAACCAGAAGGCAATGCCGTGATGCTTCGGCAGGTGGCCTTCGGGCGGCACAAGGGCGCCGACATGCTTGCGCAGGCTGGCGATACCATCGTCCTTACCGCCGGCGACGACGATCAACCCGCCTGATGCCACGTGCTCGATCGCTTCTGCGACGCGCAACTCGTTTTGTCCGCGATGGCGGCCAGCGAGCACTAGCGCCGCGTCGAAAGCCTTGCCTTCCACTTGCGGCGTGACGGTGAAGCCGGACGCCTGCAAGGCGCGAAAATGCGGCCTGAAGCCTTGGACGAGATGAAGCTTGGCATCGAAGCCTTCGAGCAAGCGAAAGCCGGGCTCGGCACCGAGAAAAAGAATACGTTCATCCTTTCGCGGCAGGGAAACGGTCCCGGCCTCGAAAGGATGGAAAAGCGTCTTCAGCGGCTCGGCGGACATTCACCACTCTTGAACTGCAAGGCTGTTGTTGAAATGCAAACGGGCGCGACCTTCCGGCGCGCCCGCTTCGATTGCTTTATGCGTTCGACGGAACGCAACCCCGCTTAGGCGGCGTTTTCTTCGCCTTCGCTCTTCTTATCGCGGGCGATTTCCTTGCCGGTGGCCTGGTCGACGACCTTCATCGACAGGCGGACCTTGCCGCGCTCGTCGAAGCCCATCAGCTTGACCCAGACCTTGTCGCCTTCCTTGACCACATCGGAGGTCTTGGCGACGCGATCATTGGCGAGCTGCGAGATGTGGACGAGGCCGTCACGCGGACCGAAGAAGTTGACGAAAGCGCCGAAGTCGGCGGTCTTGACGACCGTGCCTTCGTAGATTTCACCGACTTCCGGCTCGGCGACGATGGTGTGGATCCACTTCTTCGCCGCCTCGATTTCCTTGGCGTTGGCCGAAGCGATCTTGACCGTGCCGTCATCCTCGATGTTGATCTTGGCGCCGGTCTTTTCAACGATCTCGCGGATGACCTTGCCGCCCGAGCCGATCACGTCGCGGATCTTGTCGGTCGGGATGTGCATGACCTCGATGCGCGGCGCGAACTCGCCGAGCTCGGCACGCGCGCCGGACAGCGCATGGGCCATTTCGCCGAGAATGTGCTGACGGCCATCCTTGGCCTGGTCGAGGGCGATCTTCATGATCTCCTCGGTGATGCCCTCGATCTTGATGTCCATCTGCAGCGAGGTGATGCCGTAGGCGGTGCCGGCAACCTTGAAATCCATGTCGCCGAGGTGGTCCTCGTCGCCGAGGATATCGGAGAGCACGGCGAAGCGCTCGCCTTCCTTGATCAGGCCCATCGCAATGCCGGCGACCGGCTTGGCCAGCGGCACACCGGCATCCATCAGCGCCAGCGAGGTGCCGCAGACGGTAGCCATCGAGGACGAGCCGTTGGACTCGGTGATCTCCGAAACGACGCGCAACGTATAGGGGAACTGGTCGGCGGTCGGCAGCATCGGCCGGATGGCGCGCCAGGCGAGCTTGCCGTGGCCGATTTCGCGGCGGCCGGGCGAACCCATACGGCCCGTTTCACCGACCGAATAGGGAGGGAAATTGTAGTGCAGGAGGAACTTCTCCTTGTACATGCCGGTCAGCGAATCGACATACTGCTCGTCCTCGCCGGTGCCGAGCGTGGCGACGACCAGCGCCTGGGTCTCGCCGCGAGTGAACAGCGCCGAGCCGTGTGTGCGCGGCAGGACGCCGACTTCCGAGACGATCTTGCGGACCGTCTTCAGGTCGCGGCCGTCGATGCGCGAGCCGGTGTCGAGGATGTTCCAGCGCACGACCTTGGCCTGGAGTTCCTTGAACACGGTGCCGATCTGTTCGGACGTGTATTTGGCCTCTTCGCCTTCTGCCGGCGCAAACGCGGCCTTGACCTTCGCCTTGACGGCGTCGACGGCGGCATAGCGCTTCTGCTTGTCGGTGATCTTGTAGGCATCGCGAAGCTCGCCTTCGACGATCTTGAGCATCTCGGCTTCAAGCGCGGAATAGTCCGGCGCGGTGAAATCGCGCGGGTCCTTGGCGGCGACTTCGGCCAGCTTGATGATCGCGTCGATCACCGGCTGGAAGCCCCTGTGGCCGAACATGACGGCGCCGAGCATCAGATCCTCGCCGAGTTCCTTGGCTTCGGACTCGACCATCAGCACGGCGTCGGCGGTGCCGGCGACGACCAGGTCGAGCTTCGATTCCTGCATCTCGTCGACATGCGGGTTGAGCACGTATTCGCCGTTAATGTAGCCAACGCGGGCGCCACCAACCGGGCCCATGAACGGCACGCCGGACAAGGTCAGTGCGGCGGAGGTGGCGACGATCGACAGGATGTCCGGATCATTTTCGAGATCGTGCTGGACGACGGTGACAACGATCTGGGTGTCGTTCTTGTAGCCTTCGGCGAAGAGCGGGCGGATCGGGCGGTCAATCAGGCGGGAAACCAGCGTTTCCTTCTCGCTCGGACGGCCTTCACGCTTGAAATAGCCACCCGGGATCTTGCCGGCGGCGTAAGTCTTTTCCTGGTAGTTGACCGTCAGGGGAAAGAAATCGAGGCCGGGCTTCGGCTCTTTCATCGAGACGACGGTGGCGAGAACCTTGGTTTCGCCATAGGTGGCCAGCACCGCGCCGTCAGCCTGACGTGCGATCTTGCCGGTTTCGAGAATGAGCGGACGGCCGCCCCATTCGATTTCCACTTTGTGGTAATTGAACATATCTTGTCCTTCGTATGCGGAAAGGGCCGCGCCGTTTCAGCGTGCGCGGATGCCCCTTTCCCTTGGCTTCCTTTCTCGGGCAGCCACGGGCAAGACAACGGGAAGCTCGGCTATTCGGCGCATTTGCCGCACGAGCGTCCTGCAATCCTGCCCCATGACCGTCCATGGGCGGTTTCGAGTGGCCCTCTGCTGTTTCGAAACCGGGTTGGCCAATCGATCCGACTGGCCTTGCGCGTGAACCCGAAAACCAGGTTTTCGGAAAGTATCCTGCGCAAATCTAAAACTTCAGAGCGTCCTTTGCGCATCCAAACCGGTGCGCGGCGCTCTGCTTTCTTCATTGGAGCCTTGGATGATCCGATGCTCCAATGCGCGACCGGCGGGCTCTCGAAAGAACCCGCCGGTCAATTCGTCAACGGCGCAGACCGAGCTTCTCGATCAGCGTCTGATAGCGCGCGTCGTCCTTGCGCTTGAGATAATCAAGCAGGCTGCGGCGCTGGGAAACGAGAGCGAGCAGGCCACGGCGGGAATGGTTATCCTTCTTGTGGTCCTTGAAATGATCGGTCAGGTTCTTGATGCGCTCGGAAAGGATGGCCACCTGGACTTCCGGAGACCCGGTATCGCCCTTGGCGGTTGCGAATTCGCCCATCAATTCCTTCTTGCGTTCGGCAGTAATCGACATCGTGTTTTTCCTTGTCTGTTTGAGGAAACGGGACGCCCTCAGCCGGGATGTCGTCCAGCAGGGGCCGGTGCAAGCAACGCGTCAAAGCGCGAAGCTGCGGCGCATATAGTGCAATTCCGACAAAAAGGCCAGCCCAATTCACAAGCCGGCTTTTTGCTGCATAAACGGGCACTTCCGCATGGTCAGAGCCATTTCTTCCATTTGAAGTATGCGTAGAGCCCGACCGCAACAATCGCCATGAAGACGAGCGACAGGGGATAGCCGTAATAGGCTTTCAGCTCCGGCATGTTCCAGGGCGAGGTGTCGGGGTCGAAATTCATACCCCATACGCCGACGAGAAAGGTGAGCGGCATGAAGATCACCGAGACGATGGTCAAATAGCTGATGACGTCGTTGGTGCGCGCCTGGCTGAGCGACAGGTGCATCTCGATCAGGCCGGTCAGCATATCGCGCTGGGTTTCGACCAGTTCGATCAATCGCAGCGAATGATCCAGCGTGTCGTTCAGGAATAATTTGGTTTCGGCCTTCACATAAGAGACGTCGTTGCGGATCATGGTCGCCAGCGCGTCGCGCATCGGCCAAAGCACGCCCTTCAGCACATTGGCGTCGCGCCGCAATTCGTGAAGCTGCCGCATCTGGTGCTTGTGCGCCTGGTTCAGCATCTGGTCCTCGATGCTGTCGACCAATTCGCCGGCAGCCTCGATCGGCGGGAAATAGCTGTCGACGATGGCGTCGATCAAAGCATAGGCGAGATAGTCGGCGCCGCGCGAGCGCAAGCGGTTGGGCACCGAGCTCGCGATCCGCTTGCGCACGGGATCGAACGGGTCGCCTTCGCGCTCCTGGAAGGTGACGACGAAGTTCTTGCCGAAGAAGACGGCGATCTGTTCGTAACGATGGGCGGTGACATCGTCGATCATCCTGACGACGACAAAGGCATGGTCCTCGAAGAAATCCACCTTGGGCCGCTGACCGGTGTTGACGACATCTTCCAGCGCCAGCGGATGCAGGTTGAAGATCCCGCCGATCTCCTCGATCAGCTGGATGTTGGCGAGGCCTGTGCAGTCGAGCCAGATGATCGGCCAATTGTGGCAATGGGTGTTGACGTCGTCGATGCTGGCATTGTCGATCGTCTTGAACTTCTCAGGCGAGATCAATGTCAGCCTGAGCTCGGAGCGGCGCGCCGCCGGGTCGGCGATCAGCGTGCCCGGCGAAGCCCCGACCGGTGGCCGCCGTGTTTTGAGCGCCGCTCGCTTGTTGACCGTGTCAGCCTTTGCCATGTGCCCCCTCGAGTGCAGCGTCGAACGGCACTACAGCACAGCGCATCCTTTCGGACGACAAACGACGCCGTAGCCCTGTTGATTTAGCGCATGATCCTTTCCCAAAATAGAATCCGGTTTGGAGATCATGCGCCGGGCGACAGCTGTTACCCGACAAAGACCCGCTTTGGCTTGAACATGCCTTGCTCGATGGCGCCGATGGCGACCAGCTTGCCGCGCGCGGTGGCGCAGGCCTCCTCAGCTTCTACCGGCGCGTCACGGCCGCGAATGATGACCGGATTGCCGAGGCGGATTTTGGTTGCCGCATCGTCGCTGATCGCAACCTGCGGCAAGCATTCGAGCGCCGCGGCGGTGTCGACCAGAAGTGCATCGATGGCACCGAAGTCGATCGGCGCGTCCGCTGCTTGCGAAGCGTCCTCGCTCTGTTCGCCGAAGCGGGCGGCCTCCAGCTCGGCCAAGGTGACGAAATCTCCCTGCGTGAACGGCTCGACCTCGACCCGCCGCAGCTCGGCGATGTGACCAAAACAGCCAAGGTCGCGCCCCATGTCGCGCGCCAGCGAGCGGACATAGGTGCCCTTGCCGCATTCGACCTCGAAGATGGTGCGATCGGCCATGTGCTCGACCAGGTCGAGCCGGCCGATCTCGACCTCGCGTGCCGGAATGTCGACCGTCTCGCCGTCGCGGGCAAGGTCGTAGGCGCGCTCGCCGGCGATCTTGATCGCTGAGAATTGCGGCGGTGTCTGCATGATCACGCCGGTATATTTCGAAAGCAGCGCCAGCACTTCGGATTCCGCCGGACGGAGGTCTGAGCTTTTGGTCGCCGCGCCTTCGAGGTCGTCGGTCGAACGCTCCTCGCCCCAGGCAACGGTGAAGCGGTAGACCTTGGCGCCGTCCTGGACGTAAGGCACGGTCTTGGTCGCCTCGCCAAGCGCGATCGGCAGCATGCCCGACGCCAGCGGGTCGAGCGTGCCGGCATGGCCGGCCTTTTCCGCCAGGAACAGCCATTTGATCTTGGAGACGGCTTCGGTCGAGCCCATGCCGACCGGCTTGTCCAGTACCAGCCAGCCCGAGATCGGCCGGCCCTTCTTCTTGCCGCGACGCGCCACTATTCGCTGTCCTTCCGGTCGTCTTTGTCTTTGTCTTTGTCGTCGGCGCTGAGATCGCGCGCCACTTCGGGCGAGTGCAGCAATTCGTTGATCTTCTGGAAATTATCGTAGCTGGTATCGAGCCGGAAGCGGAATTCCGGCATGTACTTCATCTGCCGCAGCGCGCCGGAGACGCGGCCGCGGACGAACTTGGCATGCTTGTTGAGCGCTTCGACCACCGCACCGGCATCCTTGGCGCCGAGCGGCGAGACGAAGGCGGTGGCGATCTTCAGATCGGGCGACATGCGCACTTCGGAGACCGAGACCACTGTGTTCTCGATCAGCGGATCGAGGATATCGCCGCGCTGCAAGGTTTCGGATAGCGCATGGCGCACCTGCTCTCCGACTCGCAGCATGCGCTGGGATGGGCCTGACGGGGTCGAACGGGGCATTTTCCTCGGTCCTGAAATCGTGAAGCGCGGGATGGGACCGCGCCACATGTCTCATATGGTTTGGGCGGCGGCCTTTCGACCACCGCCCGGTCTCAATAGATGCTCGAACTCAAGACGCTCGAACTCAGAGCGTCCTGGTTACCATCTCGACGCGGAAGCACTCGATGACGTCACCGACGCGCATGTCCTCGTAGTTCTGGAAGGCCATGCCGCATTCCTGACCGCCCGGAACTTCCGAAACCTCGTCCTTGAAGCGCTTCAGGGTCTTCAGCGTGCCTTCGTGGATGACGACGTTGTCGCGGATCAGGCGCACGCCCGCACCACGCTCGACCTTGCCTTCGGTGACACGGCAGCCGGCGATCTTGCCGACCTTGGTGATGTCGAAGATCTCGAGGATCTCGGCATTGCCGATGAAGGTCTCGCGACGCTCCGGTGATAGCAGGCCGGAGAGCGCCGCCTTAACGTCATCGACGAGATTGTAGATGATCGAATAGTAGCGGATCTCGATGCCTGCCGCAGCCGCGGCCGCACGCGCCTGCACATTGGCACGAACGTTGAAGCCGATGATCGCAGCCCCCGAGGTCTCCGCCAGCGACACGTCGCTTTCGGTGATGCCGCCGGCGCCCGCATGGACGATGCGGGCGCGCACCTCGTCGGTGCCGAGATTGTCGAGCGCCGCGTTGATCGCCTCGATCGAGCCCTGCACGTCGCCCTTGATGACCAGCGGGAATTCCTTCAATCCGCTGGTCTGCAATTGCGACATCATCTGTTCAAGCGAGCCGCGCTGGCCGGCATGCCTGGCCACCGCCTTCTCGCGCGCCAGACGTTGGCGATATTCGGTGATCTCGCGGGCGCGGGCTTCGTTGTTGACAACGGCGAAGCGGTCGCCGGCCAGCGGCGTACCTTGCAGACCGAGGACTTCCACCGGCATTGCCGGCGGCGCTTCCTTGACCTGATCGCCGCGATCGTTGACCAGCGCGCGCACCCGGCCCCACTCGTTGCCGGCGACGAGAATGTCGCCCGGCATCAGCGTGCCGGTCTGCACCAGCACGGTTGCGACTGGGCCGCGGCCCTTGTCGAGCTGGGCTTCGATGACAACGCCTTCGGCGGTGCGGTCCGGATTGGCCTTCAGGTCGAGGATTTCGGCCTGCAGCAGGATCGCTTCGAGCAACTTGTCGAGATTGATGCCCTTGGTCGCCGACACCTCGACATCCAGCACCTCGCCGCCCATGGATTCGACGAACACCTCATGGCGCAGCAGTTCCGAGCGCACCTTCTGCGGGTCGGCGTCGTGCTTGTCGATCTTGTTGATCGCCACGATGATCGGAACGCCGGCCGCCTTGGCGTGGTTGATCGATTCGATCGTCTGCGGCATCACG
This sequence comes from Mesorhizobium sp. M1163, assembly GCF_040318415.1. Lineage (NCBI taxonomy): Bacteria > Pseudomonadati > Pseudomonadota > Alphaproteobacteria > Hyphomicrobiales > Phyllobacteriaceae > Mesorhizobium > Mesorhizobium sp. M1163. The sequence continues at coordinate 153,046 of NZ_JAMYMF010000006.1, read as the reverse complement.
CTGTCGTCGGCCGCCACCACCAGGATGGCGATATCGGTCGCCTGGGCACCGCGGGCACGCATCGCCGTGAAGGCGGCGTGGCCGGGCGTGTCGATGAAGGTAATCTTGTTACCGTTCTTCTCGACCTGATAGGCGCCGATATGCTGCGTAATGCCACCGGCTTCGCCGGACACCACGTTGGCATTTCGGATGGCATCGAGCAACGAGGTCTTGCCGTGATCGACATGGCCCATGATGGTTACCACCGGCGGACGCGGCTGCAGGTCCTCGGGACGATCGGCGATGTTGAACAAGCCCTCTTCGATGTCGGACTCGGCGACGCGGCGGACCGTGTGGCCAAATTCGGTCGCGACGAGTTCGGCCGTGTCGGCGTCGATGACGTCGCCAGGCTTCAGGATCTGGCCCTGCTTCATGAAGAACTTGACCACGTCGACAGCGCGCTCGGACATGCGCTGCGCCAGCTCCTGGATGGTGATGGTTTCGGGCAGGATCACTTCACGCATGACTTTCTCGCGTGGCTCATTATGCAACGCGCGCTTGAATTTCTCCTGACGGCGGCGCATCGACGACAGCGAGCGGGCGCGCGCATCCTCGTCGGAAAGCGCCGAATTCAGCGTCAGCTTGCCGCGGCGGCGGTCTTCCTCGCCCTTGGTCGGTTTGGCCGGACGCGCCACTTCGGGCGTGACCAGACGGCGCACTGGTGCGCCGGCACCGGTCCGCTTCGGCTTGACCTCTTCCTCGTCATCGACTGTCGCCAGTTCGGCGGCCAGCGGCGCACGGCGGCGTGCCTCTTCCTCGGCACGGCGGCGGGATTCAGCCTCGGCTTGCAGCCGTGCCTCTTCCTCGGCCTGACGGCGAGCCGATTCCTCGCGCTCGCGGCGGCGGCGCTCCTCGTCCTCGCTGCGGCGCTTGGCCTCCTCGATGGCGCGTTGGCGATCCTCGACGTCACGGACCTTCGAGCCCTCGAGAGCCCGGCGGCGTGCTTCCATTTCCTGGCGCGACAACTCGTTCAGCACCATGCCGCCGCGTTCGACCGGCGGCGGAGGCGGCGGCGCCTTGGGGGCTTCCTGCACGGCAGGCGCTGCCGCGACCGGCTTCGGCGTGAAGACGGACACAGGCGCTGCCGCCGGCTCCGGCTTGTCGCCGGGCAGCGAGAACTTGCGCTTCTTGGTCTCGACAACCACCGATTTGGTGCGGCCGTGCGAGAAGTTCTGGCGCACCGTGCCCTGTTCCATACCGGGGCGCTTCAGCGTCAAGGTCTTCTTCGGCGTAACACTCAGCGTCTTGTCGTCGCCCGATTTCGTATCGCTCATTCCATATCCTCTGCGGCATCATCTTCGTCAGCAACGGCCGCAAGCATTGCCAGATCGTCCGGGGAACCGCCCCGATATCGGTCGAGCGCAACCATGCGCTTCTGGACCGCCCTGCCCGCGTCTCCCGCGAGAACGGCAGCATGTATCACATTTGTACCCCCCAATGCCAAGCTCAACTCGGCCTCGGAGAAAAGTTTGTAAGCGCGGATCGCAGGCCCGCCGAGGTGGACGGTTGCCCGTCGCGCCTGGCTTATCTTGCGGACGCCATCGTCGGAAGCCTCGGTCGCGTGGAGCACGAAAAGTGCAAGTCCGCCGCGCACGGCGCTCTCGACCTTAGTCGCTCCGAGCGCTATGGCGCCCGCCTTGCGGGCCAGGCCAAGCATGCCCAGAGCGGACCTGGAAAGCAGCGCGTCGACCATGCCGCCAAGATCGGCTGGCACGGTCACCTGCGCCTTAAAAGCACGGGCAAACAGGTTTTTCGCCGCTGCCTTGTCTATATGTAGGCGGTCGGCGGTCACCCAGCAACCGCGGCCGGGCAGGTTTCTCTTGATGTCCGGAACGACGGCCGAATCCGGGCCGACGACGAAACGGATCAGCTCATCCGGTTCGGCTTGCCTGCGGGTGACGATGCAGGTGCGATCGTTCATCTCGTCCAAGGGCGGGTTCGGTGCGATGCGGTTTCACCTCACGCACCGACGGTTTCGTCAGCCGGCACGCCCTCGGCGGCAAGCTCGTCTTCGGTGATCCAGCCAGCCTTCAGGCGAGCGGCCAAGACCATTTGCTCGGCATCGGCGCGCGACACGCCGTGGTTGGCGAGCACACCCGGGAATACCTTCGTCTCGCCGTCCTTGCGTTCCTTCCAGCCGGTCAGGTCGTCGGCGGCGTAGCCGGCGAAATCCTCGATCGTCTTCACGCCGTCCTCGCCGAGCGTCACCATCATGGCGGTGGTGATGCCGGGAATCTCGCGCAGCTCGTCCTCAACGCCGAGCGCCTTGCGCTTCTCGTCATGCTCGGCTTCGATCTTCTCCAGATATTCGCGGGCGCGGGTCTGGATCTCCGAAGCCGTGTCCTCGTCGAAGCCGTCGATCGACGCGATTTCGCCGGAATCGACATACGCGACCTCCTCGACGCTGGTGAAGCCTTCGGAAGCGAGCACCTGGCCGACCATCTCGTCGACGTCGAGGGCTTCCATGAACAGCGACGACCGTTCAACGAATTCCTTCTGGCGCCGTTCGCTCTCTTCCTGCTCGGTCAGGATGTCGATATCCCAGCCGGTGAGCTGCGAGGCAAGACGGACGTTCTGGCCGCGGCGACCGATGGCCAGCGACAGCTGGTCGTCGGGGACGACGACCTCGATGCGCTCGGCATCCTCGTCGAGCACGACCTTGGCGACTTCCGCCGGCTGCAATGCATTGACGATGAAGGACGCGGCCGAGGGCGACCACGGAATGATGTCGATCTTCTCGCCCTGCAATTCGCCGACGACCGCCTGGACGCGGCTGCCGCGCATGCCGACGCAGGCACCGACCGGATCGATGGAGCTGTCACGGGAGATGACAGCGATCTTGGCGCGCGAACCCGGATCGCGGGCGACCGACTTGATCTCGATGATACCGTCGTAGATTTCCGGCACTTCCATGGTGAACAGTTTCGCCATGAACTGCGGATGGGTGCGCGACAGGAATATCTGCGGGCCGCGTTGTTCGCGGCGCACGTCATAGACGTAGGCGCGGACGCGATCGCCATATTTATAGTTTTCGCGCGGGATCAGCTCGTCCCGGCGGATAATCGCCTCGCCGCGGCCGAGATCGACGATGACGTTGCCGTATTCGACACGCTTGACGGTGCCGTTGACGATCTCGCCGATACGGTCCTTGTACTCGTCATATTGCCGGTCGCGCTCGGCCTCGCGCACCTTCTGCACGATGACCTGCTTGGCCGACTGGGCGGCGATGCGGCCGAAATCCATCGGCGGCAGCTGTTCGGCGATGAAATCGCCGAGCTGGGCGTCCGGATTGCGCTCGCGCGCCGAGGAAATGGCAATCTGCGTCGCGTAGTCGTCGACCTTCTCGACCACTTCCATCAGCCGCTGCAGCTTCATCTCGCCGGTATTCGGATTGATATCGGCCCGGATATTGGTTTCCTGGCCGTAGCGCGAGCGCGCGGCCTTCTGGATCGCATCGGCCATAGCGGCGATGACGATCGACTTGTCGATCGACTTTTCACGCGCGACCGCATCGGCGATCTGCAGCAGTTCAAGCCTGTTGGCGCTTACAACCATCTTCTTTCTCCCGAGCTTGTTGCCGACCTTACGGCCGGCAGCCCAATCACATTTCCTGTTCGGTTTCGTCTTCCGCACCCTCTGGTGCGTCTTCGGGTTCGCCGCGGCGTTTTCTGGCTTCCTTGCGCGCCCGGTTATCCTTCGACAGCGCATCGCGGATAAGATCATCGGTCAGAACCAGCCGCGCTTCGGCAATCGCATCGTAGGGAACACGCACCGTCGGCTCCTCGCCGTAAGCGGCCTTGTCGCGCTCGATCAGCACACCGTCCGCGTCGCTTTCGGCGATCTTGCCCTTGAAGCGCTTGCGGTCGGCGACGAGAACCGACGTTTCCATCTTCACCAGATGGCCGGTCCAGGCTGCAAAGTCCGATTTGCGGACCAGCGGCCTGTCGATGCCCGGCGACGACACTTCGAGATGATAAGCCTTCTCGATCGGATCATCGACATCGAGCGCCGGCGATACTGCCCGGCTGACCTCTTCACAATCCTCGACAGTCATCGTGCCGTCCTCGCGCTCGGCCATGATCTGCAGCGTCAGCCCGTTCTGGCCCGACAGATGCACACGTACCAAGCGGAAACCGATGGCGCGCAGTACCGGCTGAACGATCAGCGCGATGCGCGCATCGATGCCGCTTTCGCGGATGATGCGGTCGTCGCCTTCGCTTGCCGTCACTGTCATTCGGTCCCTGTCGTTCGATTCCTGCTTGGCCGGCAGGTAATAAAAAAGAGCGGGACCGGGTGGACCCACTCTTCGTCATACCGACCAAGAATTTGAAGCTGATATAGACGATCGTGGCCGTCGTTTCAAGCCCGTCGTGCATGACGGCAAGGCTCCGAGTCCGCAGCGCTGCGCCAAATGCATGGCGCCCATGCAGTAATCCTCCTTTGAGCACCGGCAACGCACGACTATCTATGTTGCATTGCGCAATTGGAGCGCTCACTACGCTCGGAAGGATCCGATCATGAACAATCGTGGATTTTTTTCAGCCATAGGCGACTTTTTTAGCGTGTTTGGCAGCGCCGTAGCAGCGTCGCGTGCTGTGGAAAACGGTCGCAAGCCGCGTGCGAATGATCTGCGCAATCTGGGCATGGAGCCGGCAGCCTTCGATAAAATCCGCCGCTTCTAAGCCAAGTGAACAGGAGAGCCTTCGGCCGCTCAGCTCGGACTTCCTGCTATTTCCGCACAAAGGTGAGATAGGCGGGCCGTCGGCCCTCGCGAATGGCCTTGGCCTCATAGCGCGTCCCCGGCCAGCCATCATAGGGCCGACGCCAGTCGGCTGCTTCGTTTGCCTGCCACGTGAAGGCGCCATGCGCCCGGCAATGCAGCAGCGTCCAGTTCACATAGCTGTCGATGTCTGACGCAAAGTGGAACTTTCCGCCGTGCTTCAAGACGCGCGCGAAGCGGTCGAGATTGACCGGGCTGACGAAGCGCCGCTTCCAGTGCTTCTTCTTCGGCCACGGATCCGGGTAGAGAAGGTCGATGCCGTCAAGCGAAGCCTGCGGCAGCCAGTCAAGCAGGCGTGTGGCGTCGTCGTCATAGACGCGCAGATTAGCAAGCGGCCGCTCCCGGACCGCCATCATCATCTTGGCCATGCCGTTGACGAAAGGCTCGACGCCGATAAAGCCGGTCGCCTGGCTGGCCGTGGCACGGTGCAGAAGATGTTCGCCGCCGCCAAAACCGATTTCGAGCTGGACAGCGGAAACTTCGGCTTCGAAAAGGCTGCGCAGATCGGCCGGCGGTTCAACCGTCAGATCGAGCCTGTAGGCGGCGAAGCCGCTCTCCAGCGCCGCCGCCTGCTGCGGTCGGATGGTCTTGCCGCGCCGGCGACCGAAAAACGCCTCGGTCGCACGGCTTGGCCGGTCCTTCGGGTCCATAGGCGCCGTTGTTAGGCGGCGACTGCTTCGGCGACCGGTTCGGCGAGAGCGTCCTTGAGCGCCTTGGCGAGATCGGTCTTCTCCCAGGAGAAGGATCCGTCGCGGCCGGCCTTGCGGCCAAAATGGCCGTAGGACGACGTCTTGGCATAGATCGGCTTGTTGAGATCGAGGTGGCGGCGGATGCCGGACGGCGATAGGTCCATCACAGTGCGCAGTGCACGCTCGAGCTTTGCCTCGTCGACCTTGCCGGTGCCGTGGAGGTCGACGTAGATCGACAGCGGCTGGGCGACACCGATCGCATAGGAAAGCTGGATAGTGCAGCGATCGGCAAGCTTCGCGGCAACCACGTTCTTGGCGAGATAGCGCGCCGCATAGGCGGCCGAGCGGTCGACCTTGGTGGTGTCCTTGCCGGAGAAGGCGCCGCCGCCATGGGGCGCAGCCCCACCATAGGTGTCGACGATGATCTTGCGGCCGGTCAGGCCGGCGTCGCCGTCAGGTCCGCCGATGACGAACTTGCCAGTCGGGTTGATGTACCAATTGCAATTGTCGGCGATCTTCAGGTCGCCTAGTGCTTCGCGGATATAGGGCTCGACGACGTTGCGCACCTTCTTCGAATCCCACGTCTCATCGAGATGTTGGGTCGACAGCACGATCTGCGTCACTTCCGCCGCTTTGCCGTCGACATAGCGGACTGTCACCTGGCTCTTGGCATCCGGCCCGAGCCTGCCGGCATCACCGCTGCCCTCATGGCGCGCAGCGGCCAGCAATTCGAGTATCTTGTGGCTGTAATAGATCGGCGCCGGCATCAGGTCCGGCGTTTCGCGGCAGGCATAGCCAAACATGATGCCCTGATCGCCGGCTCCTTCCTCGCCTTGCCGGTCGGAAGCGTTGTCGACGCCTTGGCCGATATCCGGCGATTGGCCGTGCAGCAGGACCTCGATCTTGGCCGTCTTCCAGTGGAAGCCGGCCTGCTCGTAGCCGATTTCGCGGATTGCCTTGCGTGCGACCGACTTGAACTTGGCCGGGTTGACAATCGGATGGCCGGCCGCATCCTTCAGGACGTTGCCCTCCTTGTCCTTCTTGAGCAGCGTCTCGGGGACGCGCACTTCACCGGCGATGACAACGCGATTGGTCGTCGCGAGCGTCTCGCAGGCGACGCGGACTTTCCACGGGTCCATGCCGGTCTTTCTGGCCTCGCGGTAGACGAGATCGACAATCTCGTCGGAGATACGATCGCAGACCTTGTCGGGATGGCCCTCGGCAACGGATTCCGAGGTGAAGAAATAATTGTGCCGCGTCACGGGTGTCCCCTCTTGAAAAAATATCGGCAGGCCGCCGATTTTGGCGCGCCAGTTGTTAACGGTGCCGGGCGCCGCTCGTCAAGTCGTGCAGCCGTTCTAGCATGAATTTTGACGTTATTATCTTTGCGTCCAGAAGACGGCGGCAGGGCGCACTACCCTCATCTCTTGCACTCACAGGCTGAAGAGAACGGTTTCGTGGAAGCATGTCGAGCAAAATCGATCCGCGCGTCGGCGCATCTGCGGAATGCACATCCCACGGTGCACTCAGCCACGAGAAATTGCATGCCCGGCTACGGCCAGTCAATCGACCTCGTCGACGGAGAGCGATTTCACAAGCTCGATGATCTTGCGACGCACTTTCACGTCGGCGATCTTGACGAAGGCGCGGTTCAGCTGGAGGCCTTCCGGGCTGCCGCAGAATTCGACGGCGGAGGTCATCGACGCATCCTCGGCAAATCCACGGTTGCCCACGGCCTCCTGACCGGGCGCATCCTCGAAAAAGAAGGCGACGGGAACGCCGAGTATCGAGGCGATTGCCTGCAAACGACTGGCGCCGACGCGATTGGTGCCTTTTTCGTACTTTTGGATCTGCTGGAACGTTATGCCGAGGTTTTCGCCCAGTTTTTCCTGACTCATTCCCAGCATATTGCGGCGAAGCCGGATGCGGCTTCCGACGTGGATGTCGATCGGATTCGGCTTTTTCTTGTTTTCTTCTGTCATTTTTTCCTCGCCGAATTTTTCCGGCTTTTTCTATTTTGCTGCCCAAACGACGCCGCGGCCCGTGCCCCAACAGAACGACCTTATCGACTTCGAGAATTTTCAGGCGCTTACAGTATGAGTTTCTAATGTGTCGGCTGTCAATTCGCCCGTAGCCTTTGCCTTACGTTCAAAATGCATGCCGCAACGGCAAGCAAAAACATGATCAGCATTCCGTTAATGCGTCGTTGGCCGGAGGAAACGATGGCTTGGTTGGAGATCGGCACACGCACATCGATGGCGCCGCGTGCGTCGATAGCCAGCGCGTCGACGATGCGTCCTCGCGGGTCGACAACGGCCGAAATGCCGTTATTGGCCGCGCGCAACAGGGGCACCCCATTCTCCACCGCCCGGATCTGCGCCTGCCTGAAGTGCTGGTACGGCCCTGGCGTGTCGCCGAACCAGGCGTCATTGGTGACGTTCACAATAAGCTCGGCTGACGTGGCGTCAACCGCGACCAGATCGGGAAAGATGACCTCATAGCAAATAAACGGCAGCGCCCGGATGCCGCCGGGCAGCGTGATCGGGTGCCGCTCATTGCCGGCCGCGAAGGTCATTGGGCCGGCGACAAGCTGCTCAAGCCCAAAGCGGCCGAGCAGATCGGCGAAAGGCAGGTATTCACCAAACGGTACCAGATGAACCTTGTCGACGGCATCGACGATTTCGCCCCTTTCGTCGATCGCCACGACCGAGTTGTAGTAACGGCTTCCGGTCGCCGAGCCGCCTTCCTCGCGAACGACGCCGGCGACCAGCATCTGGCCATCGCCGAGCATCTCTCCGATGGCAGGCAAGGCATCCGGACGTTCGGTGAACAGAAACGGCACGGAGGTCTCCGGCCACAGGATCAACTGCGGCCTGTCATGGCCGGGTTCCGGCGCTTTGGCCGAAAGCCCCATCATGGTGGCGAAGATGCGGTCACGCACCGAGGCATCCCATTTTTCCGTGAGGTCGACGGCAGGCTGCACGATACGGACGTCGAGGCTGCGGGCGGCCGGCTTTTCGGGGGCGGCGAGCCTGATATAGCCGAAGCCGGCATGGGCAACGACCAGAACGACAAGCAATGCCACGCCGAGGCGAAGATGCCGGCGCGCCGCAAGCAGGGCCGGCAGTGCAAAGACGAAGACTGCAAGCGCATTCATGCCGATCATGCCGGTCACCGACACGCTCTGCATCAGCAAAGGCACCGGCATCGCCGCATAGCCGACGGCATTCCAGGGAAAGCCGGTGAACAGGAAGCCGCGCAACCATTCCGCCAGCGCAAAGCCGAAGGCGAGCGCGGCGATGCGGCCGATGTCATTGCTCCACAACAGCCGGGCAACCACGGCGGCGAAGCCATAGAAGAAGGCCAGCGCGAGGGGGATGCCAACCACCGCGAACGGCAAGGCCCAGGCGAAGCTGTCGGCCTCGACCAGAAGCGCCGAGCCAACCCACCACAGACCGGCAAGAAAGTAGCCGAAACCGAACCACCAGCCGATGGCGAAAGCCGGCAGCAAGCGTCGCAGAAAACCGTCCGAGGCTTCGCCGGTCGCGCCATCGAGAAGCCACACCAGCAGCGGGAACGAAACGAAACAGACGGCGAAGAAATCGTAAGGCGCCTGAGCGAGAACCGCCAGCGCGCCGGCAAGAAACGCCACCAGCGCGCGCCGCCAGCCCCAAAGCAGAATTATCCGGCCGGCCTGGCGCTCCATCTATGCTTCCGAGTCGTGCGAATCAGGAAGCAAGATTTATCAGGCCGCGGCCTTGGCTCCAAACCGGATAAGAGCGAACAAGTCCGCTCATAGCTATCGATGCCAGCCTTCGATCTTCAGTCCGCCCAGCCGCTCAGCCTCTTCGCGTGGGACGGAGCGGACAGTCTGGGAAAAGGTCCAGACATGGCCTTCAGGATCGCGCGCCCTGTACTGCCGTTCACAGTAGAACTGGTCGGCAGGCTCCTCGACGATCTCGGCTCCCGCCGCCCTTGCACGATCACAGTGGGCATCTATCCCGTCCTTGAGGCACGCATAGACCGACTGCGTGTTCTTGCCTGCAACTGAAGCCGGGCTGGCTATATGGTCGGCCCATTCGGAATCGATGATGATATAGCCGTCGCCGAACCGCATCTCGGAATGGACGAGCCTGCCATCGGTATCGCTGACCACCATGCTCGGCTCGAAGCCGAAAGCCTTTTCAAGCCATGTCAATGCGGCCCGCGGATCCTGGTAGAAGACGCCGGAGCCCAGTGTCGAGTGCTTGAACGGGTCCTCAATCGGCATCGGGCGAGCCGCGTCTTTCAAGCCTGCTCGGTGCGGGCGGCGCGGCGGCGGCGCTCGCCCTTCAGGGTTTCGACTATGCGCACGCGCTTGACGCGGCGTGGGTCGGCGTCGAGCACATGGAACTCGAAGCCGGGTATGGCCTGCACCACTTCGCCGCGCGCCGGCACCCGGCCAAGCGTGTTGAAGATCATGCCGCCGATCGTGTCGACATATTCGCCGTGCTCGCCGGCGGCGAAATCCTCGCCGATCATCTTGGCGACATCGTCGATCTCGGCCTTGCCGTCGACGATGAAGACGCCTTCGCCGGCCTGGGTGATCATCGGCTCGTCGTCGTCGTGCTCGTCCTCGATGTCGCCGACCACCATCTCGACGATATCCTCGAGCGAGACGAGGCCGTCGGTGCCGCCATATTCGTCGATGACCAGCGCCATCTGGGTGCGCGTCGTCTGCATCCGCCCCATCAGGTCGGAGGCGAGCATCGACGGCGGCACGAACAGCACCGGTCGGATCAGGTTGAGATCGCCGATGGTGCGCGCCAGATCGACCTGGGCGAGATCGAGAACCGTTGCGACCGCGGTTTTCCTGGTCGTCCTGCCCTTTCGGACGCGGGCGACCTTGGTGATGTGCGCCAGCACGTCGCGGATATGGACCATGCCGCGCGGGTCGTCGAGCGTCTCCGAATAGACCGGCATGCGGGAATGGCCGGACTGTTCGAAGAGCCCCAGAAGATCACCCAGCTTCGTGGTGATCTCGACCGCCTCGATGTCGGCGCGCGGCACCATGACGTCCTCGACGCGCACTTCGCGCAGACGCAGGATATTGTTGAGCATGGCGCGTTCGCCGGGCGAGAAGGATTCCGCATCGCTCGCCGTTTCGGCAAGCGCACCGGCAATCTCCTCGCGCAGGCTGGTGCCGTTGCGGTGCCTGAAAAGCCCGAGCACGCGATCGAACAGGGAAGGACCGGCAGGCGATGCCTCGCTGGCGAAGCTGCCGGTCGTGGTACTCGGACTCGAGCCCTCTTCCGTCGTTTCGGAAGGCTTGATCGCACTGCCGGCATCGGGGCGGGCGGCAGTCTCTGGTTTGTCGTTCATCATCGTCCGGTCAATTGATCTTTTGTAATTACGTGTAGGGATCGGGAATGGCAAGCCTCGCAAGTGCTGCGCGCTCTGTCGCTTCCATCAGTTCCGCTTCGGCGTCGGTTTCGTGATCGTAGCCCAGCAAATGCAGCAGGCCATGGATAACGAGATGGGAGATATGGTCCTCGACCGGCTTGTCTTCCAGTGCCGCCTCGCGCGCGACCGTCTCGGCGGCCAGCACGATATCGCCGAGCATCGGCGGCAGCGGCCCGCCCCGGGCAAACGGAAAAGCCGGAAAAGACAGGACGTTGGTCGGCTTGTCCTTGCCGCGCCAGCCGGCATTGAGCGTGCGGATATGGGCATCGTCGGAAAAGAGGATGCTGAGCTCGGAACGCCCGTCCGCACCGGTTTCGGCAAAGGCGGCCGAGACGGCATGGTCGACCAGCCGCGTCAGCGTCGTCTCGGCGGGCCAATCTCCGGCCTCGATCGCGATATCGATCTCGACGGGAAGCGGCCCCCCCGCCTTTTGCTCCTCAGCCATGCGGCCGCATAATCATATCAGCCTTCGACACCCAAGCCCCTGGCCAGCTTGCCGTCGCGGTCGTAGGCCTTGACGATCTCGGCGACCAGCGGATGCCTGACGACGTCGCCTTCGTTGAAGCGGACCGTCACCATGCCGGTGACGCCGTCGAGGATTCTCAGCGCCTCGACCAGGCCGGACTTGGTGTTTGGCGGCAGATCGATCTGGGTCGGATCGCCGGTGACGATCATGCGCGAGTTCTCGCCGAGCCGGGTCAGGAACATCTTCATCTGCATGGGCGTGGTGTTCTGCGCCTCGTCGAGGATGACGGCAGCGTGCGCCAGCGTACGGCCGCGCATGAACGCCAGCGGCGCGATCTCGATGACCTCGGCGGCAATCGCCCGCTCGACCTTGTCGGCCGGCATCATGTCGTAGAGCGCGTCATAGAGCGGCCGCAGATAAGGATCGACCTTCTCCTTCATGTCACCCGGCAGAAAGCCAAGCCGTTCGCCGGCCTCGACCGCGGGGCGCGACAGCACGATGCGTTCGACCATGCCGCGTTCGAGCAGCATTGCCGCATGTGCCACCGCCAGATAGGTCTTTCCGGTGCCGGCCGGGCCGATGCCGAAGACGAGTTCCGACCGCTCCAGCGCGCGCATATAGGCGTCCTGGTTCAGCGAGCGGGCATAGATCGTCTTCTTGCGCGTCGATATCTGGGCGGCAGACACCTTGCCCTTGCGCTCCAGTGTCGGCAGCGTCAGTTGGTCGTCGGCGGCGATCGCCATGCGCACAGCGCCGTCGACATCGGACTGGCCGATATCGGTGCCTTTCTGCAGAATTCCGTAAAGATTGTCCAAGGCGCGGCGTGCCTGCTCGGCCGCCGAGGAAGAGCCTTTGATGGTCAATTGATTGCCGCGCGAGCGGATGTCGACGCCGAGCTTCTGCTCGAGTCTGGCCAGATTCTCGTCGAATTGGCCGTAAAGGGCGCTGGCAAGCTTGTTGTTGTCGAAAGTCAGTACGATGTGCGCCATATCCGAGGCCCCCGAGGGTAGGTTCTGGGGCAGGTTCTTCACTTCAGCAGCGCTCAACCGTCTCTCCTCATCTGCCGAGACCTTCAGGCCAATTCGGCGAACAGGCTGTTGTAGCCCGTCTTCGTGATTCGTACCTGGATAATGTCACCGATTTCGCCGGCCATTTCATCAACAATAACCGGCTGCAGCCAGGGCGAGCGGCCAACCTTCTGACCGGCCTGGCGGCCCGGCTTTTCGATCAGCGTGTCGATGGTCCTGCCGATCAGGCTTGCGCCGAAATCCTGCTGCTGTTTCAGCAGTAGCGCCTGCAGCCGCTGCAGGCGCTCGTCCTTGACGGCCTCCGGCACGTGATCACTCATCTCGGCGCCCGGCGTGCCGGGGCGCAGCGAATATTTGAACGAAAAGGCCGAGGCATAGTTGACGTCTTGGACCAACTGCATGGTCGCCTCGAAATCGGCTTCCGTCTCGCCGGGAAAGCCGACGATAAAATCGCCCGACAGCGCAATGTCGTTCCGTGCGGCACGGATGCGGTCGATCAACGTCAGATAGTCCTTGGCCATATGTCTGCGGTTCATCGCCTTGAGTATGCGGTCGGAGCCGGATTGCACCGGTAAATGTAGATAGGGCATCAGCGTAGGCAAATCACGATGGGCGGCGATCAATTCATCGTCCATGTCGCGCGGATGACTGGTTGTGTAACGCAGACGCGCCAGGCCCGGAATCTCGGCCAGCCTGAACAGCAGCCGGCCAAGGCCCCATTCTGCGCCGTTTTCACCTCTTCCATGCCAGGCATTGACGTTCTGGCCGAGCAGCGTCACCTCGCGCACGCCGGCATCCGCCAGGCGCTCGGCCTCGGCGACGATCTGTGCCACCGGCCGCGAGACTTCCGAGCCGCGTGTGTAGGGCACGACACAGAAGGTGCAGAACTTGTCGCAGCCTTCCTGAACGGTCAAGAACGCCGTCACGCCGCGCCTGATCAGTTCGGCGCGCTTCGGCTGCGGCAGATGCTCGAACTTGTCCTCGACGGCATAGTCGGTCTCGACGATCTTTTCGCCGCTCCGCGCCCTCGCCAGCACACCGGGCAGCCGGTGGTAGGTCTGCGGGCCGATGACCAGATCGACGGCCGGCGAGCGGCGGATGATCTCGGCACCCTCGGCCTGCGCCACGCAGCCGGCGACGCCGACCAGCATTTCGCGCCCGGCCTTAGCACGTTCCGCCTTCAACTCACGGATGCGCCCAAGTTCCGAATAGACTTTTTCCGCCGCTTTCTCGCGGATGTGGCAGGTGTTGAGCAGCACCAGATCGGCCTCGCCGATAACGTCTGTCGCGGCATAGCCGTCGGCCGCCAGCGCATCGGTCATGCGCTGCGAATCGTAGACGTTCATCTGGCAGCCATAGGTCTTGACGAAGACCTTTCTGGTCGCGGCAGGCAGAACGACTAGGTTTTCGGCGGCAGCGCCGATGTCGTCGCGTTCTATCGTGTTCAATTCCATTTCGCGGCTTCTAGCGCCTTTCCCTGACAAAAAACAGACGAATCTGGCCGGAACCTGCGCGGCTTACCGGCTTGGGCGCGGTTCGGCGAGAGCCGCCTGTACCATCTCGCGCACCTGGCGTTCCATCTGCTTTGCCGTTTCCTTGCGGCTGGAGCCCTTGGAGAAAGCAATCGCCTCGCCAAAATGCACCTCGACGTCGAGGGCGCCCTCGGCCATCAGCACCTTCAGATGCGGCATCAGCTCTTCATCGCCGATCCAGGCGGCAACCGGCCGATGCCGGCGGCCGAGCGGCACGCCATGCAGGCGCGTATAGACGATCGCCACCGGCTGGATGAAGACCTGTTCGGCCGCCCCTTCCGCAATCGCCATTGTAGCGGCGCCGAACAGCGTACTCTTGAACGGCAGGATCATGTTGCCGTCGCCGGTCGAGCCTTCGGCAAACAGCACCATGGCGTCGCCCCTGGCCATGCGGCCGGCGATCTCGCTCGCCTGGTCGCCCGACGAACGTTTGCGCTCACGTTCGATGAAGACAGTGCGCTGCAGCTTCGACAGCATGCCGATCAACGGCCAGCCGGCCATGTCGGCCCTGGCGATGAACGTCACGTCGACCATCGACCCCAGTACCATGATGTCGGTCCAGGAGATGTGGTTGGCGGCAATCAGCAATGGGCGCTGGCCGGACAGCGCCCCCTTGACATGGATGCGCAGCCCCAGCGCCCTGACGATCATCCTGTGCCAGATCTTCAGGATGAAGGTCTCGCGCCAGAGCCCGGTCCTCATCGACAGGACCTGCAGCGGCACAAGCACCAATGAGCCGACGACAACCAGCCCCAGCGCCAGGAAAATCCTGATTTTTCCGATCATCCGCACCACCCCGGCGTTTGGCTAGCGAAGATCGCGGCGCATGACAAGCGCGCCGGTCGGGCCGTGTTCCGGCGATTTGTAATAGTTGGCGCGCTTGCCGACCTCGCGGAAGCCAAGCCGCCGATAGAGCGCGATCGCAGCGACGTTGGTCTCGTCGACCTCGAGGAAAAGTGCCTCGGCGCGCTGTGCGTGCAATTCGCGCAGCACCGCATCCATCAATTGCCAGCCGAGCCCCCGGCGCCGATGCGAGCGTGCCACCGCGACCGTCAGGACCTCCCCCTCGCCGGCCGCCAGCCGCGCCAGCACGAAGCCGACCGGCGGCTTGGCGCCCTGTCCGGTCTCGCGCGCGGCATAGCCGAACACGGTGTCCTGCTCGAGCAGTGCGGCGAATTCGTCGTCGGTCCACGGCCGCGCGAAATCCTCGCGATGCAGCACCGACATGGCCGCGCTGTCGGCAATTGTCAGCGGCTCGAGCGCATAGTCCCTGCGGCGCGGCTGGAGGAACGGAATGCGCATCAGTTTTTTTGCCTCGACAAAACAAAGCCGGCCTGCGGCTTGGCGTCGGCGCCGCGCAGATAGAGCGGTTTCGGCTTTTCGCCCTCGCCGTGTTTACCGGCACCTTTGGCCGCAGCCAGCCGGGCATAGACGGCGATGTCGGCGGTGGCCCCGATCGGGCCTGTATCAAAAGCGCGCCCGACCGAGGCGGCAATTTGCGATGTCGCGGTGCCGGCAAGAACCGCGGAGCTGTCAACCGCGATGGCGGCGGCTTGCGAAAGCGTGGTCACCGAGGGACCGTAAATCAAAACGGATGCTTCATCGTAAAGTGTCGCATGGATTTCCTCGGGCCCTGCATCGAGCGCGGCGAGAACGGCACGGCGGGGAAATATCGCTGCGGCCTCTGCCGCCAGTGCTTCCAGAGTCGTCACGCCGATCGCGGGGATTTTCAGCGCCAGCGCCAAGCCGCGCGCCGCCGAGACGCCGACGCGCAGACCGGTGAAGGAGCCCGGACCGGTCGCAACGGCAATGGCGCCGAGGCCGGTAAAGTCCGTTCCGGCCGCCTTCAACGCCCCTTCGATGACACCCATCAGATGCTCGGCATGACCCTTGCCGAGATCGAGCACCGAACGGCCGAGTTCTTTCCCGGCCGCCGCGTCGTAGACGCAGGCGGCGCAGAGATTGGCGGCACAGTCGATGGCAAGCAACTTCATGAAGCGCCCGGTTGAGACAGTTTCGAAAGCAGCCTCCCTCTGCCCGCCAGGGCTGATCCCCGCAAGGGGAATATCCACAAATCTTCAGGCGAGTTGCTTGGAGTGTGGGTCCAAGAAGGTAAGTTTCGACGAACGCAACTGCCACAAACCGTTGCCAGGATTAGCCGATCTGCTCGATACGCAGCACGTGATTGTCCCAGACATAGTCCGGCTCGGACCGGATCGTGCCACCGCCCTCGACAATTTCGCCGGCGCCCGTCGTCGCCATGAAGCTTTTCCCATCGGGCGCCACGCCACAGACCTCGACCAGCGCCTTGGTAGCGACGATGCGGCTGCTGGCGGTGTCGATCACGGCAAGCGAATTCCCCTCAGGCGAAGACACGGCGATGGTGCCGGCGGCAGGGTTGGCGGCGACCGAGCCGATATAGTTCCTGAAGCCGGAGAGCACGTCTTGCGACATGTCGAGCAATTGCAAGTCCTTGCCGCGCGGCGCGCGGCCGACCAGCGGGGGACGATCGGTACCCGGCCCCCTGTATTGACAGCCGAACCAGACGGTGCCGGACCGGTCGGCATCCATATGGCGGATCGACAGTTGGTGCAGCGCCGGCGGCAATTCGTGCTTTTCGGTGAGATCGCCGGTAAGGCGGTCGACCAGAACATAGGACGGCTTCATCGTTGCGATATTGAGCTCTGCGCGGCCATAAGCCGGATGCGTCTCGATGCCGCCATTAGCCACAGCAATCGTCCTGCCATTGGAAAGCAGCAAAAGCTCGTGTGGGCCCATGCCGTAGGTCGGGAACTCGCCGATGCGCTTGAATTTCGCATGCGCGTCATAGACGCCGACCACGCCGGCGGCATTGTCGAAATCGTTCTCGGTGGCGTAGAGCAGCGTGCCGTCGGCCGAAAACACGCCATGGCCGAAGAAATGTCGGCCGGCAACGCTGGCAATGGTCTGCGGTTCATCGCGGCCGGTATGGTCGAAGACGACAGCAAAGGTGCCCGGCTGCCTGGCAAACACCACCGAACGCTTCGACACCGGGTCGAAAGTAACGTCGTGGCCCCGATCGGGCAGATCGATCGTGTGCAACAACTTGCCGGCCTCGGACAGGACGGCCGCGCCATAGCTGCCGTCGCGCTTGACGAAAGCGGTGGCGAAGACCGCGTCGGCGTCGAGTGTCTTTGCCCAGGCCGACGGCGCCATCGCCGCTACGAAACCAGCGCCTGCGGCCCTCAGGAAATCGCGCCGATCGATCAGCGGCGTCCTCATGGTCAGTCGCCATCCAGTGACGAGAACCCGGCGGTCAGGCCGAATTCGGCGGTCAGCCTGGTGCCGATCAGGGTCGTCAGGCTGGATGTCACCAGCGAGAAATAGTCGAGCTTGCGGCGCTGCGCCGGATCGACAAGTGCCTTGTCGATCGGACCCCTGATCGCCTTGGCCGCCTCGATCCCGTTGGTGAGCTGGATGTGGACCGATTCCGCCATCCAGCGCGCATCGGCCGGCAGCGCGTCGCCAAGCTGCGACGCCTGGAACAGGGCGTCCATGCCCGCCAGATTCCCGGTCAGCGAGCGGGCGGTGTTTTGCGAGCGCCAATAAATCGCCTGTTTCGGTTTGTCGGCCTCCGGCTTGGCGCCCAGGAAGCCTTTCAGGCGCACGTCGCGAACCATTTCCAACTCGTTGATGAAGACGCCGACCAGTTCGGTCACCGCTTCAGTTCCGTCGTGATAGAGCGCGTTCTGCGGACCGGGATTGGCCCAGAGCGCGGCAAAGCCGTTAGGCTTGTTCCAGGCCTCGCCGACCTCGCCGGCAATCGTCTCGACATTGCCGGCAATGGCTGCACCATAGGCGCAGCGATAGGCGTCGCCCTTGCCGGCCAATTGACCGGCGCCATCGCCGTAGAGCACGAACTCCAATGCGCCGAGCCCTTGCATGGCGACACTCTTTGTCGCCAGTTGGGCCGGATTGGCGGCCGCCGGATCCTTGCCGGCCAGTGCTGCCTGCACCTGCTTCAGGCCGATGCTCTTGCGGTCCGGCCAAAACAGCATGCGCTCAAGCCGGTTGTTTTCGGCGATCGGCCCGAAACGGATGATTTCCACCACCGACCAGGCATCCACGACGCCTGAGAATTCGGCGCGTGCCGCATCGAGAGTATCTTGCGAAGGCGCCTGGCAAAGCGCGTGCATGGTCTTGGCCAAGCTGTCCGCGTGGTCATGCAGCCTGGCATAGGCCGGGCGGACGAAGCCGTCGATCGCCCGCTGGATCACATCCGAAGCCTTTACTGCGGCGGATGCCGGCAGCGCATCGGCGAGGACCAGCATCAGCGCGAGTGCAAGACGCTTCCGCATCAGAGCGACTCCAGAAACTTGATCAGCGCGGCGCGCTCGGCCGCATTGGCAGCGGCAAAGCGGTCACGCGCCTTCTGGCCCTCGCCGCCATGCCACAGGATTGCCTCGGCCAGGCTGCGTGCGCGCCCGTCATGCAGGAAGAAGGTGTTGCCGCTGACGGTCTGGGTGAGCCCGATGCCCCACAGCGGCGGCGTGCGCCATTCGCTTCCCGTGGCCTCGCCCACCGCCTGTCCATCGGCAAGGCCGGGTCCCATGTCGTGCAGCAGGAAATCGGAATACGGCCAGATCAGCTGGAAGGCCTGCGCTTTGTTCGGGGTGCCGCGACGGGTGACGAATTTCGGCGCATGGCAAGAGATGCAGCCCATATCGTAGAACAGTTTTTTGCCGGCGAGCACGTCCGGTCTATCGAGATCGCGCCGAGCCGGCACGGCAAGGTTTTCCGAATAGAAGGTCACGAGGTCCATGACCGGCGGCGGCGCTTCGACCGGACCGAGGCGCTCCTGAACACCGTTGGGTAGGGCAAGGCAGGTCTTTTCTGCGGCGCTGCAATCGCCCCAGTGCCTCGGCACCTCAGGCGTCGAAATGCCGATATCGCCGGCAAAAGCATCCGCCGATTGCTGGCGGATCGATGCCGCCTGCGCCTTCCAGCCGAAACGGCCGAGCGTCAGTTCACCGCTGCTGCCGTCGCGAATTATATTGGGCCTGCCGGAAATGCCGTTGCCATCGCGGTCGGCGGGATCGGCATGGGCAAGGATGTCGGCCGGAGCGATCTGCTCGACCAGGCCAAGGCCGATCATCGGCGGCGTCATGCGCGGCGACAGCGTGGTGTGCGGGTCGAGCGGCCCGTAGGCAAGACCCTCGACCGAATAGCTCGGCTTGCGCAGCGACACCGTGCTGCCATCCGCCAATTTCACCTTCTCGTCCTGATAGTCGACATGCATCCTGCCCTCGCCCTGCAGGCCGGGTACCGCCAATTCCTGCAATTGCGTGCCATAGACCGGGTCGGGGAAGTTGAGCACCTTGTGATCGGCGAGCGCGGCTTCCTCCTCCTCGGTACTGGCTTGCCTTGCCAGGCGCAGGAACATCGAGGTGGTGCCGCTGTCGCCTTCGGGCGGATGGCCGCGGCCGTCCTTCAGATGACAGTTCTGGCAGGCGCGCTCATTGAACAGCGGACCGAGCCCATCCGAGGCCTGTGTCGAGGATGGCGAGGACACCCAGTTCTTGCGGAAGATGGCGTTGCCGAGCTTGAAGGTGCCCTCTTCCTCGAAGCTGATGTTGGCAGAGGATTGCGAGAAGGCGTCCTTGTTGACGTCCTTCTTCGAGGTGCCGGCGCCGCCCTGCATTAGCTCGAATTGCTCGGGCTTGGAGAAATCGCTGGTCGGCCTGGTAATGGCGATGACGCGCGCCAGATCCTTCGGCGTCAGATCGGTGCGGCTGGTAGCAAGCCCCGCCGGTTGCGGCGCTCCGGCCAGCGCCGAGGCTGTGAGCGTCGCCACCACGGCAAGAAAAGCGCCGCGAACCATTCCGTATCGCGGCTTCTTCTGAGGCGGCAGGCCGCAATGCTCGGCCGGCCGCAAGCGGCGCATGAAATCTAGGGGGCGCCGCATTCCTGCATGTCCTTATTCCGCCTCGTCGGCCGATGCCGCGTTGAGCTGGCCGTATTTTTCCTCGCCGATCGAGGCCAGCAGATCGAGTTGCGTCTCGAGGAAGTCGATGTGACCTTCCTCGTCAGTCAGCAATTCCTCGAACAGCTTCATCGTCACGTAGTCGCCTGCCTCGTTGCAGATCTCGCGCGACCGCTTGTAGGCGGTGCGCGCGTCATATTCGCCGGCAAGATCGGATTCGAGCACTTCCTTGACATTCTGCCCGATGCGCAACGGCGCCACGGACTGCAGGTTCGGATGGCCCTCGAGGAAAATGATGCGCGCCACGAGCCGGTCGGCATGGTGCATTTCCTCGATCGATTCGGCGCGTTCCTTCTTCGCCAGCTTGGCGTATCCCCAGTCTTCCAGCAGCCGGAAATGCACCCAGTACTGATTGACCGCTCCAAGTTCCAGAAACAGAGCCTCGTTAAGCCGCTCTATGATCTGCTGTTCGCCTTTCATGGGTTCTGCTCCCGTATTGGACGCGCAGGCCTCTGACGCGATCCAGGTGTGAAACAATGTCCACGCCGCTCGCCGCCGAGCGGGTGTGGTAATTTTCGGTGACCCGAATGATCGTTTCGACCACATTTGGGAAGCAGCCGCAACAGCGACCGCGCTTGTGCATGGCATGATAGATCTTCGCCGGCACGATAAGCTGCCAAGGGTCCTCATCCAGCAGTCCGACGATCGTCTGCTCTATCTCCTTTTCGGTGATGATGTTGCAATGGCAGATCAGCATTTGGCGCTCTGGCTGACGGCGCTCATTGCGCCGCGTGGCTGCTGGTTTCGATAGTTTACTGGAACACCTTGTCCGGTGAATCGAGGCTGTCCGATCCCTCGAAGGCTATGGCATTGAGCTTCAGGGTACCGACGGCGCGTTCGATCGACTTGGTCTGATCGACCAGCGCGTCGATCGCCGCCTGCACGGTGGCATTGCCTTCCGTGTTGCCCTCTCCGATCTGCTGGTCATAGGCCTCGCCGGCAAGCGCCCGCGCCTTGATGGCCTCCATCTTGGCGACGGTGACATCCAGTTTGTCCGACAATTCCTTGTCGATCGCCGGATCGGCCGCCTTGACCATGTCGGCCACAGACGGCCCCTCGACGACAGTGCCGTCAAGCCGCGTGTAGCTGCCGTGATAGGCGGCGCGGATGCCGACGGCGTCATTGAGATGGGAGTTGTAGGTGTTGTCGGAGAAACAATCGTGCTCCTCTTCTGGATCGTGCAGCAAGAGGCCGAGCTTCATCCGCTCGCCGGCGAGCTCGCCATAGGACAGCGAGCCCATGCCGGTGAAGATGGTCGAAATGGCGGCGTTCGGCTCGCCATCGACAAGGTTCTTGCGGGCGGCGCCGCCTTCCTTCCAGTCGTTGACCATGTCCTTGAGATCGGAAACCAGAAGGTCGCTCGCCGATTTCAGGTACTGCCCGCGACGGTCGCAATTGCCGCCGGTGCAATTGGCAAGATCGTAATCGGTGTAGGGCCGCTCGCCGGCGCCAGGACCGGTGCCGTGCAGGTCCTGGCCCCATAGCAGGAATTCGATGGCGTGATAGCCGGTCGCCACATTGGCCTCGATGCCGCCGGCTTCCTGCAGGGTGCCGGAGAGGAACTCCGGCGTCAGATTGGTAGCGTCGACCTTCTTGCCGTTGATCTCGATCGACTTGTTGGCGATCACATTGGCGGTATAGAGCGCGTTGGCGTCCGACTCGGTGCCGTAGTCCTTGGCGACATAGTCGATCAAGCCCTCGTCGAGCGGCCAGGAGTTCACCTTGCCTTCCCAGTCATCGACGATCGCATTGCCGAAGCGATAGACCTCGGTCTGCTGATAGGGAACGCGCGATGCCTTCCAGGCCTCGCGGGCGGCGTTCAGCGTTTCGGCCGATGGCTTGGCGAGCAGTGCATCGACAGCCTTGTCGAGCGCCTCGGCCGTGATCAGCGAATCCTCGTATTTGGCGAGCGCAATGTCGGAATAGGTCTTGATGACCGCCTTGGCATCGGTTTGCGCCTTGGCCGGCAGCACGAACACCGCCGCCGTGAGCATCGCGGTGGCGCCGATCGCCGCAAGCCTGCCGCCATACCGCGCCGTGATCATCGTTCTCATGACTGTCTCTCCTCGGGAATCAATGAAATGCCGGCGCCGCGGCGGGCAGTTGCCAGCGGGCAAAGAAGGGTCGCGCCATCGCGCGGTTCGCGGAAGAAAGACACCGAAATGCCTCCAATCGAAAGGGTTCAAGGCCCAGACATCAAAGGGATGCGCTGACGCGCGAGCTTCCATAAAACGGCGAAGACGCCGGATGTCAACTGGTGGTCTAGAAAAAATTCAATTGAAACAACAGTTTAGAATTATTCTAAACTAGAACTGTCAACTTTAACACCGATGTTATCAGGATGCCGGCGCATGACGCGATTGACAGGGGGGCATTCCGGGTGCGACCCGGATCGGCGTTCTTGCGGCGGCGCCGGACAATCGCCAGCTGGCGGGACGTCCTAGATTTGGATGAGGAATCGGGCTGTTATGAAGAACGGGGTTGTCATTGTCGGTGCGGGTCATGCGGGCGTGCAAGCGGCCGCCAGCCTGCGCGAAGAGGGCTATGACGGGCCGGTGATCCTGATCGGCGACGAAAACGAGTTGCCCTACCACAAGCCGCCGCTGTCGAAGACCTTCATCAAGGATCAGCAAGCAAAGCCGCAGCCGTTGCGCGGCGAGGCTTTTTATACCGGCAGCGCCATAGACTATCGGCCAGGCCTCCGGGTCGAGCGCATCGATGTAGGCGGCCGCCGGCTGGAGATATCGGGCGGCGGCGTGCTGCCGTTCGAGCGGCTGGTCCTCGCCACCGGCGCGCGGCCGCGCCTGCTGCCGCTGCCGGGTTCGGAGCTTTCCGGCGTTGTGTCGCTGCGCTCGCTCGGCGATGCCCGCCTGATCCGCGAATTGAGCGCGCAAAGCGAGGAGGCCGTCATCCTCGGCGGCGGCTTCATCGGCCTGGAGATTGCCGCGACGCTCACCGCCGCCGGCCGCAAGGTCACGGTGGTCGAGGCGGTCGACCGACTGCTCGGCCGCGCCGTGGCGCCGGTCATCGCCGGCCATGTGCGCAAGCGGCTGGAAGCCACCGGTGTGCGCGTCCTCACCGGCACCACCATCGAACGGCTGGAGGGCGAGAACGGCCGTGTTTCGGCTGCAATCACCTCGTCCGGCGAGAGATTGCCGGCACAGATGGTCGTCATCGGCATTGGCGTCGTGCCGAATGTCGAGTTGGCCGAAGCCGCCGGCATTGCCATCGCCAACGGCATCCGCGTCGACCAGCAGATGCGCACGTCGACGGCTGAAATCCTCGCCATCGGCGACGCCGCCTCCTACCGGCACTGGTTCACCGGCGGCGACGTGCGGCTGGAATCGGTGCAGAACGCCACAGACCAGGCGCGGCTCGCCGCGCGCACCATCATCGGCCATGCCGACAATTATTCGGCGGTGCCGTGGTTCTGGTCCGATATTGGCGACATGAAGTTGCAGATGGTCGGCCTGATTGCGGGCGGCGACAGCCACGTCGTGCTGGGCGACGTGGCCGAGAACAAATTCTCGATCTACCACTACGCCGCAAGCCGGCTGCTCGGCATCGAATCGGTCAACCGGCCGGGCGACCATATGCTTGGCCGCAAGATGCTCGGCGCCGGCTTTTCGCCGTCGCCGCAGATTGTCGCGACCGGGCCCGATGGGCTGAAGGCGGCGCTCGCCGCCTTCCAGCCGGCAGAGCCTGCAAGAGCGGCCGGATAGCTCAGGCGGCGCGGGCTTCGCGGATCGAGCTTTCCAGGATGTCGAGCGCCTCGTTCATGACGCCATCCTGGATGGTGATCGGCGCGAGAAAGCGGATGACGTTGCCGTAGACGCCGCAGGTCAACAGGATCAGGCCCTTGTCGAGCGCCTTCAGCCGGACCGCATTGGCGATTTCCGGCGACGGCAGCCCCTTCGTCACATCGTTGAACTCGACCGCGTTCATAAAGCCGGGGCCTCTGATATCGACGATCTCCGGCGCTTCGTCGCGGATCGATTGCAGGCGCTGCTTCAGACGGTTGCCCAGCGTGTTGGCGCGGTCGCAGAGCTTCTCCTCGTCGATGACGTCGAGCACCGCATGCGCCGCGGCGACGCCGATCGGGCTGCCGCCATAGGTGCCGCCGAGCCCGCCGGGGTTCGGTGCATCCATGATCTCGGCACGCCCGGTGACCGCCGCCAGCGGGAAGCCGCCGGCCAGGCTCTTGGCCATGGTGGTGATGTCGGCCGCCACCTCATGGTGGTCCATGGCGAACATCTTGCCGGTGCGGGCAAAGCCGGTCTGCACTTCGTCGGCGATCAACAGCATGCCGTGCTGGTCGCAGATCTTGCGTAGTGCGGTCATGAAATCGCGCGGCGCCTCGTAGAAGCCACCCTCGCCCTGCACCGGCTCGACGATGATGGCGGCGACGCGGGCCGGGTCGACATCGGCCTTGAACAGCCGGTCGAGCGCGGCCAGCGAATCGGCGACCGAGACGCCGTGCAGCGCCACCGGGAACGGCGCATGGAAGACATCCGCCGGCATGGCGCCGAAGCCGACCTTGTAAGGCACGACCTTGCCGGTCAGCGCCATGCCCATGAAGGTGCGGCCGTGAAAGCCGCCGGAAAAGGCGATGACCGCCGGCCGGCCGGTGGCATTGCGGGCGATCTTGATCGCGTTCTCGACCGCCTCGGCGCCGGTGGTGACGAAAATCGTCTTCTTGTCGAACTTGCCGGGGAGCATGCCGTTCAGCCGTTCTGCCAGCCCGATATAGCTCTCATAAGGCACGACCTGGTAGCAGGTGTGGGTGAAACGGTCGAGCTGCGCCTTGACCGCTTCGATCACCCTAGGGTGACGGTGGCCGGTGTTGACGACAGCGATGCCGGACGAGAAATCGATATAGCGGCGGCCTTCGACGTCCCAGATCTCCGAATTTTCGGCGCGATCGGCATAGATCTGAGTGGTCATGCCGACGCCGCGGGAAATCGACTGGTTCTTGCGTTCGGAAATGGCTGAATTTGTCATCGTACCCCTCGCCGGGCCGGCGCCCGCTCTCGTTTGATGGCTGTTGAGACTCTTCTGGGCTTATTTCAGGTTTTCCTCAAGTTGGCACCGCCGCCGGGCGATTGGGCCTGCCGGTCCGGCGTCAGCAACCGAACGCCCGTCGCTCATGCCGTTCTGACAAATCCTTCGCTCGCCCTCAGCAGATTGCGCGTGTAATCCTTGCTGACGCGGCGCTCGACGAGGTCGCCGGCGGCGAGGTGCTCGACCGCCTCGCCGTTCTGCATCACCATCAGCCGCTCGCACATATGGGTGATGATGGCGAGGTCGTGGCTGACCATCAGGAAGGTCAGCTTGCGGCGCCGCCGGATCTCCTCCAACAGGTTGAGCACTTCGGCCTGTACGGAAGCGTCGAGCGCCGACGTGGGTTCGTCGAGCAGCAGGATCGAGGGTTCGAGGATCAGGGCGCGGGCAATCGCGACGCGCTGGCGCTGGCCGCCCGACAATTGATGCGAATAACGGAAGCGGAATCCAGTGCCCAGGCCGACCTCGTCCAGTGCCCGCTGGATGCGCTTTTCGCCGTCGGCGAAGCGGTGGATGGCGAGCGGCTCCTGCAGCAGGCGGTCGACGGTCTGGCGCGGGTGCAGCGAGCCGTACGGGTCCTGGAACACCATCTGCACCTCGCGATAAAAGGCCTTGTCGCGGCGCGCGCCGAGCGTTTTTCCGTTGACGGTAATGGTGCCTGATGCGGCCGGCTCCAGGCCGGCGATTGCCCTGAGAAGGGTCGACTTGCCGGAGCCGGATTCGCCGACGAGGCCGAACGATTCACCGGATTGCACCTCGAGGCTGACGCCTTTCAGCGCGCGGAAGCGGTCGAACATCACCTCCAGCCTGTCGACGGAAAGGGCTGTCGTCATGCCGCCCACTCCGGCTTGCGGTCGAGCACCGGCAGCGGGTGGCGATCGGCGCCGATCTTGGGCATGCAGTTGAGCAGGCCGCGCGTATAGGGATGCTGGGCGCGGCCGAGTTCGGAGGCCTTGAGCTGTTCGACCACCTTGCCGGCATACATGACGATGACACGATCGCAGAAGGACGAGACCAGGCGCAGGTCGTGCGAGATGAAGATCAGCCCCATGCCGCGCTCGCTGACCAGCCTGTCGAGGATGCCGAGCACGTCGAGCTGCACGGTGACGTCGAGTGCCGAGGTCGGCTCGTCGGCGATCATCATCTCCGGCCCGGCGATCAGCATCATGGCGATCATGGCGCGCTGGCCCATGCCGCCGGAAACCTCATGCGGATGCAGGTCGAAGACACGGGCTGGATCGCGGATCTGCACAGCCTCCAGCATGGCAAGCGCGCGCTCGCGGGCTTCGGCCTTGGAGACCTTCTCATGCGTGCGCAGCGTCTCGACGATCTGGCGGCCGATGCTCATCACCGGGTCCAGCGAATATTTCGGATCCTGCAGGATCATGGCGATACGCTTGCCGCGCAGCGCGCGGCGCTCGCGCGGCGAGGCGGCCAGCAGGTCGATGCCGTCGAAAGCGAGCGTCTTCGCGGTCACATCAGCCTGCGGCGGGGTGACGCCCATGATGGCGCGGCCGGTCTGCGATTTGCCCGATCCGCTCTCGCCGACGATGCCGAGCCGCTCGCGGCCGAGCGAGAAGGAAACGCCGCGCACCGCCTCGATCAGGCCGATGCGCGTCGGGAAGGTAACGCGCAGGTCGTCGACTTCGAGAAGCGTGCTCATTGGTCACCGCTTCGGGGATCGAGCGCGTCGCGCAGGCCGTCGCCGAGCAGGTTGAAGCCGAGGCTGACGATGAGGATGGCAAAGCCCGGCGCGCCCGCAACCCACCACTGGTCGAGCACGAAGCGGCGGCCCGATGCAATCATCGCGCCCCATTCCGGCAGCGGCGGCTGCGCGCCGAGGCCGAGGAAGCCGAGGCCGGCGGCGGTCAGGATGATGCCGGCCATGTCGAGCGTCACCCTGATGATCAGCGAGGAGATGCAGAGCGGCATGATGTGGCGGAGCACGATGCGGAACGGCGAGGCGCCCATCAGCTGCACGGCCTTGATGTAGTCCGAATTGCGCACCGTGAGCGTTTCGGCGCGCGCAATGCGGGCATAGGGCGGCCACGAGGTGATGGCGATGGCGAGCACGGCGTTTTCGATGCCGGGGCCGAGCGCGGCAACGAAGGCAAGCGCCAGGATCAGCTTCGGAAAGGCGAGAAATATGTCGGTGATGCGCATCAGGATCGCATCGGTCCAGCCGCCGGCGTAACCGGCGACGGTGCCGACCAGCAAGCCGATGGGCGCGGCGATGACGGCAACCAGAACGACGACGTACAGTGTCCAGCGCGAGCCGAAGATGATGCGCGAATAGATGTCGCGGCCGAGATCGTCGGTGCCGAACCAGTGCGCCGCACTCGGCGCCAGCAGCCGCGAGCCCTTGAGGTCGCCGAATGTCGGCGAATAGGGCGCCAGCACATCGGCGAAGGCCGCGACCACCAGCAAGGCAATGATGATGAGCAGGCCGGCAAACGCCAGCCGGTTGGCGGAAAAGCGCCGCCATGCCACATAGGCGCGGCCGAGCCTTGCTTGCACGCGCGACGCCGGCCGCTCGCTGAGCAGCCAGTCGCGGCGGGTTTGAATAGCTTCCGTGCTCATCCTGCCTTGGTCCTCATCCTGCCTTGGTCCTGGGATCGAGCACCCGGTAGAGCAGGTCGGAGAATAGATTGATGGCGATGAAGACCGAGCCGATGATGATGGTGCCGCCGAGCACGGCATTCATGTCGGCGTTCTGCAGCGAGTTGGTGATGTAGAGGCCGATGCCCGGCCACGAAAACACCGTCTCGGTCAGCACCGAGCCTTCGAGCAGCCCGGCATACGACAGAGCGATCACCGTAACCATCGGCACCGCGGCGTTGCGCAGCGCGTGACCCCAGATGATGCGCGTTTCCGACAGGCCCTTGGCGCGTGCCGCGACGATGTATTCCTGGGTGAGTTCGTTCAGCATGAAGGAGCGCGTCATGCGGCTGATATAGGCGAGCGAGAAATAGCCGAGCAGCGAGGCCGGCAGGATGATATGGCGGAAGGCATCGGCAAATACGTCCCACTGCCGCTGCCAGAGTGCATCCAGCAGGTAAAAGCCGGTAATCGGCGTGAAGGTGTATTCGTAGACGACATCGAGGCGGCCGGGAAAGGCGACCCATTGCAGCTTGGCGTAGAACAGCACCAGCGCCAGCAACCCCAGCCAGAAGATCGGCACGGAATAGCCGACAAGGCCGATGATCCGCACGACCTGGTCGATGATGCTGCCGCGTCGCACCGCGGCCAGCACGCCGAGCGGCACGCCGATCACCGAACCGATTAGCGTCCCCAGCGTCGCCAGTTCGAGCGTCGCGGGAAAGGCGCGGCGGATATCGGTCATCACCGGATTGGTGGTCAGCACCGAGGTGCCGAAATTGCCGTTCAAGGCGTTTTTCACATAGATGTAGAACTGCTCGACCAGCGGCAGGTCGAGGCCCATCTCGCGGCGCGTTCGTTCGACGACATTGGCCGGCGCCCGGTCGCCGAGCACCGCCAGCACCGGGTCGATCGGGATGACACGGCCGATGAAGAAGGTCACCGCGAGCAGACCGAGATAGGTCGTTATCGCGATGACCAGGAACCGGGCGATCGATGAGGCCACGGCAACGGCGCGGGCGCCGCCGCGCCCTGCCGTCACTTCGCTTTCAGCCACACTCATACGGCGCGTCCGCCGGCGTCACTCCTTCGAGACGGGGCCGACGAAGTTGGTGTCGAAGCTCGGGCCGAGCGCAAAGCCCTTGAGGTTCTTGCGCAGGCCGGCCACTTCCAGCTGCTGGTGGATGATGACGAAAGGACTGGTGTCGAGGATCTTCTTCTCGAGATCCTGGTACATTGTGGCGCGCTTGGCCGCGTCCTTCTCGAGCAGGGCGGCCTCCGTTTGCTTGGTCAGGTCCGGAATGTCCCAGGCGTTGCGCCAGGCCAGCGTCTTGGTCTTGCCTTCATCCGAATTGTCCGGGTTGCTGGCAAAGGTCTGCGCATTGGAATTCGGGTCGAAATAGTCCTGGCCCCACTGGCCGATATAGATGTCGTGGTTGCGGGCGCGGTATTTGGTCAGCGTCTGCTTGCCGTCGCCGGGGATGATCTCCAGCTTGATGCCGGCCTGTCCCAGCGTCTGCTGGATCGATTCGGCCATGCCTGTCTCCGGCTGTCTGCTGCGCACGTCCATGGTGACACTGAAGCCGTCGGCGAGACCCGCCTTGGCAAGCAGTTCCTTGGCCTTGGCGACATCGAATTTGAACGGATTCTCGTCCAACTCGCCGAGCACGCCCTTGGGCAGGAAGGTCTGATGGATCTCGCCGATGCCCTTGAGGATGGTCGAGCTCAATGCATCATAGTCGACAAGATATTTGAAGGCCTGGCGAACCTCGGGCTTGGCGAGGTTCGGATTCTTCTGATTGAGGCTGATGTAAAAGACCGTGCCCTTGGGGGCTGAGGTGGTGGTGAGGTCGGCATTCTTGGCAATCGCGTCGAGGTCGTTCGGCTCGAGATTGCGGGCGACGTCGATATCGCCGGCTTCCAGCGCCAGGCGCTGGCCCGAGCTTTCCTTCATGTTGCGATAGATGACACGGGCAAGCTTGGCCTTCTCGCCGTAGTAATTGTCGTTGCGCTCCATAACAACGGCCTCGTTGGCCCGCCATTCGCGCAACTTGAAGGCGCCGGAGCCGGCATAGCCGGTCTTCAGCCAGGCATTGCCGAAGTCATTGTCCCATTTGTAGTCGGCGCTGGGCGTGACCGCGGCGACATGCTCCTTGACCAGCTTGGCGTCGACGACCGAGGCGACAGTCGCCGACAAGCAGTTCAGCACGAAGCTCGGCGCATAGGCCTTGTCGACGGTGAACTGGAACGTCGTATCATCAACAGCCTTGGCCTTCTCGGTGACGTTGCCGCCATCGATGCCGAACTGGCCGATAATAAAGGCCGGGCTCTTGTCGAGCTTGATCGCGCGCTCGAACGAATAGGCGACGTCCGCCGCCGTGATCGGATTGCCGGAAGCGAATTTGAGGCCGGGCTTGAGCTTGAATGTGTAGGTCAGGCCATCGTCGGAGACGCTCCAGCTTTCCGCGAGATCGCCCTTGACCTTGGAGGTGTCGCTGAGGTCGAGGCGCACCAGAAGATCGTAGGTGTTGCCGGTGATTTCGGCGGTCGACAATTCGAATGCCTCGCCCGGATCCATGGAGATGATGTCGTCGATGGCGAAACCTTCGACCAGCGTGTCGGCGGGCGTGACCGCGAAGGCAGGCGCAGCGGCCAGAAGCAGCGCGGACATGGCCGCGCCCGCGAGCAAGAAGCGGGAGCGTAGAGCAAACTTTTCCATCATCATTTTAACTGTTCCCTGTTTTTGTTGACCTGAGTTCCCGGCTCAGGGTCGTGGCATTTCCTGCCGCGTCGAACGGTGATCCCCGGACCGTTGTCTCGGCAATTTTTGTGCAGTTCCGGCTCACCATATCCGGCGGTTTCGAGCGCGGCAACGAGCATTTGCAGAACGGTCGATTGGGCCAGACCGGCGGTGCGAAAACCCGGCTATTTCAGCGCGGTAACCAGGTCGGCGTCGGGAAAGCAGGTAGCGGAACGGCCGTTGCTGGCCTGCCATTTGCCGATCGAGCGGCGCGTCTTGAAGCCGGGCAGGCCGTCGGCGCTGCCGACATCATAGCCCTTGGCTTCCAGCGCCCGCTGCAGGGCGGCGATGTCGGAGCGGTAGAGCCCGCCGACCGCGCCCCAATTGCCCGAGAAATTACTGTCGCCATGGGCGATGCGATCGGCGCCATGGCCGATAAACAAGGCATAGAGATCGCTGGTGTTATACTGCTTCAGCACGTAGAAATTGGGCGTAACTATGAAGGCCGGGCCGCTGCGGCCGGCCGGCATCAAAAGAAAGCCCTCGGCTTTCAGTTCGCTCGCCGGGAACGGTTTACCCGACACACGCCTGATACCCATATCAGCCCATTGCGAAACCTTCTTGCCCTGGTCCGGACCTTCGAGCGAGCACGAGACGCTTTCCGGCACCGTCACCTCGAAGCCCCAGCCGCGGCCCCTGACCCAGCCATAATGCACGAGATAATTGGCGATCGACGCCAGTATGTCGGGCGTCGAATTCCAGATGTCCGTGCGGCCGTCGCCGTCGAAATCGACGGCATGCTTCAGGAACGACGTCGGCATGAACTGCGGCTGGCCGAGCGCACCGGCCCAGGACGATTTTATCGCGCCGACCGGGGCAAGCCCGCGCTCGACGATCCCGAGCGCCGCCAGCAGCTCGGTGCGGAAGAATTCTTTCTTCGTCGACATGAACGCCTTGGTGCCCAGCACCTCGAAGGCGTCGTAGGGCAGCTTTGCCGCACCGAAGCCGCTCTCACGGCCCCAGATCGCCAGCAGCACTTCGCCGGGCACGCCGTAGCGCTTCTCGATCGCGGCCAGCGTGCTGGCGTTGGCCGCCTCGCGGGTGCGGCCGCCGGCGGTCACCGCACGAACTATCTTTTCGGCGAAATAGGCGCCGGGCGAACCGAACTCGGCCTGATGCTGCTTCCGCGGCGTCGTCGCCCTCTCGCCCGGCTTCACCAGGTCGGGCAGCTTGAGGTTCGGCTTGACGCCGTCGAAGGCGGCGTCGAAGGTTTTCCTGGAGATGCCTTTGGCATTGGCTTCGGGCCAGAGGTCGTTGCCAAGCCAGGCGCGGAACTGGTCGTCGATTTTTGCCGCGGAGACGGGGGTGGCGAGGAGGAAGGCGGCAAGTGCGGCGAGAAGAAACGCGAAGGCTATTTTGTGAAAGCAGCGATCCGTCCCACCCCCCTCTGTCCTGCCGGACATCTCCCCCGCAAGGGGGGAGATTGGCTGTCGCCTCTGCTTCCGCCAATTTTCGACGTTGAAAGATTGGCGGCGAGATTGACGCTGCCGATCTCCCCCCTTGCGGGGGAGATGTCCGGCAGGACAGAGGGGGGTGTGACAGAGTGCCCGCCTTAAAAAATGCGCAGCAGCCATCATCCGCACCCTCCCCGCAACTCGCCTCAAAACGCGGTTCGCGAGCGCAACGCGGCGGCCAGCGTGCCTTCGTCGAGATAGTCGAGTTCGCCGCCGACCGGAACACCATGCGCCAGGCGCGTCACCTTGATGTCGAAGCCGGAAAGCTGGTCGGTGAGGTAGTGCGCGGTGGTCTGGCCCTCGACCGTGGCGTTGACGGCGAGGATCACTTCCTTGACTTCGCCGCCGGCGACGCGATCGACCAGCGAACGGATGTTGAGCTCATCAGGACCTATGCCGTCGAGCGGCGACAGCGTACCGCCGAGCACATGGTAGCGCACGTTCATGGCAGTCGCCCGCTCCAGCGCCCATAGGTCGGCCACGTCCTCGACGACGATGAGCGTGGTGGGGTCGCGACGCACGTCGGTGCAGATCATGCATGGGTCTGAGGTGTCGACGTTGCCGCAGGTCGAGCAGATGCGCACCTTGTCGACCGCCTCGCCCATGGCGGCGGCGAGCGGCGCCAGCAGCTGTTCCTTCTTCTTGATGAGGTGGAGCGCGGCGCGGCGTGCCGAACGCGGGCCAAGCCCCGGCACCTTGGCCAGCAACTGGATCAGGCGTTCGATCTCGGGACCGGCGATTCGCTTCGACATCGCACCGGTTTAGGATTTTTCCGCACGCTTTGGAACAGTTGAGCGGCCAGGGGCTCCGCTCTTCCCTTCTCCCCTTGTTGTGGGAGAAGGGAAGGCCGACGTCGCCGCCAGTGCTGCCGCCCTCAGTTTTCTTCCAGCGGCCGGGTCTGGCCGGCGATCATCGCGCCGATGGCGTCGGTGTTCTCGGGCGTCGCCTCGAACGACATTGTCGGCTCTGCCGGCGCGGCCTGGAAGGAGGTGACGGGCCGCTCGCTCACGGTTCCGCCAAAACGGGCCGCATCCGGCTCCTGCATTGGTTCCTGCAGCGCCACAACCATCGGCTTCTCCGCCGTCGCCTTCCCCGGGGTCGCCATTCCGGCGGTCACCCTTGTCTGCTTTGCCCGCAGCGATGCAGCGGCGGTCACATAGGTTGCCCTGGCGAATGTCGGCTTGACCTCGCGAGCCGGCTCCGCGGAGGCGACAAGTATGGCCTGAGCGGCAGGCGCTTGCGGCTTGGCCTGGGCCATGGCGACCACCGGTTCGTCCGGCAGCGGCTGCCAGTTGCGGCCGCGCTTTTCATAGAAGGCATTGCCGCCGGCGACCATGGTGTAGTGCATGTTCTTGTAGGGGAAGCGCAGGCCGGCGGTGTGGAAGAACATGGTGTTCTTCAGCTTGGCTTTGCGCTCGCCCTTGAGCACCGCCGCGGCGGCTTCCTCGACGTCGGGCATCGCCTTCGAATTCATCGGCCGTGTCATGACGCCCGGCGCGAACTGGCCGCGCTCGCCGACGACCTGGCAGATGGTGTTGCCGTGATTGCCGGACCGCAGCCGGTTCATCACCACCGTGCCGACCGCAATCATGCCGTCACGGCTCGACCGGTTGGACTCGAAGAACATTGCCCGCTCCAGGCACTCCTTTTCCTTCGGCGTGGAATTGTAGGAGTGCGAGCTCAGGAAACTCGGCGTAATAGCATCGGTCAGGCTGGACATGCCGTGCGAGGCGGTCTGACTGCAAGCGGCCAAAAACAGCGGCGAGATAACGACGCCGAGCCGCAACGGCGTCTTCCATCGGGTAGAGATCAACAGGCGTCCCCTCATTCTGCTGCCAGCCCGCCCCTGGTTGCGGCAAGAATGAGACACTTTCAGGCAAAAAGATGGCTAAAGCGTTATTAAGTGTGGGGAGTTGCCTAATAGACACAGCTGGCGGAAGAGCAAGCACTGGCTGCTGCACTCTTCGGCCACTATAACGGCATACCGATTGACTAGCCTTAGAACGGCAGTTTCATTCCCGGCGGGATCGGCAGTCCCGCGGTCAGCGCCTTGGTCTTTTCCTGCATGGTTTGCTCGACCTTGGTCCTGGCGTCGTTGTGGGCAGCGAGAAGCAGGTCCTCGAGAATCTCGACCTCGTCTTCCTTGAACAGCGACGGGTCGATCTTCAGCGACTTCATCTCGAACTTGCCGGTCAGCGTCACGCTGACCAGGCCGCCGCCGGCCTGCCCGGTGGCTTCCAGCGTGGCGATCTCATCCTGCATGGCCTGGAACTTGGCCTGCATTTCCTTTGCCTTGCCCATCATGCCGAGAAGGTCTTTCATCGCACGGTCCTTTGCAGTTGGTGCTGGTTGTTTCAGGTTTCGTCGTCGTCGGCCGGCGGCTCGACCGGCACTTCGGCCTCGGCCGCATCGGCTTCCGGCGCGTCGGGAATGCGCACGTCGATGATCTTGGCGCCGGGAAAGCGCGCCAGGATGGCCGCGACCGTCGGGTCGCTCTTGGCATCGAGGAGGGCGTTTTCGCGCTTTGTCGATTCCATCTCGGCCAAAGTCTGGCCGCCCTCTTCCTTCGACAGCGACACCAGCCAGCTGCGGCCGGTCCAGGCGCGCAATTTGGCGGTCAAATCGTTGAGCAGCATCTTCGGCGCATCGTCCGTCAGGCTGACGTCGATACGGCCGGGCTCGATGCGCACCAGCCGCACGCAGCGCTTCACCAGCACCTTGAAGGCCATGTCGCGCTGGGCGTCGGCGAGGGCGACAATGTCGGCCAGCGATTTCACCGGCACCGGCGGCGCCTCGACCGCCGGCTCCGGCGGAGCAACGAAACTGGTCGGCACCGGCTCGGGCTCGACCAGGCGCATCGTCTCTACCAGGCGCATTGTCTGGGCGCCGCCATTGGCCGTCGGCATTCGCGTCTGCGCCACGGCACCACCGCTTGCAGGCGCATGGTTTGCTGGGCCGGGGCTTGCCGGCGCGCCATTCGCGCGCGGCGCGGCACCCGGCAGGGAAACACCGTTGTCCAGCGACTTCAGCGCCTCGTCCAGCGTCGGCAGGTCGGCGGCATGCGCCAGCCGGATCAGCACCATCTCGGCGGCGCTGACCGGGCGGTTGGAAGTCTGCACCTCGGGAATGCCTTTCAAGAGCATCTGCCATGTCCGCGACAGCACCTTGACCGACAGCGTCCTGGCGAAATCGGCGCCGCGCCGGCGCTCGTCCTCGGACAGCGAGGCATCGTCGACGGCCGCCGGCACGAAACGCAGGCGGGTGACCAGATGATTGAACTCGGCAAGGTCGGTCAGCACCGCGGCCGGATCGGCGCCGGTATCGTACTGGGCACGGAATTCGGCAAGCGCCGCGGCGACGTCGCCCTTCATGACATGTTCGAACAGGTCGACGATGCGGGCACGGTCGGCGAGGCCGAGCATGGCGCGAACCGCCTCGGCGCTGACCGCGCCGCCGCCATGGGCGATGGCCTGGTCGAGGATGGACTGCGCGTCGCGCATCGAGCCTTCGGCCGCGCGCGCGATCATCGCCAGCGCATCGTCTTCAACTTCGATGCTCTCCAGACCGGCTATCCGGGCAAGGTCGGCCTTGATCATTGCCGCATCGATGCGCCTGAGATCGAAGCGCTGGCAGCGCGACAGCACGGTGATCGGCACCTTGCGGATTTCGGTGGTGGCGAAGATGAACTTGACGTGCGGCGGCGGCTCTTCCAGCGTCTTCAGCAGGCCGTTGAAGGCCTGGTTGGAAAGCATGTGCACTTCGTCGATGATATAGACTTTGTAGCGCGCCGATACCGGGGCGTAGCGCACGCGCTCGATGATGTCCCTGATATCGTCGATGCCGGTATGCGAGGCGGCGTCCATCTCGATGACGTCGACATGGCGGCCTTCCATGATCGCCTGGCAATGCTCGCCGAGCACGGCAAGGTCGACGGACGGCTGGTCGACGGTCGATGTTTTGTAGTTCAGGGCCCGCGCGAGTATGCGCGCGGTCGTCGTCTTGCCGACGCCGCGCACGCCGGTCAGCATCCAGGCCTGGGCGATGCGGCCGGTGGCAAAGGCATTGGTCAAGGTGCGGACCATCGGCTCCTGGCCGATCAGTTCGGAGAAATTCGACGGTCGGTATTTGCGCGCCAGCACGCGGTAGGCGGCAGGCTTGTCCGATTTCCCAGCCTCGTTTCCGGCTTCGCTCATTCGCCCGTTAAGCTCCGAGGGCTGCCACTGGAGGCGGCCGATTCCTGCGCATAGTTTCGCCCGTACGGCTTGGCGCCGTCAATGTCGGGGCAAAAGGCGAAGAGGCGGGAGGCTGGAACAATGACCCGTTCCGGGCTCGTTAGGGCTGCTTCCTTCCGGACCTGACCCGGTTGGCGAGTGGACCGTCCACCACCAACCTCCCGGCCTCCATATCGGCAATCCGGCGATGAAATGCAAGTGCGGATGATAGGGGCCTTGAGCGACGGCGAAAGCTGAAACCAAAAACACGCCTCGGTGGGCGGGTCATTGGCGCAAATAAGCACCATAGCGAGATCAGTAGCATAGCTACCGGCACAAAGCAAGAACAAAATGTGGCGAAGCTGCCGATTTCCCCTCGCGGGGGACGATGGCCGGTAGGCAAGGGGGGTGCGAAGAATCGTGGCTTCATTCCAGCTTGGGTTCCTCGCCCAACGAAAGTGGGGAGAGGTGGCTCGGCGAAGCCGAGACGGAGAGGGGAACCGCGCTGCGAAGGCCCCCTCTCCGGCCGCGGAGCCTGTCCTCGGGCTTGCCGAAGGCAAGACCCGTGGGCGGCCACCTCTCCCCGCTTCGCGGTGGGCGAGGAACCCAAGCCTTGACCGGCCATACCCTCACCCTCATCGCGCACAATCGGCGCCACGATCGCCAATGTTTGCTTGCTGCCCCTTGCGGCCCCCCGACAGCCGCTCTAGCGTCCATAAAGTTCAAAAAACGTCACAATTGAGGGAAACGCCAATGCTGCCGGGCCTCAAGGCCGGATTCACGCTTGACGCCCAGCTGGAAGCCGACAGCGAACAGCTGATGTGGCTCGGCCTATGCGAATTGCGCGTCATGAACGACCGCCGCTGGCCGTGGCTGCTGCTGGTGCCGCAGCGGCCGGGCATCGAGGAAATCCACGATATGACACCGCTCGACCAGGCGATGCTGACCTTCGAGACAAACATGGTGGCGCTGGCGCTGAAGCGGGTGACCGGCTGCACCAAGATCAACACTGGCGCACTCGGCAACATCGTGCGCCAGCTGCATGTACACGTCGTCGCGCGCTCGGAAGGCGATCCCGGCTGGCCCGGCCCGGTGTGGGGTCACGGCCTGCGCGAGCCCTACCAGCGCTCCGACATTCGCAAGTTTGCGGAAAAGATCAAGGCAGCGCTATAAGCCTCTCCCGTGTCCATCTTGAACCTTCCCGAGTCCGCATGAGCTTTAGCCTGTTTGACGCGCCCTTGCGCGAGCCGAGCCAGTTCGTCGGCTTCGCCGGCAACATCATCGACCGGCAATCCGAAAACCGCGCCGACGATTCCGTCGAAAAGGCGCTCGCCGATCCGACGACTCGGCTTTTGCTGATGCATGGCGGCCGGCTCTATCTGAAGCTTGCGCAAGACGCATTCGACCCTTGGTTCGGCGCGGCCGAAAGCCGGCCGCTCGAGGCATCGCTCAAAAACGGCGTCCTGCTCGGTTTTTCCGAAAGCGGCCCGGTGCTGGCGGTGCCGGCCGGGGTCGAGCCCGAGCAGCTTCCCGAGACGATCAAGGCGATCGACTATCGCTCGGTCTATATGCAGGGGCTGATCGACGAAGCGGCGGCCGGGGCGCTGGCGCAAGGGGCGGCGCTGCTCGCCTGGCATGCCAGCCATCGCTTCTGCAGCAAATGCGGCACCGAAGCCGAGATGCGGGCCGGCGGCTACAAGCGGCATTGCCCGGCCTGCGGCACAGAGCACTTTCCGCGCACCGACCCGGTGGCGATCATGCTGACGGCAACGCGCGAAAAATGCCTGCTCGGCCGCGGCCGGCATTTCGGGCCCGGCATGTATTCGGCGCTCGCTGGTTTCATCGAGCCGGGCGAGACGATCGAGGCGGCCGTGCGGCGCGAAACGCTGGAGGAAGCCGGCATCAGGCTCGGCCGCGTCGTCTACCATGCCAGCCAGCCCTGGCCGTTCCCCTATTCGCTGATGATCGGCTGCTTCGGCGAACCGCTCAACGACGATATCCACCCCGACCTCAACGAGCTGGAAGATTGCCGCTGGTTCTTTCGCGACGAGGTGCTGTCGATGCTGGCCAGGGAACATCCGGGCGGCCTGGTGACGCCGCCGAAAGGCGCGATCGCCTATAACCTGATCCGCGCCTGGGCCGACAGCGCGTGACACAAAGACATCGCAGGAGCAGAAAATGATCCGTCACACCGTCGTGTTCACGCTGAAACACCCGCCGCACTCGCTCGAGGAAAAACGGTTCCTCGCCGACGCCAAGAGAATCCTCACGGCGATAAAGGGCGTCACGCATTTCGAGCAGTTGCGGCAGGTCAGTCCCAAGAACGACTACCGCTTCGGCTTCTCGATGGAGTTTGCCGATCAGCGGGCCTATTCCGGCTATAACGATCATCCCGACCACGTCGCCTTCGTCCGCGACCGCTGGATCCCCGAGGTCGAGGCGTTTATGGAGATCGACTACGTGCCGCTCGGCTGGGGCTGAGACGGGGAAGCGGCGCTCCAAAAAATCAATACCCCGCGTCGCGGTCCACCACATTTTCCAGCGCTTCGCCGCGCTCGAAGGCGTCCATCTGGCGCAGCATGATCGGCGCCAGGTGGACCGGATCGGAAGTTGCCGCCGCATGCGGCGTCACGAACACTTTCGGATGGCTCCATAGCGGGCTGGTCTTCGGCAGCGGCTCGACCTCGAACACGTCGAGGCTGGCTTCCTTCAGCGTGCCGTCGTCCAGTGCGCGCAGAATGTCGGCGTCCTTCTGCAGCCTGCCGCGGCCGGCATTGATCAGCACCGAGCCGCCGAGGCCGTTGCGCTTGCGCAGCTCCTTCAGCACGCCGTGGTTGATGATGCCGTGCGTCTGCGGCGTCAGCGGCAGAAGCACCACCAGGATGTCGGTGGCGTTGAGGAACGGGATCAGGCCGGCCTCGCCCGCATAAGTCGAGACACCTTGCATCGGCCGATCGCTGCGCGACCAGCCATTGACCGGAAAGCCGAGCGACAACAGCACCGATGCCGCCGCGCGGCCGAGCGTGCCGAGCCCCATAATGCCGACCGAGATGTCGCTGGCCGGCCGCTGCTGCGGTTCGTGCCAGATCTTCTTCTGCTGCTGGGCGCGGTAGAGCATGCCCTGGCGATGGTGGTCGAGCACCCGCCAGACGACGTACTCGGTCATGTACTGGGTCAGGTTGTCGGCCACCACCTTGACGACCGGTACGTCGGGCAAGGTGGGATCGGCGAAGATGTGGTCGACGCCGGCGCCGATCGAGAAGATGGCGCGCAGATTAGGCAGCGACGACAAGAGGTTCGGCCGCTGTTTCCACACCACCGCATAGGTGATCGACGGATCGGCGGCGCCATTCGGCTCGAGCACCACTTCGCGCTCCGCCGACAGCAGTTCGCGCCAGCGCAGCGGATGAATACCGGTGAGGGCAAGCAGGATGCGGCCTTTTTCCATTGCGGATTGTTTTTCCTTTTTACCAACAGCGTTCGCGTCCCGACGTGCAAGGGCGCGGCAGCGTTTTGATTTTGTGCATGATCTCTGGCGAAAATCTACTCGCTAACGATGCCGACCGGCGCCGTTTCGATCTTGAAGGCGGCCGAGATCAACGCCTTTGTATAGTCGGTCCGCGGGTTGCCAAAAATCTGTTCGGAAGGTCCGGCTTCGACGATCCTGCCATTGCGCATGACGATGACTTCATTGGCGAGCGCGCGGATGACCCTCAGATCGTGGCTGATGAAGAGATAGGCGAGGTCGTGCTTGGCCTGCAGGCTGCGCAAGAGGTCGACGACCTGCGCCTGCACGCTCATGTCGAGCGCCGAGGTCGGCTCGTCCAGCATGACGAAGCGCGGGTTGAGCACCATGGCGCGCGCGATGGCGACGCGCTGGCGCTGGCCGCCGGAGAATTCGTGCGGATAGCGGTTGCGCGTCGCCGGATCGAGGCCGACTTCCTGCAACACGTCGACGACACGCTCGTCGCGCGCATCGGGCGACAGTTTCGGCTCGTGGATCTTCAACCCTTCCTCGATGATCTCGGCGACCGACATGCGCGGACTGAGCGAACCGAACGGATCCTGGAAGACGATCTGCAACTCGCGCCGCAACGGCCGCATTTCGTTGAAGGACAGTTGATCGATGCCGCGTCCGTTGAACTGGATGGTACCGGTCGACGAGATCATCCTGGCCAGCGCCAGGCCGAGCGTCGTCTTGCCGGAGCCGGATTCACCGACGACGCCGAGCGTCTGGCCGGCCCGCACGGTGACGTCGATGCCGTCGACTGCCTTCACATTGTCGACGGTGCGCCGGAAGAAGCCCTTCTTGATCGGAAACCAGACCTTGACGTCCTTGCCGACCATCACCGGCCTGGCGGCCTGGTTGGCCGCCGGCGGCTTGCCTTTCGGCTCGGCGGCAAGCAGATGCCGCGTATAGGCGTGCTGCGGATTGGCGAATATCTCCTTGGTCGGGCCGGTCTCGACGATCTTGCCCTTGGTCATCACGCAGACCCGGTCGGCGATCTTCCTGACGATGCCGAGATCGTGGGTGATGAACAGCATCGACATGTTCTTGCGGCTTTTCAGGCCGGCCAGCAATTCGAGGATCTGCGCCTGGACGGTGACGTCGAGCGCCGTCGTCGGCTCGTCGGCGATCAAAAGTTCAGGCTCGTTGGCCAGCGCCATGGCGATCATGACGCGCTGGCGCTGGCCGCCGGAAAGCTGATGCGGATAGGCGTCGAGCCGTTTCTCCGGTTCGCGGATGCCGACCTCGTGCAGAAGGTCCAGCGTGCGCGCCTTGGCTTTGCGGTCGCCCAGGCCCTGGTGTAGCTTTAGCACCTCCACGATCTGCTGCTCGATCGTGTGCAGCGGGTTGAGCGAGGTCATCGGCTCCTGGAAGATCATGGTGATCTTGTTGCCGCGCACGCGGCGCAGGTCTCTCTCGTCCGCGGCAAGCAGGTCGGCGCCGAGGAACAGGATCTTTCCCGACGGGTGGCTGGCGGTCGGATAGGGCAGCAGCTTCAGCACCGACAGCGCGGTGACCGACTTGCCGGAGCCGGATTCGCCGACCAGCGCCACCGTCTCGCCCTTGGCGAGGTCGAAGGAAATATGGTCGACGGCGATCGACTGGTCGCCGCCTTGCGTGAAGGCGACGCTGAGGTCCTGGACCGAGAGCAGTGGGGTTTCGCTCATCTGAACGTCTTGCGCGGATCGAAGGCGTCGCGGGTGGCCTCGCCGACGAAGACCAGCAGCGACAGCATCAGCGAGATGACGACGAAGCCGGAAATGCCGAGCCAGGGGGCGTTGAGGTTGCGCTGCGCCTGCTTCAACAGCTCGCCCAGCGAGGCGGCGCCGGGCGGCAGGCCGAAGCCGAGATAGTCGAGCGAGGTCAGCGTCGAGATCGAGCCGCTGAGCAGGAAGGGCAGGAAGGTCAGCGTCGCCACCATGGCATTGGGCAGCAGATGCCGGAACATGATGGTGAGGTTGGGCACGCCGAGCGCACGCGCCGCATTGACATATTCGAAGTTGCGGGCGCGCAGGAACTCGGCCCTTACCACGCCGACCAGCGCAACCCACGAGAACAGCAGCATCAATCCGAGCAGGATGAAGAAGCCGGGCGGCAGGATGGCGGCGACGATCAAGAGCAGGTACAGCACCGGGATCGCCGACCATATCTCGATGAAGCGCTGGAAAAGAAGGTCGGTCCAGCCGCCGAAATAGCCCTGCAAGGCGCCGGCTGCCACGCCGATCAGCGCCGAGCCGGCGGTCAGGATCAGGCCGAACAGCACCGATATCCTGAAGCCGTAGATGACGCGCGCCAGCACGTCGCGGGCCTGGTCGTCGGTGCCCAGCCAGTTCCAGTTGCCGACGTTGCAATTGGGGTCCGCTTCGCCTTTCGGATACTGGTTGCAGCGCGTCTTCTTGTCGTAGAGCCAGGACGGCTTTGTCGGTGCTGCTTCGGGAATAGCGTTGTTGACGGTCTGGTAGGAGTAGCGCACCGGCGGCCAGATCATCCAGCCATTGGCATTGATCTCGTCCTGGATGACCGGGTCGCGGTAGTCGGTGACCGCATAGAAGCCGCCGAACTTCTCCTCGGGATAGGCGACCAGGACCGGAAACAGGATCTCGCCCTTGTAGGAGGCGATGATCGGCCTGTCGTTGGCGACCAGTTCCGAAACCAGCGACAGCACGAACAGGAACAGGAATATCCACAACGACCAGTAGCCGCGCCGGTTGGACTTGAAGTTCTGCAGGCGCCGCTGGTTGAGCGGCGATAGAAAGGGCCGCGCGATCGGCGCCGGCGCCGTTTCGACTGTGGCCTGCGCCATCAGACGTCTCTCCGCTCGAAGTCGATGCGCGGATCGACCCAGGTGTAGATCAGGTCGGACAGCAGCCCGACGAACAGGCCAAGCAGCGAGAAGATGTAGAGATTGGCGAAGACTACCGGATAGTCGCGCTGCACCACCGAGTTGAAGCCGAGCAGGCCGAGCCCATCGAGCGAAAAGATGTTCTCGATCAGCAGCGAACCGGTGAAGAACGCCGAGATGAAGGCACCGGGGAAGCCGGCGATGACGATCAGCATGGCGTTGCGAAAGACGTGGCCGTAGAGCACCCGCCGTTCCGACAGGCCCTTAGCTCGGGCGGTGACCACATATTGCTTGCGGATTTCCTCGAGGAAGGAATTCTTGGTCAAAAGCGTCGTCGTGGCGAAGGCCGACAGCACCAGCGCCGTCAACGGCAAGGTCATGTGCCAGAAATAGTCGCCGATCCGCGCCGGCCATGACAATTGGTCCCAATTGTCCGAGGTGATTCCGCGCAACGGAAACCAGTCCCAGAACGAACCGCCGGCAAACAGCACCATCAGCAAGATGCCGAACAGGAAGCCCGGAATGGCGTAACCGACAATGACGACGCCGCTGGTCCAGACGTCGAACGTGGAGCCGTCCTTGACCGCCTTGCGGATGCCGAGCGGGATCGAAATCAGATAGGACAAAAGCGTGATCCACAGCCCGATCGAGATCGACACCGGCATCTTTTCCAGGATCAGGTCGAGCACCGAGATGTCGCGGAAGTAGCTGTCGCCGAAATCGAAGCGGAGATAGTTCCACAGCATCATGCCAAAGCGCTCGAGCGGCGGTTTGTCGAAGCCGAACTGCTTCTCCAGCTTCTTGATGAATTCCGGATCGAGCCCTTGCGCGCCGCGGTATTTCGAGCCGACGTCGCCGGCCACATCGAAATTGGCGCCGCCGGCATCACCGCCGCCGCCACCGAGGCGATCGCTGCCGCCCTGGTTGGTCAGCCTGGCAATGACCTGCTCGACCGGCCCGCCAGGCGCGAACTGGATGACGGCGAAGGACACCGCCATGATGCCGAACAGCGTCGGGATCATCAGCAGGATGCGGCGCAGTATATAGGCGCCCATCAGGCTCTCTGCCTCGCTTGTGGGAAAATCTCAGGCTTTGCCAATCTTTGCCGCCTTGTCTTTGTCGAACCACCACGACGTCTCGACCGGAAAGTCGTAATCCGGCTTTTGAGCGGGAATGCCGAACATGTCCCAGAACGCCGCTCGGTGATTCGCCAGGTCATATGTTGGAATCCAGTCTAGCCGTGCGCGCAAGGCCCGATCGAGCGCCTTGAGCGCGGTGACGAGCTCGATCCGGCTCTGTGCCTTGCCGGCTGCCTCGATCAGCGCGTCGATGGCTTTGCTTTCCGTACCCGGATAGTTGCGCATCCCCGGCGTCTTCGCCATCTGCGAATCGTAGAGTATCTCGAGGCCGTCGGCGGTGGGCGTCGCCCCGATCGACCATCGGAGAAGGTTGAAATCGAAATCGTAGTTGCTTTGCCGCGCTTCAAATTGCGTCGAATCGACCTGCCGGATCGAAGCATCGATGCCGATCGCCTTCATATTCTCGGACCACGGGGCGAAGATGCGAACGAGGCCCTCGTCCTCGGCCAGCATTTCCACCTGCAGTCGCTCGCCTTTGTCGTTGACGACGAATTTGCCCGCTCGCTTCCAGTTGGCTTCGGCAAGCAATCTCGACGCCTCGCGCAGCAGCTTGCGGTCATGGCCAGAACCGTCGGAGACAGGTTGTATCACCGGTTCGCCGAAGGTCTCCGGCGGCAACTCGGCTCGAAACGGCTCCAGCAGTTTCAATTCCTGGGGCGAGGGCAGGCCCTCGGCCTTGTAATCCGATCGTTCGAAGTTCGATTGCGAGCGATCGTAGGAGCCGAAAAACAGCACCCGTTTGGTCCATTCGAAGTCGAAGCAATAGGCGATTGCGCGTCTCACGCGTATGTCGCGGAATTGCGGCCGGCGCTGGTTCAGCGCGACAGCCTGCATGGATGGCGATTTCTCGCCGGGAAATTCCCGTTTGACGACCCTGCCGTCCTTCAGCGCAGGAAAGTCGTAACCGGTCGCCCATACCCGCGCGGTACCTTCCTCGCGAAAATGCGTGTCGCCTTTCTTGAACGCTTCAAACGCTGCCTGGCGATCAAGATAAAAATCGATACGGATGCGGTCGAAATTATTAAGCCCGCGGTTCACGGCCAGATCGCGGCCCCAATAGTCGGCGACGCGTTCATATTCGACAGTCTGCCCG
This sequence comes from Mesorhizobium sp. M1163, assembly GCF_040318415.1. NCBI lineage: Bacteria > Pseudomonadati > Pseudomonadota > Alphaproteobacteria > Hyphomicrobiales > Phyllobacteriaceae > Mesorhizobium > Mesorhizobium sp. M1163. The sequence goes on along the minus strand of NZ_JAMYMF010000006.1, from coordinate 108,342 downwards.
GCCACCACCCGTCCCACCCTGTATGGTCCGGAGCTAAGCGGTGGGGTTAACGTCGAGGCGTCGAAATCATTGGCCGTGTAGAAGGCTTTGGACACGATCGGCATTACGGCGATGGCGAGGATATTCTGCGCGGACTGTTTGCCGTTGAAGGTAAGGTTGACTGTAAGCGGATCGATTGCGACCGCTTCCGTCATATGCCGCAGCGCTTGGGAAAGGTTCGGATGCCCCCGGTCCTTGTAGAGATTCAAGGCGAAGGCAATGTCTTCGGCGGTCAGCGGCGAGCCATCGTGGAAGCGCGCTTGTGGCCGCAGGCTGAAGCGGTAGCCATTGCGATCCTGCGACAAGGTAACGGATTCGGCAAGCAGACCGTAGACCGCATCCGGCTCATCGACTGCCCTCGCCATCAGCGTATCGAAGCAGAGCTCGGTGCGCGGCGGCGAATCCCCCTTCAACACCAGCGAGTTCAATGTGTTGAAAGTCAGGAAGCTCTGATTGAGGGTGGAGTTCGGCGGGGCGAAATTCATCCGGCCGCCTTTGGGCGCGTCCGGGTTGACATAGTCGAAATGAGTGAAATCCGGAGGATATTTGAGATCGCCGAAGGCCGACAACCCGTGCAGTTTCACGCCGGTCGGGGTCGTGGCGAAAGCCCGGCCGGGCAGCCATGCAGCTGCCGCGGCGGCACCGCCCAGGGCGAGGAAGTCGCGACGGGGCAGCACCGTCATCAATTGCCACTCTTGTATTTGGCCGCCAGCGCCTTTTCCTTGACCGGATCGATCCACCAGGAATTCTGGTCGACGCCGCTATAGGCGGGCTGCTTTTCCGGCATACCGAACTTGTTCCAATAGGCGAGCCAGACCACGGCGCGGTAATATTGCGGCACGACGTAGAAGTTCCACAACAGCACCCGGTCGAGCGCATGGGTGGCGGCAACGAGATCGTCGCGGTCGGTGGCATAGATGATCCGGTCGACCAGCGCATCGACGACCGGATTCTTGATGCCGGCGTAATTGCGCGATCCCGGCGAATCGGCGGCCTTGGAGCTCCAGAAATCGCGCTGTTCATTACCGGGAGAGTCCGACTGGCCGAGTATCGAAGTGACCACGTCAAAGTCGAAATGGGTGACGCGGTTGATATACTGGGTCTGATCGATCAGGCGCAGCGTCGCGTCGACGCCGATTTTGCGCAGATTGGCGATGTACGGGCTGGCGATGACCTGGTCGGTGTCGTTCCAGCCGAGGATTTCGAATTTGAACGGTTCGCCGGTCTTGGCGTTGACCATCTTGCCGCCCTTGATCACCCAGCCTGCCTTGGCGAACAGATCGACCGCGGTCTTCAGGTATTTGCGCTCCGCCTGCGGGCTGTCGTAGACCGGCAGCTTGAATTCCTGGGTGAAGACCTCGGGCGGCAGCTTGTCACGGTACTGCTCCAGGATTTCGAGTTCCTTGCCTTGCGGCAGGCCGCTCGACGCCAGTTCCGTGCCCTGGAAATAGCTGCTGGTGCGGGTATTGGAACCGAAGAACAGGGTCCGGTTCATCGTCTCGAAGTCGAACGGGTACATCAAGGCGGCGCGCACCAGGCGATCCTGGAACAGCGGGCGCCTGGTGTTGAGCATGAAGGCCTGCATCGGTTCGGGCGACGCGGTCTTGAATTCCTTCTTGATGACGTCGCCGCCCTGGACTGCCGGGAAATTATAGGCCGTGTTCCAGCGCCTCGAACTGTTCTCCGGCTTGATGTCGTCCAAGCCGCCCTTGGTGAAGGCCTGCCAGGCGGCATTGTCGTCGAGAAAATAGGTGAAACGCTGGCTGTCGGAATTCTCGCGGCCGATCTTCACCGGCAGCTTGGCCGCCCAGTAGTCGGGCACGCGCTGCCAGACGATTTCCGAGCCCGGCTTGAAGCTGGCGATCTTGTAGGCGGCCGAGCCGAGTGGCGGCTCCAACGTCGATTTGGTGACGTCGCGCTTCTTGCCATTGGCGTCGGTACCTTCCCACCAGTGCTTGGGCAATACGACGAGATCGCCGAGAATCTTGGGCAGTTCGCGGTTGCCCTTCTGGTTGAAATGGAACTCGACCTCGCGGTCGGAGATGGCGACCGCGTCGGTGACGTTTTCGAAATAGCGGCTATATTGCGGGCTGTTGGCCTTCAGCACCTGGAACGACCAGATCACGTCGTCGGTGGTGATCGGCTGGCCGTCATGCCATTTCGCCCGCGGGTCGAGCCGGTAGGTCGCTGAGGAATAGTCGGCCGGATATTTGTAGGCGTCGGCGATCAGCGGATGGCTGGTGCTGCCCTCGTCGGTCGCCTGCTCCATCAGCGTGTCGTAGAGCAGGCCGCCGCCGAACTGCGCGAAGCCGGCAGCCGGCGACCCCTGCACGATGTAGGGATTGAAGCTGTCGAACGTACCAAGCACCACGGAATTCAGCGTGCCGCCCTTGGGTGCATCCGGATTGATGTAATCGTAGTGCTGGAAGTTGTCGCCATATTTGGATTCGCCGATCAGCGACGAGGTCGTGCGCCATTCGTCCGCGAGGGCCGCCTGCAGGCCGCCGGCAAAAGCAGCCAGCATCAGCACCGATTTCAGAAGCGTCTGCGCTCGGCCAACCGTCATGCGTTCTCCTCTTCGCGATATAGCGCCGTCACCATAGCGTCTGGGCCCAATCTAGATCATTTGGCGGCGCTGAAAACCGCAACGGAGCGGCTTTGTCGTCGCATATGCATTTTTCCTAACGAAAAAGCCGGGCTGAACCCGGCTTTTTCAAGGATTATGTCATTACAGTTTTGTTATTTTGCGGGTGCAGCCGGAGCGGCTGGCGCCGCGCCTTCTGCCGGCTTGGCAGGGGCTGCACCTTCGGCCGGCTTGGCGGGCGCGTTCTCGGCCGAGGCGCCGGGCGCCGGCAGCGGCTTCGGATTGTCCGACAGCGTGCGCAGATAGGCGATGACGTTGGCGCGGTCCTCATCCTTCGGCAGGCCGGCGAAGCCCATCGCCGTGCCCTTCACGAACTTCTTCGGCGAGGTGATGAAGTGGTTGAGGTTGTCGTAGGTCCACTTCTCGCTGCCGCCCTTGGAGAACTCCTTCATGCCGGCAGAATAGGCAAAGCCCTCATGCTCGGCGACCGGACGGTCGATGATGTCCCACAGATCGGGGCCCACCTTGTTGGGGCCGCCCTTTTCGCCGGAATGACAGGCCTGGCATTTCTTGAAGACGGCGGCGCCCGCTTCGGCGTTGGCGGTGGTCAGCAGCTCGGCGATCGGCTTGGCCTCCGCGGCGGGAGCGGCCGGGCCGCCTTCGGCAGGCTCGGTCGCCTCGATGGCAAAGCCGGGCTTTTCCGGCGCCGGCGAGGCAAACAGCGCGTCGGACACGATGCCAACGGAAAAGACAATGAAAACCGTGCCGAGGAAAGCGGCGAGCAGCTTGTTGACTTCGTTGGAATCCATACGCCCCAGGCTCCCTTTTCCGGCGGACCGATCCGTCCACTCCGTCCGTCGGTATCGTGAACCACCCTGCGAGGCGGTCAAATCGCGCGGAAACTAGGTCTTTTGCTCCGGCGTTGCAACACCTATAAGGGCGCTGCCAGTGAGACCTTTTGCCACTTTTGTCCTCCTCTTTTTCGAGCCCCTGCCCGCCTCATGTCCACCCTCATCCTGATCCCGGCCCGCATGGCCTCGACCCGCCTGCCGGGCAAGCCGCTGGCCAACATCGCCGGCACTCCGATGATCGTCCACGTCGCCCGCCGTGCTGCCGAGGCCGGGCTCGGCCGGGTCGTCGTCGCCACCGATACGCAAGGCGTTGCGGAGGCGGTGCGCGCGCATGGTTTTGAGGCGGTGATGACGCGGGCGGACCACGAAACCGGCTCCGACCGCATCTTCGAAGCGCTGACCATTCTCGACCCTGGCAACAGCGTCGAGACCATCGTCAATGTGCAGGGCGATCTGCCGACCATCGAGCCCCTTGTTATCGGCGCCGCGCTGAAGCCTTTCGAGAACGCAGCGGTCGACATCGCCACGCTCTGCGTCGAGATCGTCCGCGACGAGGAAAAGACCAATCCGAACGTCGTCAAGCTGGTCGGCTCGCCACTCTCGGCGACGCGGCTCAGGGCGCTCTATTTCACCCGCGCCACCGCCCCCTGGGGCGAAGGCCCGCTCTACCATCATATCGGCCTCTATGCCTATCGCCGCGCCGCACTCGAACGCTTCGTTGCGTTGAGGCCGTCGCCGCTGGAGCGCCGCGAGCGGCTGGAGCAGTTGCGGGCGCTCGAGGCCGGCATGCGCATTGATGCGGAGATCGTGCAGTCGGTGCCGCTTGGCGTCGATACGCCGGACGATCTCGAACGCGCCAGGGCACTCCTTTCCAACTAAGAAATTCTTCCCCCAATTCCCGAGACTCTGCGCATGCCTGAAAAGACCAACAAAATATCCTTCCAGGGCGAGCCGGGCGCCAATTCCGACACCGCCTGCCGCAACATGTTCCCGTCGATGGAGCCGTTGCCGTGCCCGACCTTCGAGGACGCCTTCAACGCGGTCGAGACCGGCAAGGCCGATCTGGCGATGATCCCGATCGAGAACACCATTGCTGGCCGCGTCGCCGACATCCATCACCTCTTGCCGGAATCGAAGCTGCACATCATCGGCGAATATTTCCTGCCGATCCACTTCCAGCTGATGGTGCTGCCCGGCGTCAGGCGCGACGAGATCAGGACCGTGCACAGCCACATCCACGCGCTCGGCCAATGCCGCAAATACATCCGCAAGAACGGCTGGAAGGCGACGGTTGCCGGCGACACGGCGGGCGCCGCCAAGATGGTCGCCGCGATGAAGGACCGCACCATGGCCGCGCTGGCGCCGGCGCTGGCCTCGACCCTCTACGGGCTCAACATTATCGAAGAGAATGTCGAGGACACTGACAGCAACGTCACCCGCTTCGTCGTGCTGACAAAGAACAAGCAATGGGCCGAACGCCCCTCGGCCGACGCCAAGATGATGACGACCTTCATCTTCCGCGTCCGCAACGTGCCGGCGGCGCTCTACAAGGCGATGGGCGGCTTCGCCACCAACGGCATCAACATGACCAAGCTGGAAAGCTACCAGCTCGGCGCGTTTACGGCGACGCTGTTCTACGCCGACATAGAGGGCCATCCCGACGATCCGCTGGTGAAGCTGGCACTCGACGAGTTGCGGTTTTTCTCGCGCGAAATGCGCATCCTCGGCGTCTATCCCGCCAGCGCCTCACGCGAGCAATGGAAGGTGGCGGATTAGGATCCGGTCAGGTCAGGCCGAGCTTGTTCTGCCTGGCCGGCTTGCCGCATTCGCGGCGGCTGATCGACCGGTTCATGGCGTCGATCTTGCCGCTTGCCTGGTCGGCGTCACGTTTGGCTTTTGAGCGCATGTCCGGCGTGAACGGGCCGAAGCCCGTCGCCGGGTTGGAGAAGGACGGCTTGGCGTCCACCGGCAAATGATATTGCTGCGCCAGGCCGTTTCGTTGCGCCAGCAATTGGTCGCAAGGCACCTTGTCATATAGCAGCGAGGACTGGACGTTTTCGTCCTGCCGCTCGGACATCGAATTGCCGACGCAGCCGGCCATCGCCAGGCAAGATGCCAAGACCATCATGTTCCAGCGCATGAACGTGCTCCTTGTCTTTCGCAGTTGCGGCTTCTCTTGCGCAGCGGCAGGAGTCTTAGCCAGATTTTACGCTGCCGGAAAGCAAGCTTGCCACCACGGCCAACCCTTCGACCGGTTCGCGGCGATCCTGCCGGATAGTCGTTGCCTGCAGCGACAGGACCGAAAAGCCGTTGGCGTCCAGAACCCGCTCTACATAGCTTTGCGAATGCGCATAGCGACGCGACGGCTGCAAGGCGAAATCGCCGCTGCCAGATAGGTCGCCGCCGGAGAGCGTCTCGACGGAGAACGCAAACAGACCGCCGCCGGCAAGCATTCCGGCAATCTTGGTCACCACCTTGTCGAGTGCGCCGAGATAGATGAACACATCTGCCGCCGTCACCAGATCGGCTTTCGGGCCTGAATAGCAAAAATCCTGCAGGTCCGTCTTGACGAGCAGATCGTAGACGCCTTTGGCGCGCGCCTGCCTCAGCATGCCGGCCGAGATGTCGTAACCCTCCAGCCGATCGGCGATCGGCCGCAGTCTCTGGCCCATGAGGCCGGTGCCGCAGCCGAGATCGAGCACCAGCGAAAACCGGCCCGGCCGTGCTGCCCGGACGGCTCGGTCGAGACATTCGGGCAGACGATAGCCTAGCCTGTCGACCAGCTCACCCTCGAAGCTTCCGGCATAGTGGTCGTACAGCGTCTCGACAAAGGCGCTGGGCGGCGCCTGGGCGGCCGCTGCCTTGCCGATCAATTGCAGCTTGAGCACCGCGCCGAGCCTGTCCGCCGGGTCCAGCCGCAGTGCCGTCGTCCAGGCCTGCGCGGCGAGATCGGGCGCGCCCGCCGCCTCCTGCATCTCACCGAGGCGGAACCAGCCGGCCGGCCATTGCGGCGCCAGTTCGAGCGCGCCGAGCAGCAATTCCGACGCTGCCGCATGATCGCCGGACGCATGGAGCATTTCGGCATAGTCGGCGCGGCGGTCGGCGGTCGGATCGCCGGACGAAGTCTGGAGCGGTTTCATGGCGATCAGGTTCCGCCGGTGTTTTGCGGCCGGCCTGCGCTCTATGCTGGAGTCAGCAGTGACTTACAACAGGCTTCCCGCGCCGGAATTAGCGCCTATCTTGGGGCCATGCGCGCCAGCGACCTGCTTCATCCCCGGCCGGAAGGGCTGTATTGCCCGCCCGGCGATTTCTTCATCGACCCGGTGCGGCCGGTCAACCGGGCGCTGATCACACATGGCCATTCCGACCATGCCCGCTCCGGCCACCGCTCGGTGATGGCGACGCAGCAGACGCTCGACATCATGGGGCTGCGCTACGGCGAAGATTTTGCCGGAACGACGCAAGCCGCCGTGCTCGGCGAGACGATCACGCTCGACGGCGTCACCGTCAGCTTTCACCCGGCTGGCCATGTGCTGGGCTCGGCGCAGATCAAGGTCGCGCATCAGGGCACATGCATCGTCGCGTCCGGCGACTATAAGCGCCAGAAGGACGCGACCTGCGAGCCGTTCGAGCCACTCAAATGCGACGTCTTCATCACCGAGGCGACGTTCGGCCTGCCGGTGTTCCGCCATCCGCCCGATAGCGAAGAGATCGCCCGGTTGCTGAAATCGACCGAGCAGTTTCCCGAACGCACGCATCTGGTCGGCGCCTATGCGCTTGGCAAGGCGCAGCGCGTCATGCGCCTGCTGCGCGATGCCGGCTACGAAAAGCCGATCTACATCCATGGTGCGCTGGCCAAGCTCAGCGAGTATTTCCAGAGCCAGGACATCGATCTCGGCACACTGGAACCGGCGACCGTCGAGAGCGGCGCGAAAAGCGACTTTGCCGGCGCCATCGTCGTCGGCCCGCCATCCGCGTTCGCCGATCGCTGGGCGCGGCGTTTTCCCGATCCGATGTCGTGCTTCGCCTCAGGCTGGATGCGCATCCGCCAGCGCGCCAAACAGGGCGGCGTCGAGCTGCCGCTGATCATCTCCGATCACTCCGACTGGGACGAGCTGACAGCGACGATCAAGGAGACCGGCGCCGAGGAAATCTGGGTGACGCATGGCCGCGAGGAGGCGCTGGTGCGCTGGTGCGAACTCGAAGGCATCGCCGCCAGGCCGCTGCATCTGGTTGGCTATGAGGACGAGGGCGATTGATGGTGGAAATCGCCGGTATGGCGTTCTGTCGCGCCCCTCTCTGGCCTGCCGGCCATCTCCCCCACGAGGGGGGAGATCGGCAGCTTTGGCGCCGCGCTCGTTCCCTCAACGCTGGAGATTGGCGAAACCAGTGGCGACATCCAATCTCCCCCCTCGTGGGGGAGATGTCCGGCGGGACAGAGGGGGGCGCGAAGGATCGCAAGCTTCCCCCCTTGGCGCTCCTCCCATGAACCGCTTCGCCGAGCTTCTCGACCGGCTGGTGCTGACGCCGTCGCGCAACGGCAAGCTGACGCTTTTGACCGATTATTTCCGCAGCGTCGAGGATCCTGACCGCGGGCTGGCGCTGGCGGCCATCACCGGCGATCTGTCCATCGCCGCGGTCAAGCCGGCGATGCTGCGCACGCTGGTCGTCGAGCGCATGGATCCGGTGCTGTTCGGCTATTCCTACGACTATGTCGGCGACCTGGCCGAGACCGTGTCGCTGGTCTGGCCGCAAGCGCCGGTCGACATTGCGAACCACGAGCCGACGCTGGCCGAGGTGGTGGCGAAGCTGCAGGCGGCGAGCCGTTCGGACGGGCCTCAGGTGCTGGCCCGGCTGCTCGACAGCGCCAGCACTTCGGCGCGCTTTGCCATCATAAAGCTGGTCACCGGCGGCCTGCGCATCGGCGTCTCGGCGCGGCTGGCCAAGCAGGCGCTCGCTGATTTCGGCAGGGTCGAAATCGCCGAAATCGAGGAACTCTGGCACGGCCTGACGCCGCCCTATATCGCGCTGTTCGCCTGGCTGGAGGGTAAAGCGGAAAAACCCAGGAAGACGGCGCTGGCGCTGTTCAGGCCGGTGATGCTGTCGAATGCCGTCGGTGACGGCGACCTCGAAAAGCTCGACCCGGCCGACTACGCGGCCGAATGGAAATGGGACGGCATCCGCGTCCAGGCGGTTTGCGAAGGCGGCATTCGCCGGCTCTATTCGCGCACCGGTGACGATGTCTCCGGCGCCTTTCCCGATCTTGCCGAGGCGATGGATTTTTCCGGCGCCCTCGACGGCGAGCTTTTGGTCGGAGACCCCAGGCAGGCGACGGGCACGTTCTCGGACCTGCAGCAGCGGCTGAACCGCAAGAGCGTGTCACCCAAGATCCAGCAGCAATACCCGGCCTTCATGCGCTGCTACGATGCGCTGCAGATCGGCGACGAGGATGTGCGCGGACTTCCCTTCCGCGAACGGCGCGGCCGGCTCGAGGCCTTTGTGAGGACACTCGATCCGAGCCGCTTCGATCTGTCGCCGCTGGTCGAATTCACCAACTGGCAGGCGCTGGAGGAATTGCGCCGCAAGCCGCTGCATCCGGTCATCGAAGGCGTCATGCTGAAGCGCTGGGATTCGCCTTATGTGGCCGGGCGGCCGAAGGGCCCCTGGTTCAAATGGAAGCGCGATCCGCACACGGTCGACGCCGTACTGATGTATGCCCAGCGCGGCCACGGCAAGCGCTCGAGCTTCTATTCCGATTATACATTCGGCGTCTGGTCCGGGCCGGAAGGATCGGAAGAGCTGGTGCCGGTGGGAAAAGCCTATTTCGGCTTCACCGACGAAGAACTGAGGCAGATCGACAAATATGTCCGCGACAACACGATCGAGCGCTTTGGCCCGGTGCGCTCAGTGCGTGCCGACCGCAGACAAGGCCTCGTACTGGAGGTGGCATTCGAAGGGCTCAACCGCTCGACGCGGCACAAATCGGGCGTCGCCATGCGCTTCCCCCGCATTTCACGATTGCGCTGGGACAAGCCGGCGGCCGAAGCCGACCGCATCGAGACGCTGCAGGCGCTGCTCGACAGTTAACTTAAGGAAGGACTGAAACGCGGATCTCGTAGATGTCGACCGACTTGCCCTGCTTGTCGAAGTCGGAATTGATGGCGATGGTGCCGGCAGCGCCCGGACGCTTGTCGGGAAGGCGCAGGTCGAACAGATATTCATTGCGCTCGCGACCGACCGCATAGCGCTTGCGGCCACAGTCGCCGAGTTCGCCGAAATTGCAGTCGACGGAAATCTGCGTCTCCTGCCCCTCCTCGGAGCGTGCGATGATGTCGAATGTGGCATGCTTGCCGGCGATCCTCTCCAGCACGCCTTGCCCGACGTCGAAGCTGATGGCCGAGCCGGATGCGCCCGAGCGGATGCGCAGGAAGGAACCGCTTTCGTCCTGGACAACGTCGGCCTTGGCGTCCGACGGCGCATTGACCTGCGTCGGGTCGCCCGGCGAAAACACGTTGATCCAGTCGCGCGCCTGGTCCTCCTCGCCCTGCTTTGGCGGCGAAGCGGTGTCATCCGGCGTGAAATCGTCGCCGTCGACCGTTGGCGGCACTTCCGGCGGCGCCGTGTCGAGTTCGGTTGCCGATTTGAAGACGCCGGTCTGGTTGGCGAAATAAAGGCCGATGCCGGCGGCTGCGAGCAGCGTCACACCGAGGAAGATCGCGGTCAAAGGCAGGCGCCGCCGCCTCGCCCGCCGGTCGTCGCGGTCGGGCGTCACTTCCGCATCGTCGGTTTCGACGTCGGCTTCGGTCGGAGCCGAGGCCCCCATGTCGATCACCGGCACTTCGGCAACAGGTGCATCGGGCATGATGTCGGGGACGACCGGCAGGACGCGCGACCGAGGCGCATCGGATTCGGGCGGCTGCGCCGGACCGTCAACGACGACATCGGGCGACGGCACGGGCTCGGCTTCGGTTTCGGTTTCAGCTGGAGGCTCCACCGCCGGTGCTGTCTCCAAACTGTCGGTCGGCGCGGCGACGTCGGGAACCGCCGGCAGGAATTCCGATTCGATTTCGGTGATCTTGGCCTGGACCGCCTTGCGGCGCTTGATGGCGACCTCCACGGTGACGTTTGGATTGGCCTGCAGGGCACGGTCGAGTGCCGCGAAAGCCGATCGATAGACCCGCTCGCGAAACGCCCGGTCGTCGGCATTGCCTTTCTCGAAGGCATTGCGGATCGCTTTTTCGATCGCGTCCAAGCAAATTCCCTCTGCAATTTCACTCACATTGTCATGATCGTTAGCCGCAGGCGACCAATCAATCAACAAGCGAGCGGCCGCATTCTGCCTTGCCGAGGGGTGCAAAGCTCATTTCGGCGGTTTTCGGTAAAGGAATCAACATTTTTCGCTGATTTTCCCGCCACCGCCAACGTGGCGGACGGGACGGCCTGCCGATACGCCATCACGCGGCCAATGATAGATCCGCGCGGCGACTGCCCTTGCGCCCGGCTGGAGGCGGCACGAATTGCCTCGTCCTGAAATCGCGACTGCCATCTTGAATTCGCGGCCGGTTGCGTCTATCACGCAGCCCATCCTGGAAGCTCGGCTTCCCGGGCCGCTTTAGCTCAGTTGGTAGAGCACATCATTCGTAATGATGGGGTCGCGTGTTCGAGTCACGCAAGCGGCACCAAACGACCTATCCCGCGCGCCTCCTTCAACCAGCGCTCAGCCGAGTGGAAAGGCCGACGCCGCCGAGACGAGCGCGAGCATTGCCAGCACGACCCCCGCCGCCCGGCAGATGACCCGATGATGCCGCATCGCGGCAGCGCGCACGACCGGACGCGAAAGGGCGACGGCCAGAAATCCGTACCAGCCTATGTCGATGATGGCGACGATGGCCGCGACCATCAGCATCTCGTTCGAATTCCGGATCGGCAGCATCAGCCCCTTGAAGGCGACGGCAAAGAAAGTGGCGGTTTCAGGCGAGAGAATGCTGATGAGAAACCCGCCGGCAAACAATCCGGCCTGCCGTCTCTGAGGCTCGTCGCCGGCGGCCGGCGGCGCCGTTCTGGCGATGCGCAGGGCCATCCAGCCAAGGACCGCCGCACCGGCGATCTTGACCGCCGGCACCGACAGCGACCCGGAAAGATGAACGGCGCCGAACGCCACCAGGACCGCCAGCACGGCGGTTCCGGCGCCGATCCCGGCCACGAGCGGAATCGTCCTGCCAAAGCCGTGCAGGGAGGCAAGGCTGCCGGTCGCGAGCCCGATCGGGCCTGGTGTGATCATGATCACCGTATATGCTGCCAGGAATTGCAGCATGGCCGTCGACGGCAGAAGCGAATTTGACATTGCAGCCTCCCGTTCGTTGCGTCGATCACAGAGCGGCGAGGAATTCCCGTCGCGCCCCAGCCGCCGGACGCCGGCGGCGGTTCCCCGCACCGCCGCCGTTGCCCGCCTTCGCCCCCGGATCGTGAAGGCGTCGTGGTGTTGGGAGGTCCATCCACGCTGCGAGCAGAAGCCTACGCGGAGCGGTGGGCATGCAAATCGGTACCGCCACCCATTTTTAGGCGGTCGATTTCCCAGTTTTCGCGGAAATTTCGCGGCGGGAACTACCCAGAGCCTGTTCCATCCCGACAGAATCGGCTGGAATCATGGTCCCGTCTGGTGCGGTTCCAACGGATGGGTGCCGGTCAGGAGCCACGGCTCGCCGCGCAGCCGCAGGAGGATTTCCATGCGGTTTGCGGCGTTGAGCTTGCCGAGCAGCGAGGAGACGTGATGCTCGATCGTGCGGGGCGAGCGCGACAAATGTCGCGCGACTTCCTTGTTGCTGATGCCCTGGGCGATCGGGGCGAGCACCTTCTGCTCGTGCTGTGTCAGGCCGAGTGGATGGCGACGGGCCGCCGCATAGGGTCCGCGCTGCACCTTCGGCAGCAGGCCTGACAGGCCCTGACGCTGCGCGAGCTTGCGCGCCAGCGCTGCGGCCGCGGGCGCGTCGATCTCGTCCAGCATCGCCACTGCGCGAGCGAGCGCCGCCCCTGCATCTGCCCCACGAACCTGCATGAGGGCAAGTGCTGCCTCGTAGGGCAGCGACAAACGCGTCCACTCCGCCGCGGCGGCCCGCGGGTCGCCGAGAAGCTCGGCGGACCAGGGCGAGGGAATCGGCGCCGATAGCGCCGGCAGCGACCAGGGCATTCCGCATCGACGCCACCAGACCGACAATTCGCCAAGGTCCCTGGGGCGGAAATTGTCGAGGTTCATGGCCGCCAGCTCGGTAAGCTGCGCGTGGCCGGCGCCGATATCCTCGGCAAGCCAGGCCGCCTCCGTCAGCGCCAGGCGAACCGGGACGATACGCTGCGGCTCGCCGGTCGTCTGCCCCTCCGCAAGGGCCCGCTGCAAAGCGACCTGAGCTATGTCGCCGAAAATTTCGATGATGTGGCAAAGGAAACGATCGTCCTGGTGCTGGAGGCTGCGATCGCCGAGATCATTGGCCTCAGAATTGCCCTGCAGACTGCCGCGTCGAAGGCGACATGGGCAACAGACTGAGTTGCAGCCGGGGTTGAACGAGCGCCTCAGCTCGGCGAGGTGTCGCCCAGCGACGCCACGGTTTTCAGCGCGCCGTCAAGCATGTCGCCCTTCTCGTCCTTCAGCGCGGCTTCGCGCAGGCGCCTGATCCAGTCGGCGGCGTCCGGGCGGCCCTTGAGCAGGTCGAGCGCCGACAGCACCCGGTCGAATTTCGACTGCGCGCGGGCGTGGGTGTCGCTGTAACCCTTGATCAGCCGGCGGGAGTTGAGGATCTCGACGGCCAGCGCATAGTCTTCTCTGACTTGGCCGAGAGCCAGCGCATACCAGCGCTCGAGATGCGCGGTCTCGACCTTGTGGCGCAGCAGGCGGCGGCGCCAGCGGCGCAGGCCGCCGATGAACCACAATGCGGCAAAGCCGGCAAAACTGTCGGTGCGGATGTGGCGGCCGCGGTTGATGCGGCGGTCGAGGAAGGCGGCGAGCTTCGGCCGGCTTTCGATGTAGCTGCCGAGCCCGGCCGGCAGCGTGCCGCAGAATTCCTCAATGCGCGGATGGAAATATTCGGTCACCTGCAGGACCGAGCCGTCCTTGACGCCGACCTCGCGGCGTACGCGTCGGTCGCGGCTCGAGCGCGTCTTGAGGTCGGCGACGCGGATCATGTCGTCGTAGCACATCGCATTGGCCAGATGCTTTGCCGCGGCGATCGACAGCGCGTAGTCATGTTCGGCATTGTCCAGGACGACGGCCCGGTCTAGCCGGTCGAGATACTCGCCGCCATACGCGATGTCCTGATAGTCGACCACTTTTTTCAGGCCGCGAAGCGCCATGTCGCGCAGGGGCACAGGCAGCGCAGCGACGCGCGACGCCAGTTGTTGCCAGCCCTTCAACAGGCTTTCCGGGCCGCTGACTTTTGTCGCCGCGCCCGAGCCAGTTTCAGCGGCTGCCGGCTGTGCCGTCTTATCGCCCGAAGGCGCACTCGCGATGCCGCGCGCCCGATCGTAGGAGGCGCCGAAGGCGGCGAGGCTGGCCTTCACACCGCGGCCGCCGGCACTGACCGCCTGCTCGTAGCTCTCGCGTGTGAACGGCAAGGCATCGGAGCCGGCCAGCGCGCCGAGCAGGCTGGCCGAGATCATCGAGCCGTTGTCGGCGGCGATCTTCTCCATGTCGAAGGCGATGAAGCGCTTGGCCGCGGCTTCCGCCGTGGCATGCACCTTGGCGGACGAGGCGCGGCCGTCGCCAGGCTCGATCTTCTCCGAGACCGCGGCGATGCGGTGCGACGAGGCGATCAGCGTTGTGCGCTCCGGCGTGACGAAGCCGCGGATGATGGCGCGGCCGGCCTCCATCAGTTCGGCGGCGATCAATATATCGACGTCGCCCTGCGACGGCGACAGCGCGAAGACCGGCAGCCGGCCGGTGTCGCGGCACATTTCGACATAGTAGATGGTGGCGCCGGTGCGCTGGGCGACGCCGGCGACCGAGGTCGATTGCGCGACATAGCCGTTGCGCTCGGCGACGTCGGTGATCCAGTCGGCCAGCACGCCGCCGCCCTGGCCGCCGACCGCCAGCACGGCAAGCTTGATGACGCGCTCGTCGTCCGGCGCGCCGGCCTTGGAACGGGCTGATGGGACAGCGTCAAGCATCGGCGAATGTCAGGCGCCGGCTTTCACGGCGCCGCTGCAAGAGGCCGATCATGGCGCGGCGCGCCGCTTCCAGGAAACGGTCCCGGCGGCTCGGATTGTGCACCACGTCGGCGCGGTAAAAGGACGGGCAGAGCACCGCCGCGTCGGCAACCTCGCCGCAATTGCCACAGCCGACGCAGCTCTCGTCGATATGCGCCACCGGATCGTCGCGCAGCGGGTCGTCCAGCGACTTCACCGATAGCGACGGGCAGCCGGAAAGCCGCATACAGGCGTGATCGCCAGTGCAGATATCCTCGTCGACGCCGAATTTCGGCTTGACCGTCCGCTTACCGCCCTTGATCGCCTTGTCGACCAGAGGCTTTTCGCGGCGCTGCCGGTTGAGCATGCATTCGGACGAGGCGACGATGACTTTTGGGCCCTTTTCGTCCGTCGTCAGCGCTTCGCGCAGCGTGTCTTGCATCTTGGTTACGTCGTAGGTGCGGTCGATGTGACGCAGCCATTTGACGCCCATCCCCTTCACCGCCTCGGTGATCGGATGCTTGGTCGACTTCGTCTTGTTGCCGGCGCGGGACGACAGGATGTCCTGTCCTCCGGTCGCGGCCGAATAGAAATTGTCGACGATGACGATGACGCCGTCATTCTTGTTGAACACCGCATTGCCGATCGATGAGGTCAGGCCGTTATGCCAGAAGCCGCCATCGCCGACGAAGGAGATCGAGCGGCGCCTAGCATCGGGCGAATTGAACGCCGAGGCCGAGGCCGGCCCCAATCCGTAGCCCATGGTGGTGGCGCCGAGCTCGAAGGGCGGCATGATCGAAAACAGATGACAGCCAATGTCGGAGGCGATGTGGTGCTTGCCCAACTCCTGTTCGACCAGCTTGGTCGCTGCGAAGATCGGCCGCTCCGGGCAGCCGACGCAGAAGCCGGGCGGGCGGCTCGGGACGACGTTGATCAGGTCGGCGGTGTCGAGCCCGTCGCCGATCTTGTTCGGCGCGCGGACCTCGCTTGGCAGCAGATGCGGGATGGTGGGGCGCAGGAATGATCCGATGCCGTCGAGCATCACCTGGCCGGTGTATTCGCCGGCCATCGGCAGATGTTCCTTGCCGACGAGCTTGGTGCCGCGCCCGGCCTTGTGCAGCATCGCGGCAAAGGCCTGTTCGATGTAGTTGGGCTGGCCTTCCTCGACGACGAGGACGGCGTCCTTGCCTTCGCAGAAGGACAGGAACTCGTCATCGACCAGCGGGTAGACGGCGTTCAGCACATAGAGCGGCACGTCGGTGTCGCCATAGGTGTCGGCGAGGCCGAGCCGCTGCAGCGCCCGGATGACGGAATTGTACATGCCGCCCTGCATGACGATGCCGACCGCGCCGTGCTCCGGGCCGAAGAACTCGTTGATCTTGTTGTCGCGGATGAAATCCACCGCTGCCGGCCAGCGTTTCTGCACCTTTTCCTTCTCGTGCAGGAAGGACGCGGGCGGCAGCACGATGCGGCCGGTGTCGCGGCGCGGCGCCTCGAGCGCATCGGCGACCGTCATCGCCGGGCGCTTGTTATCCTTGGCGATGAAATGGCCGTGCACATGGCAGCAGCGGATGCGCACCTGCAGCATGACCGGCGTGTTGGAAACCTCGGACAGCTCGAAGCCGTCCTCTACCGCCTTGACGATCGACGGCAGGTTCGGTCGCGGGTCGAGCAGCCAGACCTGGCTTTTCATGGCGAAGGCGTGGCTGCGCTCCTGCATGATCGACGATCCTTCGCCGTAATCCTCGCCGACGATGATCAGTGCGCCGCCGGTGACACCGCCGGACGCCAGGTTGGCCAGCGCGTCGGACGCGACATTGGTGCCGACCGTCGACTTGAAGGTCGCCGCGCCGCGGATCGGATAGTGCACCGATGCCGCCAGCATGGCGGTCGCGGTGGCTTCCGAGGCGCTTGCCTCGAAATGCACGCCAAGCTCGCCCAGGATATCCTGCGCGTCGGCCAGCACGTCCATCAAATGGCTGATCGGCGCGCCCTGATAGCCGCCGACATAACCGACGCCGCATTGCAGCAGCGCCTTGGTGATGGCCAGAATGCCCTCGCCGGAAAACTCCTCGCCGGCGCTGAGTCTGAGCTTTTCGACTTCCTTGGCAAAAGACCGTTCGGCCATTTTGGGCTCCTTCCGTTGCCGCCAGGAATCTGGCGGCGCGTAAGATCAGATGTCGTGCTTGCGAATGTTCTTCAGCATCTTTTGCAGCGTCGCGATCAGCGCCGCGTATTCGGTATCGTCGATGTCGTCGAACATCGTCTCGAAAGCGTCGTGCATGGCCGGCCAGGCGCGCGCGAATTCGGCGCGGCCATCGTCGGTCAGGAACACATGGCGGATACGGCTGTCGGTAACCCCCTGCTCGCGCCGCACAAACCCTTGTCCCTCCAGCGCGTCGAGCGTACGGCTCAAGGTCGACTGCTCGATGACGGTATAGACCGACAGATCGTTGACGGTGACGCCATCGGTGACCGACAGGACGGCCAGCGTCCTCACCTGCGGAATGGTCAGGCCCTGCTTGCGGAAATTATCTCGCAAGGTGGCATTGTAGCGGCCCATGATGCGGTTCATCAGATAGGGCGCGAATTGCTGCAGGCCGATCTGGCCCAGTGTCGAGATGCGCTGGCGCACAACCTTCTGTTCCATCACAGCCTCCCCGCCAGGAGGAAGCCGGAGCCGCCACCCAAGCCAGCACCCGGATGGGTCGAGGCGCCGATATGGTAGAGGCCCTTGACGCCGGTATCGTGATTGCGGCTCGTCTTGAACGGCCGCCACAGGAACGACTGGTCGATAGCCGAGGAGCCGCCATAGGGATCGCCGCCGACCAAGTTGATGTTCATCGCTCCCAAATCGGCCGGCGAATAGGCGCGGCGTGCGATGACGCTGTCCTTGAATCCTTCGATATGACTGGCGAGGATCGCTTCGGCGCGGTCGGCATAGGCTTCGCGCAGCGCCTCGGTCCAGCGGCCGTCCGCTGGTGTCTGCAGTTTGCCGGCGGCATCGCCCTTGATATGCCGTGGCGCCTCGGGCAATTGCAGCCACAGGATCGCCTTGTCGTCCGGACAGCGCGACGGGTCGAGCGCATGCGGCTGGCCAACGCAGATGGTCGGCACCTCCGGCAACATACCGCGCACGGCCTCGTTGCAGGCCTTCGACACGCCGTCGAGCCCGGGTGTCAGATGCAGCAGCGCGACCTTGTCCAGGCCCTCGCCGCGCCATGCCGGCGGCTTGTCCAAGGCATAGTGGATCTGGAAATTGCCCTTGCCGTAGAGGTATTTTTGCGCTGCTTCGGCGTCGTCCTTTGCAGCATCCCTGCCGAGCAGCCGGTCGTAAAGCTGGGTCGGCGTGACCGAGCAGATCACGCTCTTCTTGGCGGTCACGATCTCGCCGGAAGCCAGCCGCACGCCGGTTGCACGGCCTCCGCTCTGGACGATGGCCGCGACGTCGGCGCCGGTGCGGATTTCGCCGCCACGTTCCCTGATCAGGGCTTCGAAGGCGGACAGCAGGTTCCTGGCACCGCCCTTGACGATCGGCGCGCCGGCCGCCTCAAGCGCGAAGGCGATGACCTTGGCGATCTGTCCCGAAAACGCATCTTCGGGCCCGAGGCCGGCATGCAGCACCCAGGGCGCCCACAGCGCGCGCATGGTTTCCGACTGGTAGGTGCTTTCCAGCCAGCCGCGCGCCGGCACCAGCGCGTCGCCGACAAAGGCGGCAAGGCCACGCGGGCCGCGCCGCCATGCCTCGCCCGCCAGCAGCTTTGCCGTCGGGTAAGACCACAGGCTGCCGCCGAGCAGCCCGAACAGGAGGCCGGCATTGCGCTCGATCTCGCCGACATCGCTGCCGTGCCGGTCGCCGTCGCCCGCGGCAAGCGCATTGGCCGCCGCGACATTGGCGGCGCGATCGGTGCGCAGGATGGCATGGCTGCCATCCGGACGCAGCACGCCGGTCGGCGTGACGGTGTTGCAAAACTCCAGGCCGTGCCGCGCCAGATCCTTGCCCAGCGCCGCATAGGCCGGCGAGGTGATGAACAGAACGAAGGTCGTCGCCATCACGTCGTGGATGAAGCCGGGCGCGGTGATTTCTTCTGTGCGCATGCAGCCGCCGATGCGGTCGTTGCGCTCGAGCACCAGCACCTTCGCCCCCTTGCCGCCAAGCATCGCGGCGCAGACCAGCGCGTTGATGCCGCTGCCGACGATGATGTGATCAGGAGCGCTCATCGATGCGTGCTCCCGGTGAGCGGAAGGTGGAATTCATTTGCGCGGGTTGGCGTTCCTTCGCGCCCCCCTCTGTCCTGCCGGACATCTCCCCCACTTGGGGGGAGATCGGCTGTCACCGCGGCCTTCGCCACTCTCCAACGTCGCAGGAATGAGCGGGGCGCCGAAACTGCCAATCTCCCCCCAAGTGGGGGAGATGTCCGGCAGGACAGAGGGGGGCGCCGTAGAGCCCCAGCTTTGCAAGGCTGCCGCTCCCAATTCGTCACTACAACGCTGCCTGCGCACATGATCTTCTCCCGAAGACCGCAGCTACCCTATTGCCTTGGCACCAACGCCAACGCGCGGATCGGGCTGCCGGTACCGTGCTCGATTTTGAGTGGTGCGGCGATCAGGATCGCGCCTTTCGGCGGCAGCCGGTCGAGGTTGCACAGGCTGGCGAGGCCGTAGCGATTGGCCTTGTGCATCAGGCTGTGCGCCGGGAATGGCGGCTCCATGCCGCCGGCCTTGCCGGCATCGGTGCCGATCGTCTCGCTGCCCCAGCCCTTGATGTCCTTGCCGATCAGATACTGGATGGCTTCCGCGGTCGGGCCGGGCGTGTGAGGACCGGTCTCATTGGCGTTGAGGAACTCGGCTTCCGAGCCGTTGCGCTTATACCAGTCGGTGCGCATCACCACCCACTCGCCCGCGTTGATAACGCCATGTTCGGCTTCCCATGCCTTGATGTGATCGACGGTGAGCAGGAAATCGTGATCGGCGGCCGCTTCCTTCGAACAGTCGATGACATTGACGGGTCCGACAAAATTCTGCGCCGGAATGGTGTCGGTGGCGCCGTCCGGATAATCCTTACCGGTGATCCAGTGATTGGGCGCATCAAAATGCGTGCCTGAATGCTCGCCGAGTTTGAGCCAGTTCCACGCCCACCAAGGTCCGTTCTTGTCATAGGCGGAGATGGCGTGGATCTCGATCTTCGGCGTGTCGACCGCCAGTTCCGGCGGCAGCTTGATCAGCGGCGTGTTCGGCCCGAGCGGCGCCGTCAGGTCGACCACCTGGATGGCGCCTGAAAGAAGCTGGCCGGCGACTTCGCCGAGGAGTTGTTGCGTGTCCATGGTCTCTGTTCCCTCTTCTTGGATGGCTCTGAAGGCTCGTTGCGCCCTTAATATCCTACTAGACGAAAACATATGCATCTGCAATTATCTTTAAGCATAAAGGAAATGGGTTGGGTGGGATGTGAGCGAGTTCGACGCCATATTTGTCGGGGCAGGCCACAACAGTCTGGCATGCGCCGCGCATCTGGCGCTCAAAGGCTGGAAAACAGCGGTTTTCGAACGCAACGCAACGATCGGCGGCGCCGTCCAGACGCGCGAATTCACGCTGCCGGGCTTCCGGCACGATTTCGGCGCGATGAATCTGAGCCTTTTTGCCGGCTCCGCCTTTCACAAGAAATATGCAAATGAATTGAAAACCCACGGGCTGGAATTCGTGCCGGTGTCCGACTGTTTTGCCAGCGCCTTCCCGGATGGTCGTTGGTTCGGCATCAGCAGCGACCTGGAAGAAACCGCTGCACGGATGGCCGCCTTCTCGGCGACCGACGCTGCCACATGGCGCCGCTTGGTTGCGGCATTCCCGGCCGAGGCCGAGCATCTGTTCGGGCTGCTGGGCTCGCCGATGAACGGTCGAGCGCTCGCCGGCACCGCCTGGAACCTGTGGCGCAAAAAGGGTTTTGCCGGCGCGCTCGATACCAGCCGGTTGCTGCTTTCCTCACCCCGCGCGTGGCTCGAGGAGACTTTCCAGTCTCGGCATGTCAGGGCGACGCTCGCCACCTGGGGCATGCATCTCGATTTCGCCCCGGACATCGCCGGCGGCGCGGTGTTCCCTTACCTTGAATCCATGGCCAACCAGTGCTTCGGCATGGTGCTCGGCAAGGGCGGCGCCGACACCATCATCCACGCTTTGTCGGAGATGCTCACGGCTGCCGGCGGCAAGATCGTCACTGGCGCTGACGTCGCCGAAATCACGGTCTCCGCCCGCAAGGCGACCGGCGTGCGGCTCGCTTCCGGCGAGATCCACACCGCCACCAGGGCCGTCATCGCCAGTGTCGCGCCCAAGGCGCTGATCGGGAAGCTGTTGCCTGACGGTTCGCGCGACGCCGTTTTCGACACGGCCATGAAAAACTTTCGCCATGCGCCGGGGACGATGATGATCCATCTGGCGCTCGACGATCTGCCGGACTGGCGCGCCGGCGCCGAGCTTCGGCAGTTCGCCTATGTGCATCTGTCGCCGTCGCTTGATGCCATGTCGCGAACCTATCAGCAGGCGATGTCCGGCATGCTGCCGGATGAACCGGTGCTGGTCGTCGGTCAGCCGACCGCGGTCGATCCCTCGCGTGCGCCGGACGGCAAGCATGTGCTGTGGGTGCAGGTGCGCATGCTGCCGGCCGAGATTGTGAGCGATGCGGCGGGCACGATCGCGGCGGCTCACTGGGACGAGGCTAGGGAGCACTACGCCGAGCGCGTCCTCGACATTATCGAGCGCTATGCGCCCGGCCTTCGCCGGAAGATCCTCGGCCGCGCCGTGTTCTCGCCCATCGACCTCGAACGCGAGAACCCCAACCTTGTCGGCGGCGACCAGATCTGCGGCAGCCATCATCTGGCGCAGAATTTCCTGTTCCGGCCGGCGCGCGGCTACGCCGGCTGGAACACGCCGGTCGGCAATCTGCATCTGACCGGGGCAGCAACATGGCCGGGCGCCGGCACTGGTGCGGGCTCGGGCTTCATGCTCGCACAACAACTTGGCGGGAGGTAAAGCCGTAATTTTCAACTAGGGTGAAGGAGGACAAGGCGCGGTTGCCCAAGGAGCCTGAACCCACCGATTGACAACGACACCGCGCATAAAAGCAACAGGGGAACGACCATGACAATCAACAGACGAGAATTGCTCGGATATGGCGCGGCCGCGCTTGGCGCTACGGCGCTCGGCCTGCCGCAAATCGCCAAGGCTGCCGGCGAACTGACCATCGCCTACAATGTCAACCTGCCGTCCTGGGATCCGACCACTGGGCCTTCGGCGGTCAACCCGACCATCCAGGGCCTCTACCAGTCGGTGTTCGACCAGTTCATCCCGCAGAAACCGGATCTGTCCTTTGCGCCCGGCCTGCTCACCGAATGGGGCTGGAACGACGACCGCACCAAGATCATGATGACGGTGCGCGAAGGCGTCACCTGGCATGACGGCTCGCCCTTCACGGCCGAAGACGTGGTCTGGTCGCTGCAGCGGGCGGGCGACGAGAAGACCGGCAACCCGATCCAGTTCGTCTGGAAGAACGTCAACAACTTCAAGATCGACGGCAACAAGATCACCGGCGATGTCGTCCAATTCGACCCGGTGTATTTCAAATGGATGTCGTTCCTGACCGGCTATATCATGCCGAAGGCCTATTACGAGAAGGTCGGCGCCGAGGGTTTTGAGAAAGCTCCGATCGGCACCGGGCCCTATATGGTCGACAAATTCGAGCGCAACGCCTTCCTGCGGCTCAAGGCCAACCCGAACTACTGGGGCGGCAAGCCGGCCTTCGAAAACGTGACCATCAAGTTCGTCACCGATGCGGCGAGCCGCGTCGCCGAGATCGAGTCCGGTTCTTCGCAGGTGACGCTCGAAATCCCCTATGAGGAATATGACCGCCTGATAGCCAAGGACGGGCTTGCCGGCTCGTGCAAGAACGTTTCCGACATCGGCATGATCTTCTTCAACGATATCGACGTGATGCTGGACAAGAACATCCGCCAGGCGGCGGTGATGGCGGTCGACAAGAAGCTGCTGGTCGACCGGCTGCTGCGCGGCTACGGCCAGCCGATCGGTACGCTGGAGACGCCGGAATACGCCGCCTACGATGCGTCGATCAAGGTCGAGCACAATCCGGAAAAGGCCAAGGAATTGCTGGCCGCCTCCGGCTATTCGCCAGAAAAGCCGGTCAAATTCACGATACAGACGACCAAGGGCTTCAAGCCCAAGGACTACGAAATGATCCAGGCGATCGTCGGCATGTGGCGCAAGGTCGGCATCGAGGCGACGATCGAGGTCTACGAGATCGCCAAGCACTACGAGTTGCGCGCCGCCGACAAGCTGGCGCCGGCGGCCTTCTACAATTGGGGCAATGCCATCGGCGATCCCACCACCTCGACCGGCTTCGCCATGTATGGCCCGAGCCCGCATTCGGTGTGGGACAGCCAGGATCTGATCGACATGATCAACCCGCTATGGGGCGAGAAGGACGAGGCCAAGCGCATCGCCGGCTGGAAGGCCGTCGACAAATACATCGCCGAGCAGGCCTATGTGCTGCCGCTGATCCAGTATGCGCAACCGATCGTGCATGCCAAGGGCGTCAATGTCGTGCAGCATGTGTCGGGCGCACTTCTGCCGGCACTGATGAGCCCGGCCTGAGACAGTCTTCGGCTTGCCGCGCGCCGTCCGGAATGACGGCGCGCATTTTCCGCCACGGGCGACCATGCTGCTGCAAAGATTCCTGATCCGTCTTCTGACGATGGCGATCACGCTGTTCGGTGTGGCCGTCGTCGTCTTTATCGTCATCCGTGTCGCCCCCGGCGATCCGATCGCGATGATGCTGCCGCCCGGCGCCACCGATGCCGACATCGCCCGGCTGCGCGCGCTGTACGGGCTGGACAAGACGATCGTCCAGCAATTCTTCATCTGGCTGTCCGGCGTGGTCAGAGGCGATTTCGGCACGTCGATTTCGCTTCGGCAGGATGTGCTGGGGCTGGTGTTCAACCGGCTGCCGGCGACACTGGAACTCGCCGTCGTCTCGCTTGTGATGGCGCTGGCGATCGGCGGCACGATGGCGATCCTCGGCGCGCGCGAGCGCGGCACCGCGGTCGAGGCCGGCATCGACATTGCCAGTGGTGCGGCGCTCTCAATTCCCGATTTCCTGTGGGGTCTGGTGCTGATCTTGTTGTTCGGCGTGCTGGTGCCGGTGTTCGACATTTCCGGCCGGGTGTCGCCGCAACTCGACCTGCCCTTCGCCACGCAATTCTATCTGTTCGAAAGCATCGTGCGACTGCGCTTCGACCTGACCAGGGACCTGCTGGCACACATGCTGATGCCGGCGATCGCGCTGGCGCTGCCGCTGGCCGCGATCATCTCGCAGCTGCTGAAACAGTCGCTGAAGGAAGTGCTCGACCTCGACTATGTCGTGCTGGCGCGGGTAAAGGGCTTTTCGGAAACGCAGGTCATCCTGCGCGAGGCGTTGAAGAACGCGGCGCTGCCGACGCTCACTCTGGTCGGCGTGCAGTTTACCTTCCTGATCGGCGGCACGGTCATCGTCGAACGGCTGTTTTCCTATGAAGGTCTCGGCAATATGGCGATCGATGCCGTCATCAATCGCGACCTGCCGCTGATCCAGGGCATCGTGCTGGTCTTCGCGCTGTTGTTCGTGCTGATCAACCTTGCCGTCGACATGATGTACGCGTTGCTCAATCCGAGGCTGCGCCATGGATGAGGCCCGCATTTCAAGACATGGCTCGCGCGCCCGCCTGTGGCTGGCCGGCGGCTGGCTGCTGATTGCGCTGTTGGCCGCAATTTTTGCGCCGCTGGTCGCACCGCAGGACCCACTGGCGCAGGATTTGATGCTGGAGCGCCTGCCGCCGTTCTGGCTGGGCGGTGCCGAGCCCGGCTACTGGCTCGGCACCGACAGCCTCGGCCGCGATCTGTTGTCACGGCTGATCTTCGGTGCGCGCATCGCCTTCATCGTCGCCTTCGCGGCGGCCTTTGCCGCCTGCCTGGTCGGCTCGACGCTCGGCCTGATCGCCGGCTATTTCGGCGGCTGGGCCGACCGCATCATCTCGCGTATCGTCGATGTCTGGATGGCGTTTCCGCCGGTGCTGTTTGCCATCCTTCTGGTCGCCGTGCTCGGCACCGGCTTGAGCTCGGTCATCATCGCCATCGCCGTCATCGACTGGACGCGCTTCTGCCGGGTGATCCGCGCCGAGACCATGGGTCAGTCGCGCATGGACTATGTCGAGAACGCCCGCATCGCCGGCTATGGCCGCATCGGCATCATGCTGCGCGAGGTGCTGCCCAATGTGGTGCCGTCGATTGTGGCGCTGCTGTCGCTGGAGATGGGCATTGCCGTCATCGTCGAGGCGATCCTGTCCTTCGTCAATCTGTCGATCTCGACAGACGACCCGACCTGGGGCGGCATCATCGCCGAGGGCCGCCTGTCGATCCATCAGGCCTGGTGGGTGCTGGTGTTCCCGCTGGTCACGCTGATCCTGACGGTGCTGTCGTTCAGCCAGTTCGGCGAGGGCCTCAGGGCGCGTTTCGATCCGGTGCTGCGATGAACGCGCCTGCGAAACCCTGCCTGGACATACGCAACCTTAGCGCGGTGCTGCCTAATGGCTTGCGCGTGCTGCGCTCGGTGTCGCTCGCCGTCGAGCCCGGAGAAGTCCGCGCGCTGGTCGGCGAGAGCGGCGCCGGCAAGACAATGATCGGCAAGGCCGTGCTCGGCGTGCTGCCACCGAGCGTGCGCATCGTCGAAGGCGATATGCTGCTCGAAGGCGAGGATCTGGGCCGGCTGGCACCCAAGGCAAGGCGCACCCTGATCGGCGCGCGCACGGCGCTGATCCCGCAAGACCCGCTGACGGCGCTCAATCCGTCACGGCGCATCGGCCCGCAAATGACCGACCGGCTGGTGCGCATCCTCGGCTGGAGCGGTGAGAAGGCCGATGCACGCATCCGCCAATTGCTGGACGAGGTGCAGATCCGCGACCCCGAGCGCGTGCTCAAATGCTATCCGCACGAGCTGTCCGGCGGCATGCGGCAGCGCGTGCTGATCGCCGCGGCGTTTGCAGCCGAACCAAGGCTGATCGTCGCCGACGAGCCGACGACCGCGCTCGACGTGACCGTGCAGAAACAGATCTTGCGGCTGATCGCGCAATTGCAGCGCGAGCACGGCACGGCGATCCTGTTCGTTACTCACGATCTCGGTGTGGTTGCCAAGATCAGCCAGAAAGTTTCGGTGCTCTATGCTGGCAAGGTGGTGGAAGAGGCCGATACCGCAGCGCTGTTCGCCGCACCCCAGCACCCTTATACGCTGGCGCTGATGGCGGCGACGCCGCGCTACACCGATCCGTTCGCCTCGCTGAAGCCGGTCGACGACAAGGTACTGGCCGGGCTGGCCGCGGAGATCGCCGCCGCCGACCAGGCATGGAGGCGACCGCATGGTTGAGCCGCTGTTTTCCGTGCGCGGGTTGAAGGTTGCGTTGCCCGACATGACGCGCAAACCGCTGATCGGCCGGGCGCCGCTGGCCGAGATCCTGAAAGGCCTGGATTTCGACCTGCCAAGGGGATCGGTGACCGGCATCGTCGGCGAATCCGGCTCCGGCAAATCGACGCTCGGCCGCGCGCTGGTGCGCCTGCTGGAGCCCAGTGCCGGCAACGTCATGTTCGACGGCCGCGACATCACACATCTGCCTGAGGCCGAGCTCCGGCCGCTGCGCCGCAATCTGCAGATGATCTTCCAGGATCCGATGTCGTCGCTCAACCCGCGCCGCACCATCTTCAGCATCATTGCAGCACCCCTCAAACAGAACGGGCTTGGCGACAATCTCAAGGCACGCGTCGCGGAGGCGCTGCAGCGCGTCGGCCTGCCGCAGAGCTTTGCCGGCCGCTACCGTCACGAATTGTCGGGCGGCCAGCGCCAGCGCGTCGGCATTGCCCGCGCACTGGCGCTGTCGCCGAAATTCGTGCTGGCCGACGAAATCGTCTCCGGGCTCGACGTCTCGACCCAGGCGCAGATCCTGACGTTGCTGGAAAAACTCGCCGCCGAAATGGGCCTGACCGTTGCCTTTATCAGCCACGATCTGTCGGTGATCCGGAGGCTCTGCCGGCAAGTGATCGTCATGCGCGAAGGCGCGATCGTCGAAGCCAGCGCGACGGATACTTTGTTCGAGCACCCGCGGCAGGCCTACACGCGCGACCTCCTCGCCGCCATTCCGCTGCCCGAGATCGATGACGCCTGGCTGCTTCCCGCCCCAAAGGCGCCGGCATGAAGCACAATCCTATTCGCACGCCGAAGAGCGGGCCTCGGGCGTGCGCCCGGCAAAATGTCCCGCTATGGAGGATGACTGATATGAAGAATGCGATCCGATATGCGACGCTTGCAGCCACCGTGCTGGGAAGCATCGGCACCGCTTGCGCCAGTTCCATACCCGGCATGCGTGGCCACGACCACACCGGCGTCACCGTCCCCGACATGCAGCAGGCGGTCGATTTCTTCACCGAAGTGGTTGGCTGCAAGAAGGCGATGTCGTTCGGCCCGTTCGCCGACGACAAGGGCACATTCATGCAGGATCTGCTGGGCGTCGATCCCAAGGCGGTGATCGAGGAGATCACCCTGGTCCGCTGCGGACACGGGTCGAACATCGAGCTGTTCAAATACACCGCGCCGGACCAGAAGGACCTGACGCCTCGCAACAGCGACATAGGCGGCTTCCATATCGCCTTCTATGTCGACGACATCGCCGCCGCAAAAGCCTATCTTGACGGCAAGGGCGTCAAGACGCGAATGGGACCGCTGCCGGTTACCGAAGGCCCCGCCGCCGGCCAGGCCATCCTTTACTTCCAGGCCCCTTGGGGCTTGCAGTTGGAAGCGATCAGCTATCCCAATGGCATGGCCTATGAAAAGGATGCAGAAACGGTGCTGTGGAGCCCGAAGAACCCGGAAAAATAGCCCGGGAGTCCCTGGCCTGCCGAGCCGACTGCCGGCAAGGCGAGTTATCCGGGGCGGATTGTTTCAATCTTGAAACTTCAAGCTTGAATTAATTTTCCTCAGGCGTAAACTCGACAAACAGAAGCGAAGAGGAGATCGCACGATGAAAGTTGCGGTTCTCGGCGGCGGACCAGCCGGCCTCTACTTTGCCATCTCGATGAAGCTCCGGGATGCGGCGCATGAGGTGACGGTGTTCGAGCGCAACCGTGCCGACGATACGTTCGGCTGGGGCGTCGTGCTGTCGGCCGAAACGCTGGAGAACCTGACCAGGAACGACCCGGTCAGCGCCGTCTGGATCCGCAAGCATTTTGCCTATTGGGACGATATCGCCGTTATCCATGACGGCGTGCACACGGTCTCGACCGGTCACGGCTTTTGCGGCATCGGCCGCAAGCGGCTGCTCACGCTGCTACAGCGGCGGGCGCGCGAACTCGGCGTCAAGCTGGTCTTCGAGACCGACATCGCCGATCCCAAGCCATATATGGAGACGCACGATCTGGTCGTCGCCGCCGATGGGCTGAACTCGAAAGCGCGGGGCGCCTTCGTCGACGTGTTCAAGCCTGATATCGATGTCCGCAAATGCAAGTTCGTCTGGCTCGGCACCCGTCAGAAATTCGACGACGCCTTCACCTTCATCTTCGAGAAAACCGAACATGGCTGGGTCTGGGCGCATGCCTACCAGTTCGACAGCGATACCGCGACCTTCATCGTCGAATGCAGCGAGCAGACCTGGCAACGCTTCGGCTTCGGCGCGATGTCTCAGCAGGAATCGATTGCCGTCTGCGAGCGCATCTTTGCCCGCCATCTCGGCGGCCACGCGCTGATGACCAACGCCAATCATATCCGCGGCTCGGCCTGGATCAATTTCCCGCGCGTCTTGTGCGAACGCTGGTCCCACAAAAACCTGGCGCTGATGGGCGACGCGGCGGCGAGCGCGCATTTCTCGATCGGGTCCGGCACCAAGCTGGCGCTGGAAAGCGCGGTGGCGCTGGCCGACTATGTCGAGTCCGAGCCGGACCTCGAGGCAGCCTTCCGCAAATATGAGGACGCCCGTCGCACCGAAGTGCTGAAGCTGCAGTCGGCGGCACGCAATTCGC
Source organism: Mesorhizobium sp. M1163 (assembly GCF_040318415.1). Lineage (NCBI taxonomy): Bacteria > Pseudomonadati > Pseudomonadota > Alphaproteobacteria > Hyphomicrobiales > Phyllobacteriaceae > Mesorhizobium > Mesorhizobium sp. M1163. Next base: position 79,602 of record NZ_JAMYMF010000006.1, on the reverse strand, counting down.
TCGAATGGTTCGAGGAGGTCGAGCGCTATCTCGGCCTCGATCCGGTGCAGTTCAATTATTCGCTGCTGACGCGTTCGCAGCGCATCAGTCACGAGAATTTGCGGCTGCGCGATGCCGAATGGCTGGCCGGCGCCGAGGAATGGTTCCAACGTCAGGCCGGTGCTGGCGGCAACAGTCTGCGTCGCGCGCCGATGTTTGCGCCGTTCCGGCTGCGCGACATGGCGCTGCAGAACCGTATCGTCGTCTCGCCGATGGCGCAGTACAAGGCGGTCGACGGCTGTCCGACCGACTGGCATTTCGCCCACTATGCCGAACGGGCCAAGGGCGGCGCCGCTCTCCTCTACATCGAGATGACCTGTGTCAGCCCGGAAGGCCGCATCACGCCAGGCTGCCCCGGTTTCTATGCGCCCGAGCATGAGGTCGCCTGGAAGCGGCTGGTCGAGTTCGTTCATGCCGAAACCGAAGCCAAAATCTGTGCGCAGATCGGCCATTCCGGCGCCAAGGGATCGACCCGGCTCGGCTGGCAGGGAACCGACGTGCCGCTGACCTCGGGCAATTGGCCCGTCATGGCGGCATCTTCCGTGCCGTGGTCGCCGCAGAACCAGGTGCCGAAGGCGATGGACCGCGCCGACATGGATACGGTGCGCGAGCAGTTCGTCGCTTCGGCCGAGATGGCGGCGCGCTGCGGCTTCGACATGCTCGAAATCCACGCCGCGCACGGTTATCTCCTGTCCTCCTTCATCACACCCTTGACCAACCGGCGCACCGACTCCTATGGCGGCTCGTTGGAAAACCGCATGCGCTATCCCTTGGAAATCTTTCATGCGGTGCGCGCCGTATGGCCGGCTGAAAAGCCGATCTCGATGCGCATCTCCGCCAATGACTGGCTCGGCATCGAGGGCGTGACGCCGGCCGATTCGGTCGAGATCGCGCGGCAGCTGCATGAAGCCGGAGTCGACATCTGCGACGTGTCGGCCGGCCAGACTTCGGCCGTGGCAAGACCGGTCTATGGCCGCATGTTCCAGACGCCATTTTCCGACCGCATCCGCAACGAAGTCGGCATGGCGACCATGGCGGTCGGCAATATCTACGAGCCGGACCATGTCAACTCGATCCTGATGGCCGGCCGCGCCGACCTCGTCGCACTGGCAAGGCCGCATCTTGCCGATCCCTATTGGACGCTGCATGCGGCGGTCACGCTTGGCGATCGCGGCGTCAAATGGCCGGATCCCTATCTGCCCGGCCGCGACCAACTCTACCGGCTGGCCGAGCGCGAAGCGGCGGCGGGGTTGAAAGTATGAGTTCCGCCGCAGCGATTTCAGGGCGACATGCGCTGGTCACCGGCGGCGGCTCCGGCGTCGGCCGGGCGATCGCGCTGGCGCTGGCCGGCGCAGGCATCGATGTGACCATCTGTGGCCGGCGCGTGGAGCCGCTTGCCGAGGTCGCCGCTCAGAACAAGCGCATCTTCGCCATTGCCGCCGACGTCACCGACGAGGCATCGATGGCGTCGCTCTACGAGGACGCGGAAGCGGCACGCGGACCGTTAGACGTCGTCGTTGCCAATGCCGGCATGTCCGGCAGCGCCTCGGCGCAGCGGACCTCGCTGGCAGACTGGCAGCGCACGCTCGACGTCAACTTGACCGGTGTGTTCCTGACGGTGAAGCCGGCGCTGGCCGGCATGGCCGCGCGCAAGACGGGCCGTATCATCTTCATCGCTTCCACCGCCGGACTGAAAGGCTATCCCTATGTTGCAGCTTATGTCGCAGCCAAGCATGGCGTCGTCGGTCTGATGCGGGCACTCGCCGTCGAGACCGCGAAATCCGGCGTGACCGTAAATGCGGTGTGCCCGGGTTTCGTCGAAACCGAAATGCTGGAAGGCGCCGTTCGGCGCATCGTCGAAACGACCGGCCGCTCGGCCGAGCAGGCGCGGACAAGCCTTGCCGAGACCAACCCGCAAGGCCGCTTCATCCAGCCAGAGGAAATTGCAGCCGCCGTGCTCTATCTGTGTAGCGACGCCGCCGGATCGATCACCGGACAAACGATTTCGATCTCCGGAGGTGAGACATGGTAGCCGGTCCCCTGCCCGCCCCGTCCGGACCCGGCAAGGACCGCCTGCGGCTGTGGATACGCTTGCTGCGCGCCTCGCGCACCATCGAGGCCGAGCTGCGCGAACGCTTGCGGCAAGAATTCAACACAACGCTGCCACGCTTCGACGTGATGGCCGCGCTCTACAGGGCGCCCGAGGGCATGCTGATGAGCGACCTGTCGCGCTTCCTGCTAGTGTCCAACGGCAATGTCACGGGCATCATCGACCGGCTGGTCTCGGAAGGGCTGGTGATGCGAGCCCGACGCAATGGCGACCGCCGCACCTCGATGGTACGGCTGACGGAAGAGGGATCGAAGACTTTCGGCGTGATCGCCGCCGCGCATGAAAAATGGGTCGGCGAATTGCTGGGCAATGTGAGCGAGGACGAGGCGCGCCGGCTGACCGGCATGCTGACCTCCTTCCGCAGCAATTGGGAGGGACGGGAATGGCAAAGATAGCCGGCCGCAAGCCGAAGCATTTCCTCTGGCAGGTCGAAGGCAAGATCGCAAAGATCCGGCTTGACCGGCCGGAGCGCAAGAACCCGCTGACCTTCGACAGCTATGTCGAACTGCGCGACACTTTTCGCGACCTTGTCTACGCCGACGACGTCGATGCGGTGGTGTTCCTTCCCAATGGCGGCAATTTCTGCTCGGGCGGCGATGTCCACGAAATCATCGGCCCACTGGTCAAGATGGACATGAAGGCGCTGCTCGCCTTCACTCGGATGACCGGCGATTTCGTCAAGGCGATGCTGAATTGCGGCAAGCCGATTATTGCGGCGGTCGACGGCGTGGCGGTCGGCGCCGGCGCGATTATCGCCATGGCCTCCGATATCCGCATCGCCACGCCACAGGCAAAAACGGCTTTCCTGTTCAGCCGCGTCGGCCTTGCCGGCTGCGACATGGGCGCCTGCGCGATCCTGCCGCGCATCATTGGCCAGGGTCGCGCCGCCGAACTGCTCTATACCGGCCGCACGATGAGCGCCGAGGAAGGCGAGCGCTGGGGCTTCTACAATCGGCTGGTCGATGCCGCAACGCTCGAGGCCGACGCGCTCGACATGGTCGCGCGCATCGTTTCCGGCCCAACCTTCGCCCATGGCATGACCAAGACGCAGCTGAACCAGGAGTGGTCGATGGGCCTCGACCAGGCTATCGAAGCGGAAGCGCAGGCGCAGGCGATCTGCATGCAGACCCGCGATTTCGAACGGGCCTACAAGGCTTTCGTCGCCAAGGAGAAGCCGGTGTTCGAGGGGGATTGAGGATGATCGCTTCCATGGGCACGCTGGCAAGACAGCACCCCCCTCTGGCCTGCCGGCCATCTCCCCCTCAAGGGGGGAGATTGGATATCAGGCCCGCTTTCGCCAATCTCCAACATCGCCGGGAGAGCAGTGGCAGCGAAGCCGCCAATCTCCCCCCTAGAGGGGGAGATGTCCGGCAGGACAGAGGGGGGCGCCGTGGAGCACCAGGGCCGGAGAACTGTGGAGGCAGAAATGCCTGACCGTTCCTTCCTCACCTGGCCGTTTTTCGAGGACCATCACCGCGAGTTGGCAGAGCGGCTGGAGGCATGGTGCGCCAAGAACCTGCCGGTCGCGCATGACGATGTCGACGCAGCCTGCCGCGAGCTGGTGGCCAAGCTCGGCCGGGATGGCTGGCTGAAACCGACAGCGCTCGACACCGAAAACCCTGCAGCACTCGACGTGCGCACATTGTGCATCACGCGCGAAACGCTGGCCCGGCATGACGGGCTGGCCGATTTCGCCTTCGCCATGCAAGGGCTCGGCACCGGCGCGCTCAGCCTGTTCGGCACGCCAGACCAGCAGCACTGGCTGGGGAAGACACGGGCCGGCAAGGCGATTTCGGCTTTCGCACTGTCGGAGGCGCGTTCGGGCTCGGACGTTGCCAATATGGAAATGACGGCCACGCGTGACGGCGATAGCTATATCCTATCCGGCGAAAAAACCTGGATCTCCAACGGCGGTATCGCTGACTTTTATGTTGTCTTTGTCCGTACTGGCGAAGCGCCCGGTGCCAAGGGGCTTTCGGCGTTCATCGTGCCGGCCGAGACAAAGGGCCTGACCATCGCCGAGCGGCTGGAGGTGATCGCGCCGCACCCGCTCGCCCGGCTGTCTTTCGACAATGCCCGCGTTCCAGCCTCGACGCTGATCGGCAAACCCGGTGATGGTTTTCGCATCGCCATGTCGGTGCTCGACGTGTTCCGTTCGACGGTCGGGGCAGCTGCGCTCGGCTTTGCCCGGCGCGCGCTGGACGAAAGCATCAAAAGAGTGGCCGAGCGCAGGCTGTTCGGTGCAGCGATGGCCGAGCTGCAGATGGTGCAGGGCCACATCGCCGAGATGGCGCTGGATGTCGATGCCGCCGCCTTGTTGGTCTACCGCGCCGCCTGGACCAAGGACATGGGGACCGCCCGTGTCACCCGCGAAGCGGCGATGGCCAAGCTGTTCGCCACCGACAAGGCGCAGGAGGTGATCGACAGGGCTGTGCAGCTGCATGGCGGCGACGGCGTCCGCAGGGGCCATATCGTCGAAAGACTGTATCGCGAGATCCGGGCACTGCGCATCTACGAGGGAGCGTCGGACGTGCAGAAGGTGGTGATTGCACGGCAAGTGATGGGAGCGGCCTGAGACCGGAGTTTGTGTGGAAGAATTGATTGTCTTTGAGTTTTGAGCGACCGGATTTGAGCATTGGGAGGCTTTGATATGCACACCATCCTGCAGCCGGAAGGCTGGGCGAAACCCGTCGGCTACGCCAATGGCGTCGCCGCGCGTGGGCAGCTTGTCTTCGTCGGCGGGCAGGTCGGCTGGAACGGGCAGGGCCGCTTCGAGACCGACGATCTTGTCGGCCAGGTGAGACAGACGCTGGCCAATATTGTCGCCGTGCTCGCCGAGGCCGGCGCCAAGCCGCAGCATATCACCTCGATGACTTGGTACTTTACCGACAAGGCGGAATATTTGGCCAATCTCAAGGGGATCGGCGAGGTCTATCGCGAGCTGATCGGCCGGCATTTTCCGGCGATGGCCGCCATGCAGGTGATGGCGCTGGTCGAGGATCGCGCCAAGGTTGAGATTCAGGCCACGGCGGTTATTCCGGACTGATGGCAACACGCCGCAATTTTTTAAGCTTAAAACTTTCGCCTTGAAAAGCGCCGTGCTTTGGATAGCATCCGATGTCTTACGACTGCCGTGCCGAGAGGGCTTTCCGGCAGTCCGGTCACTTGGCGTATCAAAACCGTGCGGGGCCAAACCCGTCCGATCACAACCAGAGGGAACGAAAATGAACTTCACCCGTCGCAACCTGCTTCTTGTTGCTGCCGCCATCGGCATCGCCGGCGGCCCGGCCTATGCCGAAGGTACGCTGAATGTCGGCGCATATCCGACCAATCCGCCTTTTGAATACAAGAACGAGAGCGGCACGTTCGAGGGTTTCGAAGTCGACATCATCAATGAGGCGGCAAAGCGTATCGGCATGACCACTGATATCGCCGATCTCGGTTTCCAGGCGCTGTTCGCCGCCACCACCTCGAAGCGCATCGATGTCGCCATTTCGTCGATCACCATCACGCCGGAGCGGCTGAAGTCGCAGTCGTTCACGCAGCCCTACTATGATTCCGACATGGGCATCGCCGCGAAGGCCGACAGCCCAATCAAGGCCGAGGCCGACCTCAAGGGCAAGATCGTCGGCGTACTGTCCGGCTCGACCGGCGAAGCCTGGGTCAAGGCCCACCAGGAAGCGGACGGGTTCAGTGACGTCAAAGGCTACGACACGCAGCAGAATTTGCTGCTCGATCTCAGCTCCGGCCGCGTCGATGCGGCGGTCAGCGATATTCCGGGCCTGGAATATTCTTTCACCAGGATGAAGGATCTCGCCGTAAAAGAGCGCATCAAGACCGGCGAGCAGTACGGTCTGATGATGACCAAGGACCACCCGTTGCTCGGCAAGCTGAACGACGCGCTGACCGCGATGAAGACGGACGGCACGCTGGCCGCGATCCACAAGAAGTGGTTCGGCAGCGACGCACCGGCCGATTCCGCGACCGTCAAGGAAATGCCTTTGCCGAAGGCCTGAGAGCAGTTCGCGCTTAATGTCGTGCCGGCTTCGATGCCGGCACGATTTCGGGCTCGGGCTCGAGCGTCGCGGGACGCCAAACGTTTCGGGAATGCTGCGATGTCGCTGCTGGACACCTTCTTCAACGCCGACGTCATGGTCTCCAGCCTGCCGGCGCTGCTGCGCGGCTTCCTGAACACGCTGCTGCTCGGAATCATGAGCATCGGCATCGGTATTCCCGTCGGCCTCGCGATCAGCCTAGTGCGGCTCTATGCGCCAAAGCCGCTTCGGCTGCTGGCTGTCGGCTACATCGACATTTTCCGGGCGATGCCGGTGCTGGTCGTGCTGATCCTGATCTACTATGCGCTGCCGTTTCTCGGCATACGCCTGTCGTCTTGGACTTCCGCGGTGATGGCGTTCGCCATCATCATGGCGGCCTATTCGGCCGAGGTGTTCCGCTCCGGCATAGAAAGCATTCCGCGCGGCCAGTTCGAGGCGGCGCAGGCGCTCGGCCTGCCGTTCTTGCTGACCTTGCGCAAGGTCGTGCTGCCGCAGGCGATCCGCGTCGTCATTCCACCGATGACCAGCAACTGCGTTTCGATGTTCAAGGACACCTCGCTCGCCTCCACCGTGGCGCTGCCCGAACTGCTGAAGGAAGCGACCAACGCGCAATCGCTCTATGCCAACCCCTCACCGCTGATCGGCGCCGCGCTGGTCTATCTCATCTTTCTCTGGCCGATGGTCCGTCTCGTCAGCCTCCTTGAACGCCGATTTCAAACCGAAAAGACCCGCTGAATCTGTCAGCGCACTTCGCAGGAGACGACCTTGAACCAGCATCAGATTTCGAAAACGGGCGATGCCGCAGCTTTCCCGGTCGAGACGATCCGCGCCATGTTTCCCGCCTTGCAGCAGGCCGGCGACTTCATCTTCATGGACAATGCCGCCGGCGCGCAGATCCCGCAAAGTGTGCTCGACGCGGTCACCAACCATTTGGTCGCGCATAATGTGCAGCGCGGCGGCCGCTACGGCCGCAGCGTCACCGTCGATCAAGCCGTCGCCGGCGCGCGCGAAAGCGTGGCCTTGCTGATCAACGCCACCAACCCGGCGGAGATCTGTTTCGGCATGAACGCCACTTCGTTCATCCGCCTGGTCAGCCTCGGCATCGGCCAGATGCTTTCTGAGCGACCAAACGGGGAGCGTGACGAGATCGTCATCACCGACATGGATCACGATGCCAATATCGCGACGTGGCTGGCGCTGGCACCCGCCGGCGCCAAGTTCAAATGGTGGCGGATGCGCGAGGACGGCAATCTGCATGTCGACGATTTGCGCCCGCTGGTCTCCGAGCGCACCCGCCTCGTGGCCTGCACGGTGACGGCGCATTCGATCGGCTCGATCGTCGACGTTGCTTCAGTGGCTGGGATCGCGCATGCGGCAGGCGCCGAAGTGTTCCTCGACTGCGTGCATTACGGCCCGCACGGGCTGATCGATGTGCAGGCATGGGACTGCGACTATCTGGTCTGCTCCGGCTACAAGAATTTCTCGCCGCATATGGGCTTCCTGTGGGGCCGCTTCGAAACGCTGAAGCGTCTGCCGACCTTCCGCGAGGATTTCATCCCCGACGAGCCGCCCTACAAGATCGAGGCCGGCACCTTCATCTACGAGAACGTCTCCGGCATGGATGCCGCGGTGCGCTATCTCGAATCGATCGGCCGCAATTTCGCTCCAGCCAATAACCGATCGCGCCGCGACAACATCGTCGCCGGCATGAATGCCATCCGTGACTACGAGCAGGTGCTGGCGCGCGAAATGCTGGCGGTGCTCAAAGATTGCGGCGCGACGATCTACGGCGTAGCCGAAGAGGCACGCCTCAGCGAGCGCGTGCCGACCTTCTGCTTCAACATCGGCACGCTGTCGCCGCAGAGGATCGTCGAGGAGATGGCCGAGATGCAGATCGGCATTCGCGACGGCCACATGTATGCGCCGCGCCTGATGAAGCGGCTCAACCTCAGCATGGACAGCGGCGCCGTCCGCGCCTCGCTGGTGCATTACAATACGATCGAGGAAGTCCGGCGCTTCGGCGAGGCGCTTCGCACCATCATTGCCCGGCTGTCCTGATCGGGCTGGCCGGCGGCGCCGGCGCGATCCTCGTGAAGCGCGAAGGCGGTCGCACCCGGGTTCTCCAAGCCGGGGCGCAACTGCATGCTTGGGATCAGGTAATCGCCGCCATTCTGCTGCCGATAAGGAATGGGCTGGATTGTCTCGAGCGTCCGCATCCTTTCGCGCAGTCGCTCCGCGACAGGCTCGAAATCGGCCTCCCCGAAACGGTCCACCCTGTAGACCACGAACGGCGGAAGCACGTCGTAGCCCGGATAGTATAGAATCCCGTGGTTGATCGGGAACAGCAGGTCGTCGATCGGGCCGTTGACGCCGCGGGCGGAATAATGCTCCTCCCAGCCGCCGGTGGTAACGATTAGCATCGCGCGCTTGCCGGCGAGCGTTCCCTCGCCAAAGCGGTCACCCCACCTCTTATCGCTGTGCTCGCCGACGCCATAGGCGAAGCCGTAGGCATACACCCGATCGACCCAGCCCTTGAGGATCGCCGGCATGGCGTACCACCACAGGGGAAACTGGAGGATCAGGGTGTCGGCCCATAGCAGCTTGTCGATCTCCGCTTTGACGTCATCGGTCAGAGTGCCGCTCGCAAAAGCTTTTTTGGAGGCGCCGGCCGGCAGGAAGCGTGCTTCGGGCGGCCACGACGGAAAGTCGGCACGGTCCACCTCGGATTTCCAGCCATCGGCATAGAGGTCAGACACCCGCACCTCGTGGCCTTGGGTCTCGAGCTCCCTGATGGCGAGGTCACGCAGTGCGCCGTTGAGCGAATTCGGTTCAGGATGAGCAAAAACAAGCAGGACTTTCATGGGTCTACTCCGAAGAAGGACGATAGACACCAAAGGTAGCCAGCCGTCGGCTAATCCACTATATGTAGGAAATGTATAAGATAATACCGAATAATGGATAAATCGTACGTCACCCTCGAGCGCATGCGCACCTTCGTTCGCGTCGCCGAGCGCGGCAGCCTCTCGGCGGTGGCGCGCGAGCTCGGAGTTGGTCAGTCGACGGTCACGCGGCATCTGCGGGAGCTCGAGGAGGCCGTCGGCGTGCCCTTGCTCAGCAGGACCACCCGGCGTGTCACGATGACCGATGAAGGCAGCCGTTACTATGCCGACAGCGTCCAGATCCTGCGCCTCGTTGAGCAGGCCGGCGATGAGGCGCGAGGCACGCGCGGCGCATCGGCTGGCACGATCCGGATATCCTGCACGGCGGCGCTCGGCGTCTTGCACGTCAGCCGGCTGATCTTCGCCTTTCAGGACCGTTATCCCGACATCGGCATCGATCTCAGCCTAACCGACGAGCGCATCGACCTTGTGCGGGAGGGCGTCGACATCGCGCTTCGCCTCGGTCCGCTCACCGACAGCTCGATGAAGCTGCGGGCACTCGGTCAGTCCCGGCGTCTGCTGGTGGCGGCGCCGGCCTATCTGGCGGCCCGGGGCAGACCGGCTGTCCCGCAGGATCTGCCTGGCCATGAAGGCATTCGGATGTCGAACATCGCGGGAAGCGACACGCTCGCCCTGCAGGGGCCGGGCGGCGAGCGCTTTGCGGTGCCCTTTGGCGGCCGATTTCGGGTCGACCATGGGCTTGCTGCGCGCAAAGCCCTTGTCGCCGGACGCGGTATCGCACCCGCCCACCACTGGCTTGTCGACGATCTTCTGGCGGCCGGCCGGCTGGAAATTATCCTGCCGGGCTATTTTCCGCCTCCCGTCCCGCTGAGCATGCTGATCGTTCCGGAGCGTGCGGGCATTGCCCGGGTGCGGCTGCTGGTCGACTTTCTCGCCGAGCAGATCTCCGGCATTCCGGGGATCGAGAAGCGGTAGCCGGCCGGCAAACCTCGCCGGATCAGGCGGCCTTCTTTTTCGCCAATCTTGCCTTGATGCTGGCGACGTCGGCACGCGGCGTCGCCGCGAACAGCGTCCTGGTATAGCTGTGCTTGGGGTCGGCGAAGACCTCGTCGCGCGAGCCGTATTCGACCGCTTCGCCGAAATACATCACCATCACATCGTCGGCGATATAGCGCACCACCGACAGGTCGTGGCTGATGAAAACATAGGTCAGTTGAAACTCATCCTGCAGGTCGGCGAGCAGGTTCAGAACCTGCGCCTGCACCGAAAGATCAAGTGCCGAGACCGGCTCGTCCAGCACCAGGAGGCTGGGGTTGAGCATCAGCGCGCGGGCAATGGCGATGCGCTGGCGCTGGCCGCCCGAAAACATATGCGGGTAGCGATTGTAGTGCTCGGGGCCGAGACCGACCTTTTTCAGCATCTTCATGGCGAGATCGCGCCGCTCGCCGGCCGTGCTGTCGGTGTTGATGAGCAGCGGTTCGCCAAGCACGTCGCCGATCTTCTGGCGTGGATTGAGCGAACCATAGGGGTTCTGGAAGACAATCTGCACCTTGCGGCGCATTTCCTTCGACAGGCCGTCCCTCGCGATGTCTACCTTCTTGCCGTCGATGAAAAGCTCGCCGGAGGTCGCCGGGTCGATCAGGGTGATGATGCGGGCGAGCGTTGACTTGCCGCAGCCGCTCTCGCCGACGATGGCCAGCGTCTTGCCCTTGTCGACGCTGAACGAAACACCCTTGACCGCGTGAACCGTACGGGAGGGGCGGAAAAGCCCGCCGCCGACATGATAGTCGCGCACGATGTTCTTGCCTTCGACTACCGTCACGCTCATGTGGCGGTTCCTCCCGCGGATCGGGCTGCGACTACAGATGGGGCCGGCTCGAACAGCATGTCGGAAACAGTAGGCAACCGGTCGCCGACGGCGTTTTCCGGCAGCGCCGACAGAAGCGCGCGCGTGTAATTGCTCTTGGGGGATTCGAACAGCGACAGCACGTCGGCCTCTTCCATCTTGCGGCCCTTGTATTGGACGATGACACGGTCGGCGGTCTCGGCAACCACCCCCATATTGTGGGTGATCATGATCAGGCCCATGCCGTATTTGGCCTGCAGGCCGACCAGCAGATCGAGGATCTGCTTCTGGATGGTGACGTCGAGGGCCGTGGTTGGCTCGTCGGCGATCAAAAGCTTGGGATTGCAGGCGATGGCGATGGCGATCATGACGCGCTGGCACTGGCCGCCCGACATCTGGTGCGGGAAGGAGCCCAGCCGTTCCTCAGGGTCGGCGATGCCGACCAACTTCATCAGTTCGATGGCGCGTGCCCGGCGCTGGGCGCGGTCCATGCCCATGTGAAAGCGCAGCACCTCCTCAATCTGGAAGCCGACGGTAAAGCACGGGTTGAGGCTGGCGACCGGCTCCTGGAAGATCATCGAGATGTCCTTGCCGACAATCTTGCGCCGCTCGGACGGGCCGACCTTAAGCAGGTCGATGCCGTCGAAGGCCATGCGGTCCGCCCTCACCGTCGCCGTGTTGGGCAAAAGCCCCATCACCGCCAGCATTGCCACTGATTTTCCGGAACCGGATTCGCCGACGATCGCCAACACCTCGCGCGGTTCGACCGACAGGTCGATGCCTTGTACCGCCATGAATGGTCCAGCGGCGGTGTCGAAGGAAACGGTCAGGTTCTTGATCTCGAGAAGAGGCATTGGATTATGACCTCTTCAGCTTGGGATCGAAGGCATCGCGCAGGCCGTCGCCGATCAGATTGATGGCAAGCACAGTGATCAGAATGGCAAGGCCGGGGAAGGTCACTACCCAAGGCGCGCGCAGGATGAACTCGCGCGCCGAGGCGAGCATCGTGCCCCATTCCGGCGTCGGCGGCTGCGCACCGACACCGAGGAAGCCGAGCGCCGCAGCCTCGAGAATGGCGTTGGAGAAGGACAGGGTGGCCTGCACGATCAGCGGTGCCAGGCAGTTCGGCAAGATCGTCCTCACCATCAAGCGAAGATGACCGGCACCAGCCACCTTGGCGGAGATGACATATTCGCGGTTCTTTTCGGCCATCACGGCGGCGCGGGTGAGACGCGCAAAATGCGGCTGCAGCACCAGCGCGATCGCCAGCATGGCGTTGAACAGCCCGGGGCCGAGGATCGCCACCAGCACCAGCGCCAGAAGCAGCGACGGGAAGGCCAGGATAATATCCATGATGCGCATGATCAGCGTGTCGACCCAGCCGCGGAAATAGCCGGCGAGCACGCCAAGCACGATGCCGCTGGTGAGCGAGAAGACGACCACCACCAGGCCGATGAACAGCGAGAAACGCGCCCCGAAAATCAACCGCGAAAGCATGTCGCGGCCGACCGCATCGGTGCCGAGCAGGAACATCGATTTGCCGCCTTGCTGCCAGGCAGGGGGCGCCAGCAGCGCATCGCGAAACTGCTCGTCGGGCGAATGCGGCGCGACGAACGGCGCAAAGACCGCCACCAGCACCAACGCCGAAAACACGACAAGGCCGATGACCGCGCCGGTGTTCATCGAGAAGTAGTGCCAGAACTCGGCGAAGGCGCGTTGCCTGCCGCCTGTCGGGATGGAGGCAGCGGTGGCTTCGGCGGCGGATTCGTCGGTCATCTCACTGCACCCGGATGCGCGGATTGATGACGGCGTAGAGCACGTCGACGATCAGGTTCACCGCCATGACGATCAGCGCGATGATCAGCAATCCGCTCTGAACGACGACATAGTCGCGCTTGCCGATGGCGTCGATCATCCATTTGCCGATGCCGGGCCAGGAAAAAATGGTTTCGGTAAGAATGGCGCCCGCCATCAACGTGCCGACCTGCAGTCCGATGGTGGTGACCACCGGAATCAGCGCGTTGCGAAAAGCGTGCAGCCCGATGACACGGCGCGGCGCCAGGCCCTTAGCGCGCGCGGTGCGGACATAGTCCTCGCCAAGCACCTCGAGCATCGCCGAGCGAGTCTGGCGCGCTATGACGGCAAGCGGGATCGTCGCCAGCACGATGGACGGCAGGATCAAATGACTGACGGCGGATTTGAAAGCGCCGCTCCTGCCGGAGATCAGGCTGTCGATGAGCATGAACCCGGTCGTCGGCCTGAAGAAATACTGCAGGCCGATGCGGCCGGAAACCGGCGTCCAGCCGAGATAACCGGAGAAGAAGATGATGAGCAGCAACCCCCACCAGAAGATCGGCATCGAATAGCCGGTCAGCGCGACACCCATCGTCGCCTGGTCGAACCACGAGCCGCGCTTGACCGCCGCGAAGATACCGGCAGGAATGCCGAGCAGGACGGCGATGATCAACGCCACCGTCGCCAGTTCCAGCGTGGCTGGAAACAGCGCCTGGAATTCGCCGAGCACTGGCCGCTTGGTGGCAATCGATATGCCGAAATCACCGGTCAGGACCCTGCCGATATATTCCAGGTACTGGATGACATAAGGCCGGTTGTAGCCAAACTGCTCGATGAGCTGGGCGTAGCGTTCGGGGCTGACGCCGCGCTCGCCGGCCAGGGCCAGAATGGGATCGCCGGGCAGAAGCCGGACGAAAGCGAACGCCGCCAGCGATATGCCGAACACGGTCGGGATGATCAAAGCGAGCTTGTGGAGGAGATAACGGAGCATCTTGCTTCATAGAACGGCGGCGCAGGAAGTCCAGCGCCGCCGTTCAATTTCTCAGGACTTATTCGGTGACGTCGACGCCGTCAAACCGATGAATGCCGAGCGGGTCCATAACGAAGCCCGACACCTTCTTGTTCATCGGCATGAAGACCTTGGAGTGGGCGATGGTCAGCCACGGAGCCTCACGCTTGAACACCACCTGAGCTTCCTCGTAGATCTTGGTGCGCTCGGCCACGTCCGTCGTCGCCTTGCCTTTTTTCAGCAGGGCTTCGAATTCCTGGTTGCACCAGATCGCATAATTGGACTGGCCGATGGCATCGCAACCGAGCAGGAAAAAGAAGTTGTCCGGATCGCCATTGTCACCGGTCCAGCCCAGTTGGAAGGCGCCGTCGCGATCCTTAGCTTTGCCGCGCTGGCGATACTCCGTCCATTCGTAGCTGACGATCTCCGCCTTGACGCCGACGGCGGCATAGTCGGCCTGGATCAACTCGGCGACGCGCTGGGCGTTCGGGTTGTAGGGGCGGCTGACCGGCATAGCCCAGATCTTCATCGACAGATCCTTGACGCCTGCATCGGCCAGCATCTTCTTGGCCGCCTCCGGATCGTAGGGATCGTCCTTGATGTCCTTGTTATAGGACCACATGGTCGGCGGGATCGGGTTGATGGCCGGCGCGCCGGCGCCCTGATAGACCGCGTCGATGATCGCCTTCTTGTTTACCGCCATGTTGAGGGCCTTGCGGACCTCGACTTTGTCGAAGGGCGGCAGCGTCGTGTTGTAGGCGAGATAGCCGATGTTCAGGCCTTCCTGCTCGTCGACCTTGAGGTTCGCGTCACCCTGCAGCCCGGCAATGTCGGCCGGCGCCGGATATGACATGATATCGCACTCGCCTGCCTTCAGCTTCTGCGCGCGCACGGCCGGATCGGGCGTGATGGCGAAGATCAGATCGTCGATCTTCTGGCGGCCGCCAAAGTAGCCGTCCCATGCCGCATAGCGCACGACCGCATCGACCTGATAGTCGACAAATTGGAACGGACCAGTGCCGACCGGCTTCTGGGTGAACTGCTGCCTGGTGCCGGCCTTGTCGAGCTGGTCGGCATATTCCTTGGAAACGATCGAAGCGAAATCCATGCCGAGGTCCGGCAGGAAGGCGACTTCAGGCTTGTTCAGCACGAACTTCACCGTCAGATCGTCGACCTTGACGATTTCCTTCAGGAGATCGGGGAAGCCCATGCCGGTGAAATACTCCCAGCCGGTGCCTTCCAGGTAGCTGTACCAGGGGCTTTCTTTCTTCCACTGGCGTTCGAAGGAAAAGATCACGTCGTCGGCGTTGAGGTCGCGCGTGGGCGTGAAATAATCCGTCGTCTGGAATTTCACACCCGGGCGAAGCTTGAAGGTGTATTCGAGACCGTCGTCGGAAACCGTCCAGCTCTCCGCCAGGCCGGGCGAGATGGTGGTCTTGCCATGCTCGAACTCGACCAGGCGCGAATAGATGGTGCGCGACGAAGCGTCGAAGTCGTTGCCGCCGCTCCATGGCGACGGGTCGAAGCCGGCCGGCGATGCCTCCGAGCAATAGACCAGTTGTTTTGCATTGGCCATGCCGCCGAGGACGCTTGCAGCCAGCAACGCGGCTGCAAAAGTCAGTTTCTTTTTCATTGAGCACTCCCTGATGTTCTTCCAAGCCCCTCTATCAGGCTCGCGAAGGTCGCATATAAGCACCGTTTTTCTGGCTTTGGAACTGCTTGTTTGCCTAACCCACGGGAAGCAGAAAAAAATTCCGGCATGCGGCGAATTGTGGAAAAAACGAGCCAAATCCGCAGATCACGACATTATTAGCGACTTCAATTTTTTGTTGATCGGCGATGCCGCCAATTCGGGGAATCGAGCCGTTCGGTTCAAGAGATGCGCGTCCGAAAACCGGTCGCGGCCGAGAGCTTTGACGGCAAGTCTTGCCGCACTGCCAGGTGGGCGAGGCTTGCACGGCCGCTGCTAGTGGCAATACATAGATAGATGGACAGCGTGGAGGATTCCCCAGGCTCCGGACATTGCGGCAAGCGTGGGATACCTTTGTTTGTCAGGGGCGGCGGTGGCACTCAAGCGTGCCGAACAATAAGAATGATTGAGGGAGCGACAGGTGGCGAAACCGGCAAAGACAACAACCGCGGCGAAAGCAAAGGCCGAGGCAATATCGAAAGCGGTCAAGCCAAAAGCGGCCGCCGCCAAGCCGAAGACTACCGCTAAGGCAAGTGCGAAGCCGGCGACGAAGATCACGGCTGGAAAGACTGCCAAGCCGGCAGCCGGCAAGGCGGCGCCTGCCGCAAAGTCCGCCGCTGCTGCCAAGCCGGCGGCGAAGGCAGTGCCGACAGCGCCCAAACAGGCGGCAGCTTCAGCCAGAAGATTGCCGAAGGCGATCACTTCGCTGGCCGCCGGCCTGCCTGAAAAACCGTGGCTCCAGAGTTACCCAAAGATCGTGCCGGCCGAGATCGGCGCCCTGCCCTCCAGCTCGATCGGTGACTTTCTCGTCGCCGCCTGCAAGCAGTTTGCGAACCGGCCGGCCTTCGTCTGCATGGGCAAATCGATCACCTATGCCGATCTCGAGCGACAGTCGGCTGCGTTCGGCGCCTATTTGCAATCAAAGGGGCTGCAGAAGGGCGCACGTGTCGCGCTGATGATGCCGAACGTGCTGCAATATCCGGTGGCGATGATGGCGGTGCTTCGCGCCGGCTATGTCGTGGTGAACATCAATCCGCTCTACACGCCGCGCGAGCTGGAGCACCAGCTCAAGGATTCCGGCGCTCAAGCCATTGTCATCCTCGAAAATTTCGCCTGCACCTTGCAGGCGGTGATCGCCAGGACCGCGGTCAAGCATGTCGTGGTCGCCACGATGGGCGACATGCTCGGCGGGCTCAAGGGAACGATCGTCAACTTCGTCGTGCGCCGCGTCAAGAAGATGGTGCCGGCATGGTCGCTGCCCGGCCATGTCAAATTCAACGCCGCATTGAAGGCCGGCGCCGGCGTGACCTTCAAACCCGCCGAGGTCGTGGCCGGCGACATCGCCTTCCTGCAATATACGGGCGGTACGACCGGCATCTCCAAGGGCGCGATGCTTTTGCACAGCAATGTCTTGGCGAACGTCGCGCAGAACGCGCTCTGGGTCGAAGACGCCTACACGGTCAAGCCGAAACCGGCGCATATGAACTTCCTCTGCGCGCTGCCCCTCTATCATATCTTTGCGCTCACAGTGAACGCGATGATGGGAATGCAGCAGGGCGCGCAGAACGTGCTCATCCCCAATCCGCGCGACATTCCCGGCTTCGTCAAGGAGCTGCAGAAATACCCGATCCACATCTTTCCTGGCCTCAACACGCTGTTCAATGCGCTGCTCAATAATGAGGATTTTCGCAGGCTCGACTTCAAGCCGCTGATCCTGACGCTGGGTGGCGGCATGGCAGTGCAGAAGGGCATCGCAGAGCGCTGGAAGGCGCTGACCGGCTGCCCGATCAGCGAGGCCTACGGACTCTCCGAAACCTCGCCGGGGGCGACCGCCAACAAATTCAGCGACGGAGTCTACACCGGCACGATCGGGCTGCCGCTGCCCTCGACCGAGATCGCCATCCGCGACGACGATGGCAACAATTTGCCGCTCGGCGAGGTCGGCGAAATCTGCATCCGCGGACCGCAGGTGATGGCCGGCTACTGGAACCGGCCGGACGAAACCGCCAAGGTGATGACCGAGGACGGCTTCTTCAAATCGGGCGACATGGGCTTCATGGACGAGCGCGGCTACACCAAGATCGTCGACCGCAAGAAGGACATGATCCTGGTTTCCGGCTTCAACGTCTACCCGAACGAACTCGAGGAGGTGGTGGCGCAGCATCCGGGCGTACTCGAGGTGGCGGCGATCGGCGTGCCGGACGAGCATTCGGGTGAAGTGCCAAAGCTGTTCGTCGTCAAAAAGGACCCGGCACTGACCGCCGAGATGCTGACGGCTTATTGCCGCGAGAACCTGACCGGCTACAAGCGCCCCAGATATATCGAGTTCCGCACCGAACTGCCGAAGACACCGGTCGGCAAGATCCTGCGACGAGCGTTGCGGGGCTAGGCGCAGCTTGAGCGATTGCATCGTCGGCACTAACGCCGTGGATATAGGTTCGCGGCCAGACCCGGCAGAGTTCATCCGGGCGCACATGCGGATCGCCCCCTTGCCCGCGCTTCCCGAAATCCGGCTTTACACCGCCCATCCGGGAAGCGGCCTCAGGCGGCTTCTCGAATGGAACCAACATGGGACCGAAGAAGACGAACCTGAACCGGAGCCACCGTACTGGGCCTATGTCTGGGCCGGCGGCGCGGTGCTTGCCCGCTACATAATCGACCGGCCGGAGACCGTGGCCGGGCGTCGCGTGCTCGACCTCGGCGCCGGCTCGGGCCTCGTCGGCATCGCTGCGGCGAAAGCCGGAGCCAGCGCGGTCGTCGCGGCCGAGATCGATCGTAATGGTGTGGTTGCGCTCAGCCTCAATGCGACTGCGAACGGCGTCGCTATCATGATCGTTGGCGACGACATCACCGGCGGTCCGCCGCCACCGGTGGACATCGTGGTGGTCGGCGACCTGTTTTACGCCCGCGATCTTGCCGGCCGGGTCGTTCCCTTCCTCGACCGCTGCCTTGCTGCCGGCATCGCCGTGCTGATCGGCGATCCGGGCCGCGCCTATCTGCCGCGCTCGCGGCTTCGCCTGCTGGCCGAATACGAGGTGCCGGATGTCGGCGAGGGCAGGAATGCGGCGATGAAACCGAGCGGCGTGTTCTCGTTCGGACCAGATAACTACGAGTCTAGACCGTCTCGCTGACCCGGGCCGCAAGAAAATCGGGCAGATCGGCCACCGAATCCAGGATGACGTCGGCGATCTGTGACAGCGATTCACGTGTGCCGGTGCCGGACAGCACGCCGATCGCCAGGCCGCAGCCGCCGGCGCGCGCCATCTCCAGATCGTGACGATTGTCGCCGACCATTGCGATCGTCGCCGGCCTGAGCCCTGTCAGATCCGAAAAGGCAAGGATCGTATCCGGCGCCGGTTTTGGATTGGCCACCGCGTCGTAACCATAGGCGGCTTCGAAAAGCTGCGCGACGCCCAGCGTGACCAAGGTCTTTTCCGCGCCGCTGGTCGAGTCGTTGGTGGCGACGCCAAGCCGGTAGGATTTTCTGTGAAGCAGCCCAAGCGTCTCGACCACACCCGGCAGCGCCACGGCCATCGCCGATCCTTGCGCCGAGGTGATGGCATTGAAGCGGGCGACGGCAAGCATCTGGTCCTCGTCGGACAGCCGCGGAAACCACAGTTCGACGACGTCCATGTTGGTCCCGGAGGCAAAGATAGAATCCGGCTTGAAGCGCCTGGTGGCGAAGTCGAAGCCCGCCGCCGCAAGCAGCCTGTCTGCCTTCCAGCGATCGCCTTCGGCCGCATCCATCGCCATGAAGTCGGCGATGCCCAGCCATGTCGCGTTGAAATCCACGAGCGTGCCGTCCTTGTCGAACAATATTCCCTTGATGTCCGCCAAGCTTTTCACTCCGGGCCGCGCAAGCGGTGAATGTATTCCACCAGTCCGGCAGTCGAGGCATCCCGCTTTGCGGCATTCTCCTTGCCTTCAACGACGGGCAGCAGCCCGGTCGCCAGTTCCTTGCCGAGCTCAACGCCCCACTGGTCGAAGGAGTTGATGTTGAACAGCGTGCCTTCGACGAAGACGCGATGTTCGTAAAGCGCAATCAGCCGTCCGAACGTGTGGGGGTCGAGTTTCCTGTAGAGGATCGTCACCGAGGGGCGGTCGCCGGAGAAGACGCGGTGCGGAGCAACCCTGTCGACATCGGCGGGCTTCATGCCTTTCGCCAGCATCTGCGCGCGGGCTTCCTCAAGCGTGCGGCCCTTCATGAAGGCTTCCGACTGCGCCAGGCAATTGGCGAGCAAAAGGTCGTGATGATGCTTCAGTTCCGGCTCGTGGCCGACGGCAGCAGCGAGGAATTCGACCGGAATGAAATCGGTGCCCTGATGCAGAAGCTGGAAGAAGGCGTGCTGGCCGTTGGTGCCGGGCTCGCCCCAGACCAGCGGGCCGGTCGGCGTCGTCACAGCGCCGCCATCCAGGGTGACGCTCTTGCCGTTCGATTCCATGTCGAGCTGCTGCAAATAGGCCGGCAGCCTGGACAGACGCTGATCGTAGGGGATGACGGCGCGAGCCGGATATTTGCAGATCACGCGATGCCACCAGCCGATCAGCCCCATCAGCGCCGGCAGGTTCTTCGCTAGCGGCGCGGTGCGGAAATGCTCGTCCATCTCATGGGCGCCGTCGAGAAAGGCGCGAAAATCCTTAGGGCCTATGGCGATCATCACCGGCAGGCCGATCGCACCCCAGACGGAATAGCGACCGCCGACCCAGTCCCAGAAGCCGAAGACGCGGTCGGCTGCGATACCGAATTTGGCGACCAGGTCGAGCGCCGTCGAGACGGCGGCGAAATGCTTGCCGACCGCTTCCTTGCCGAGCGCCTTCTCGACCCATCTGCGTGCCGTCTCGGCGTTGGTCATCGTCTCGACCGTGGTGAAGGTCTTGGAGGCGATGATGAACAGGGTGGTCTCGGCGGAAAGACCCTTCAGCGTGTCGTGGATATGGGCACCGTCGATATTGGACACGTAATGTGCGCGCGGACCGTCATGATAGGGCGCCAGCGCCAGCGTCGCCATGGCCGGGCCGAGATCGGAGCCGCCGATGCCGATGTTGACGATGTCGGTGATCTTCTTGCCGGTCGCGCCGGCCGCCTTGCCGGAACGCACCGAGTCGGCGAAGGCGCCCATCGCGTCGAGTACGCCGAGGACTTCCGCCTTCACGTCCTGGCCGTCGAGCACGATGCCTTTGCCGGTAAGGTTACGCAGCGCGGTATGCAGCACGGCGCGGCCTTCGGTGACGTTGATCTTCTTGCCAGCAAACATCGCATCGCGCCGGCCTTCGAGGTCGGCGGCCTCAGCTAGGTTCTCCAGCAACCCCATCGTCCGCGCATCGACCGCGCATTTCGACCAGTCGAGCAGCAGGTCGCCGTCGCTGGCGGAGAATTTCTCGAAGCGCTGCGGATCGGCAGCGAAAGCCTCGCGCATCGAGCCCGATTTGGCCGCACGATGATCGCGCAACAAGTCGAGCTGCTTTTGAAAGGACGATTGATCCACTGCTTCGCTCCGGTCTCTTGAGATGCATCTTATCAGGCCGGATGTTTCCGGCGCGTGTCGTCGCGGCAAACTATCGGGTCGAATTCCATCCGTTTCAATGCGCAGCGATGCCGCAGCGCAGCGTGGGCCGGCGCAAAGGATCACTGGCATAAATCCCAGCGATCAGAAAAATTGATTGGCGCAACACCTTGTGCCACCGGTACATTCGACTGGTCCAGCCAAGTGAAAAAAGCTGGCCATCGAGGAACATCTCCCATGCCACAGAGAAACGACACGGCCATATGGTCCGGCCTGTTCCGGATTTCGGCGGAATCCGGTCAGACCCTGCAGGCGCAGATCCGTCAGGCGATCGTCGCCGCCATCCTCGACCGGCAGATCGCGGCTTCCATGCCGCTTCCGTCCTGCCGGATTCTCGCCGAAAAACTCGGCGTAGCGCGTGGCACCGTGGTGCTGGCCTTCCAGCAGCTGGTCGACCAGGGCTTCCTGGTGGCGCGCGAGCGCCGCGGCCACTTCGTCAATCCCGAAGTGCTGGCGACGCCGGCCAAACCGCACCAGAAGGCGCCCGACCAAGCCAACGAGATCGACTGGAAGGCCCGCCGGCAGATCGCGGCGAGCGACATGCCACCGCCGGCCAAGCACGACAACTGGATCAAATCGTCCTACCCCTTCGTCTATGGCCAGTTCGACCCGGCGCTGTTCCCGACCGCCGAATGGCGCGAGTGCAACCGCATGGCGCTGGCGGTGCTCGAAATCCGCAACTGGGCGTCCGACATGGTCGACCGCGACGATCCGCTCCTGATCGAGCAGATCCAGGCACGGCTGCTGCCGCGACGCGGCATCTTCGCCAATCCGGACGAGATCATCGTGACGCTGGGGGCGCAGAACGCGCTTTACATGCTGGCGACGCTGTTGATGACGAAAGGCTCCAAGGTGGCGATGGAGGATCCGGGCTATCCCGATGCACGTTCGATCTTCCGGCTGGCCGGCGCCGAGATCCAGCCGGTTCCGGTCGACCACTCCGGCATCGTAATCTCGGCCATTCCCAATGATTCTGGCTTCGTCTTCGTCACGCCCAGCCACCATTGCCCGACCATGGTGCCGCTGTCGGCGGAGCGGCGGCAGGATCTTTTGGCGCGCGCCAACCGCTACAACCAGATCATCATCGAGGACGGATATGACAGCCAGCTCCTGGACGAGGCGCCGCAGCAGGCGCTGAAGAGCCTCGATCGGTCTGGCCGCGTCGTCTACGTCGGCTCGATGTCGAAGACGCTGGCTCCCGGCCTCAGGCTCGGCTACATCGTCGCCTCGGCCGGGCTGATCTCCGAGCTTCGGGCGCTGCGCCGCTTCATGCTGCGCCACCCGCCGGCAAACAACCAGCGCGCCGTCGCATTGTTCCTGTCGCTCGGCCATCACGAGGCGCTGGTGCGGCGGCTGTCGAGCGCCTTCGACGAGAGGCGCAAGCGTCTGGTCCATGCGATTTCCGCCTTCCTGCCGGAGTGGCGCTCGACCGATTCGGCCGGCGGCACGTCGCTCTGGCTCGAGGGACCGCGCGGCACCGATTCGCGTGGGCTGGCGGAGGCCGCGGCCTCGCGCAGCGTCATCATAGAGCCTGGCGACCGCTTCTTCGACCGCACCGAAAAGCCATCGCGTTTCATGCGCTTGGGCATTTCCTCGATCGCGTTGCAGCACATCGAACCCGGCATCCGCGAACTGGCGACGGCAGCTGGACGCAGGCCGGCAGCGGCCTGATCTCCCTTCCCCGACCGGAGCCTGGCGCATGTAGCGCGACTCCGGTTCTTTAGCTCCTTGGCATATGCGACGGGACCGGCTGGCACATAGGCTGTGCCAATGCCGGCGGCATAGTCGGAGTACATAGGGGGACGAAGCAGGCAGATGGTGGACCAACCGCCGCGCCCGCTTCGCAGCTAAAGTTGGAGTGCCTTCATGCCGGTGGCCCATGAGAAGCAGGACGTGTCCGCAGACCAGCGTTCGCGACGGTCCGGCGGGCGCGAGGCGCGCCGCGCCATGCGAGCGGCACCGCTTGCCGACGACGTCAAACCGGTGCGTGCCGGCCTCGAAGGCGGAAGCTACAGCCCGCTCAGCGGCAATGATTGCGAACGTATCCACGAGGCCGTGCTTACCCTTCTGGAGACGGTCGGTTTCGCCAACGCCATCCCCTCCTGCATTGAGGCACTGACCAAGGCCGGCGCAACGCTTGGCGAGGACGGCCGCCTGCGCTTTCCTCGCGCTCTGGTGCTCGACACGATCAAGAAAGCGGCGCGGCATTTCACCCTGCACGGCCAGGATCCGAAGCACGACATGGTGATCCAGGGCAAGCGTGTGCATTACGGCACGGCTGGTGCTGCGGTGCATCTTGTCGATGTCGAAAAGCGTGAGTATCGCGAGTCGCTGCTGCAGGACATTTACGATGCGGCGCGCCTGGTCGAGGGGCTCGACAACATCCATTTCTTCCAGCGGCCGATGGTGCCACGCGACATCCCCGACCCGCTCGACATGGATTTCAACACGCTCTACGCCTGTGTCATGGGCACGTCGAAGCATGTCGGCACCTCGTTTACCGTGCGTGAGAACGTCAAGCCGGCGCTCGACATGCTCTATGCGATCGCCGGCGGCGAAGAGAATTTTCGCGCGCGGCCTTTCGTCTCCAATTCGAACTGCTTCGTCGTGCCGCCGATGAAGTTTGCCGAGGACGCCTGCGGCGTGCTCGAAGTCTGCGTCGAGGGCGGCATTCCGATCCTGCTGCTGTCGGCAGGCCAGGCAGGTGCGACGGCACCGGCGGCGATTGCCGGTGCCGTGGTGCAGGCGGTCGCCGAAGTGCTGGTCGGCCTAATCTATGTCAATGCCATCAAGCCAGGCCACCCGGCAATCTTCGGCACCTGGCCGTTCGTCTCGGACCTCCGGACCGGCGCCATGTCGGGCGGTTCGGCCGAGCAGGCGGTGCTGACCGCGGCCTGCGCGCAGATGGCGCAATTTTACGACCTGCCGGGCGGGTCGGCCGCCGGCATGACGGATTCGAAACTGCCTGACATTCAGTCCGGGTACGAAAAGGGCATAACCGACGTGATGGCCGGTCTTGCCGGCCTCAACCTGGTTTACGAATCGGCCGGCATGCACGCCTCGCTGCTCGGCTTTTGCCTTGAGAGCCTGATCATCGACAACGACATGCTCGGCCACTGCCTGCGCTGCGTGCGTGGCATCGAGGTGACGGACGAGTCGCTGTCGATCGACACCATCGCCGATGTCTGCCTGAAAGGCCCGGGCCATTATCTCGGCAACGAGCAGACGCTGCGGCTGATGCAGACCGAATATTTCTACCCGGCCGTCGGCGACCGCTTTTCGCCGAAGGAATGGAATGAGAAAGGCAGGCCCGACATCTTGCAGCGGGCGATCATCGAGAAGAAACGCGTGCTTGCCGAACGCTTCCCGCGCCATGTGCCGAAGCCCGTCGACGACAAATTGCGCGCCCGTTTCGGCGATATGATCAAGCTGCCGCGCGGCAGAATGGGCGGCTGAGCGTTAGCCGCTCGCCGCCAGCAACAAGACGCCGGCCAGCGCCGATCCGGCAAGCGTCGGCAGCATGCCGATTTTCAGCTTCAGAATGGCGATCATCGAGGCACAGGAAAGCAGCGCCGCGCGCCAGTCTATCGATGAAAGCACCGGCACGTCCATTCCAAGCCCGACATTGCGCACTTCGCCGAAGATGACGTGCAAGCCGAACCATAGAGCGAGATTCATGATGACGCCGACGACGGCGGCGGTGATTGCGCCGAGCGCCGCCGACAGCGCCTTGTTGCCGCGCAGCGCTTCGATGTAAGGCGCGCCAAGGAATATCCATAGGAAACATGGGGTAAACGTCGCCCACAGCGTGAACAGCCCGCCAAACAACCCGGCAAGCAGCGGCGCCAGCGAGCCCGACTGGCGGAAGGCGGCGACGAAGCCGACGAACTGCAAGACCAGGATGAGCGGGCCCGGCGTGGTTTCGGCAAGTCCGAGGCCGTCGACCATTTCACCGGGTGCCAGCCAGCCGAAGTACTCGACCGCTGCCTGCGCCACATAGGCAAGGGCCGCGTAGGCGCCGCCGAAGGTAACGACCGCCATGACACTGAAGAAGCCACCGATTTGCGTCCAGACGCTGGCCGAGCCGGTGACAGCCCAGACCAGCAGAACAGGCCCGAGCCAGATCGGCAGCCAGATCGCCAAGATGCGCGGCGCGTGCCATCGCGTCGGCCTGACGTGGGTCAGTTCACCGCGCTCGAACATCAGATCGACCGCGCCCTTGATGTCGGGAACATCGCCCTTGCCATGCGAAGCGCCGGAAAAAAATGCCGGCGCACTACGGTTGCCGATCCAGCCTGCCAGGCCGGCAAGCAGGACGATCAGCGGAAACGGCACGTTCAACGCGTAGATGGCGATGAAGGCGGCGAGTGCGATCGACACCATGACGGGGTTTTTCAGCGCGCGTCTGCCGATCCGGATAACCGCCTCGATGACAATGGCGAGCACGGTCGCCTTGACCCCGAAAAACAGCGCCGCGACGAGTGGTACATCGCCGTAGAGCGCATAGAGGCTGCTCAGGACGAGCATGACAAGCGCGCCCGGCACGACGAAGAGAATGCCGGCAACAAGGCCGCCGACCGTTTTGTGCAGCAACCAGCCGATATAGATGGCAAGTTGCTGGGCCTCGGGGCCAGGCAGCAGCATGCAGTAGTTCAACGCATGCAGGAAACGCTGTTCGCCGATCCAGCGCCGTTCCTCGACCAATTCCTTGTGCATGAGTGCGATCTGCCCGGCCGGGCCGCCAAAGCTGAGCACGCCGATTTTCGCCCAGACTTTCACGGCCTGCCGGAAGCTCGGCACAACCGGCTCTTGGATCTCCGGCGGCCTTTTCGAAAGGACGGCGTTCACGAAGGTTTGCCCGCGCCGAGATTGCCCGTGCCGGCGGCCGGCCAGTTATGCGTCTCCTCGGTGGCATCGCGGCACCAACGGAAGAACGCATCGTAGAGCAGCATGCCGGCCTCGAGCTGTTCCAGGTCGTCGCGAAACATCCGCGACAGGCCAAGCGAGGCGGCCAGGAACCCGGCCGCCTGTGGGACAAGATCGAGGCTCGCAGTATCGGCAGCGCGTATGATCGTGGCGAGGCGATCGAGCGCTTCGGATTTTAGTCCGAACTCCTCGATCATGGTATCGAAGGTGCAGCGTTCGCCGCGGTGGCTCCAGAACACGTTCTCGATGTCGAAAGGCACGGCCTGAAAGCGATCGGCGACGGCCGCCACTTCGGCCGGCTCGACGAAGAGAAACACCGCGTGAGGATTGATGAAGCGCCGGATCAACCAGGGGCACGCGATGCGATCGACCTTCGGGCGCGTACGCGTCACCCAAACGGTGCGGCCCTTGGCATCGGCGGGCGGTATCTTGCCGGTGTGAACCAAAAGCCCCTTGGCATCGCGCCATGCCTCAAACCCGCCGTCGAGCGATTCGGCGGCAATGCCCTCGTGCCGCAGCCATGCGGCCACGCCTTGCGAGAGCTTTTTTCCCTGTTGGCAGACGACCGTCACTTGCTGGCCAGTGAATTCGCCAGCCCAGGTGGCGACAGCCTTGAAGTCACGCCGGGTTGAGCCCGGCAACAGGCGCGGATCGGCGTTGTAGTCATCATCGGTGCGAACATCGATGATTGCGGGCGCACCCGGCAGCCCAATCAGACGAGACAGTTGCGATACAGTGATAGCGGTTGTTGACGGCATGGCGTCCACCTCCTTGAAAGAGAAGCTTGGACGCGAACGTTGGGCTGACGCCTCACGGGGTCGTCGCGATGCACCCCTTACGATGATCGTGGATTTGTCACGCCCGCTTGTCAAGCATTCCCGTTCTCGCGGGAGCAATCGCTTTTGACAAATGACCGCGTCCAACTCTGTGGCGGGCATTTCTCCCCGTTAGCGGGTTGTTAACGGGGAGAAATGAGGTGACCGTTACGCTGGCGACCTGACGGCTCGTGCGACGGACCCTGGTCAGTGATTGTCCCTCGGCACGCCGCTTGTATGAGCCACATCCTGGTACTTCACCGCCGGCTTCAGCACCATGCCTTCGGAAAACTGGTCGACCATGCCGCGCTGGATTTCCTGCCACGGCGTCTGGTGCTTCGGATAGTGATAGCCGCCATTGTTCTGCAGCTCGGCGCGGCGCCGCGTGATCTCGTCGTCGCTGACGAGGATGTCGGCGGTACCCTTGCGCAGGTCGATGCGGACGCGATCGCCGGTCTTCAGCAGCGCCAGGCCGCCGCCGATGGCGGCTTCCGGCGAGGCGTTGAGGATCGACGGCGAGCCCGACGTGCCTGACTGACGACCGTCGCCGATACAGGCTAGCGCGTGGATGCCCTTTTTGATCAGATAGGCAGGCGGCTGCATGTTGACGACTTCGGCGCCGCCGGGATAGCCGATCGGGCCGGCGCCGCGCATGAACAGGATGGTGTGCTCGTCGATGCCCTGTGCCGGGTCGTCGATGCGGGCGTGATAATCCTCGGGGCCGTCGAAGACCATGGCGTTGCCCTCGAACGCTTCCGGGTCCTTCGGGTTCGACAGATAGCGTTCGCGGAATTCGGGCGAGATGCCACTGGTCTTCATGATCGCCGAATCGAACAGATTGCCCTTAAGGTTGATGAAGCCGGCATTGGCTTTCAGCGGCTCGGCAACCGTGCGGATGACGTCGAGGTTCTCGTTGACGGCGCCGCTGCAATTGTCGCCGATGGTCTTGCCGTTAGCGGTCATGGCTTCCGGATAGGGCAGCATGCCGCCCTTCATCAGTTCGGCGATCACAGCCGGCACGCCGCCGGCATGGTGATAGTCCTCGCCGAGATATTCGCCGGTCGGCTGCAGATTGACGATGAGCGGAATGTTGAGGCCAACCTTCTGCCAATCGTTGTTGTCGAGCGGCACGCCGAGGTGGCGGGCGATGGCGTTGAGGTGGATCGGCGCATTGGTCGAGCCGCCGATCGCCGAGTTGACGACGATGGCGTTCTCGAAGGCCTTGCGGGTCATGATGTCGGAGGGCTTCAGATCCTCATGCACCATGTCGACGATGCGCTTTCCAGTCTCATAGGCGATCTGGCCGCGTTCGCGATAGGGGGCGGGGATTGCGGCCGAGCCCGGCAATTGCATGCCGAGCGCCTCGGCCAGCGAATTCATCGTGGTAGCGGTGCCCATCGTGTTGCAATAGCCGGTCGACGGCGCCGAGGAGGCGACGATGTCCATGAACTCGTCATAGCCGATCTCGCCGGCCGACAGGCGCTGGCGCGATTCCCAGACGATGGTGCCGGAGCCGGTGCGCTTGCCCTTGTGCCAGCCGTTGAGCATCGGGCCGACCGAAAGCGCGATAGCCGGAATGTTGACGGTAGCCGCGGCCATCAGCATGGCCGGTGTCGTCTTGTCGCAGCCGATGGTGAGCACCACGCCGTCGAGCGGATAGCCGTAGAGCACCTCGACCAGGCTGAGATAGGCAAGGTTGCGGTCGAGCGCAGCTGTCGGCCGCTTGCCGGTTTCCTGGATCGGGTGGCAAGGAAACTCGAAAGGGATGCCACCCATCGAGACGATGCCTTCGCGCACGCGCTTGGCCAGTTCAATGTGATGGCGGTTGCAGGGCGACAGGTCCGAGCCGGTCTGGGCGATGCCGATCAGCGGCTTGCCGGACATCAGTTCGGCCCGCGTCAGCCCGTAATTCAGGTAGCGCTCCAGATAAAGTGCCGTCATGCCCGGATTGTCGGGATTGTCGAACCACTCTTGCGAGCGAAATTTTTTCTTGCTGGTGGGGGCGCCTGCCATCGTGGTCTCCGTATTTGTATGACAAATCGATATGACAACGCGCGGGAGCAGGCAAGGGGCACGCGTCATCCGAATCCACACTTTGGTGCGATAGACATACATCTGCCCCCGCGCCAGACGGGATCGTGGTTTGTCAGTCCGCTATCCCGGAAAAGTTGGAGCGTGTCGCCGCGGACCCCGCCCGGTCCTTCGGGCCACCCTCCGCTCAAAGGGGAGGGATATCCGCATCACTCGAACACGATGCTCGGCACTGCAGCCTCGGCCGCGCCGCGCTCTTCATTGACGCGGTGCCAGACCTTGGCGGCGATGTCGCGAAAGATTTTCGCCTCGGCGCTATCGGGCTTCGAGACTACCACCGGCGTGCCGGCATCGGAGCTTTCGCGGATGCCCATCTCGAGCGGCACTTCGCCAAGGAAGGTGACGCCGAGGCGCTCTGCCTCACGGCGCGCGCCGCCATGGCCGAAGATGTCGTAGCGTTTCCCCGTATCGGGGGCGAGAAAATAGCTCATGTTTTCGACGATGCCCAAAAGCGGCACGTCGACCTTTCTGAACATGTTGAGGCCTTTGCGCGCATCGATCAGGGCCAGGTCCTGTGGCGTCGAGACGATGACGACGCCGGCCAGCGGCACCTGTTGGGCCATGGTCAGCTGGGCGTCGCCGGTGCCGGGCGGCATGTCGACGACGAGCACGTCGAGCGGTCCCCATTCGACTTCGCGCAGCATTTGCGTCAATGCCGACATCACCATCGGCCCGCGCCAGATCATCGGCGTCTCCTCATCGACGAGGAAGCCCATCGACATGACCTTGAGGCCATAGTTCTGCATTGGCTTCAGGATCTTGCCGTCGACGGTCTGCGGCCGGCCATGAATGTTGAGCAGGCGTGGCATGGACGGGCCATAAATATCGGCATCGAGCACGCCGACCCGCAACCCGTTGGCGGCAAGGCCAAGGGCGATGTTGACGGCGGTGGTCGACTTGCCGACGCCGCCCTTGCCGGAAGCAACAGCGATGATGGCGTCGATGCCTGGTACGCCGCGCTTGCCCTGGCTGTGCGAGGCGGGCGCCTGCGGCGCTGGACGAGCAGGTGCGGCCGGCGGAGCGGGCCTCTGAGCCGGTCTTTGCGGAACCGGCGCCTCCATGCCGCCGCCCTTCTTTTCCGCCGTCAGCGCGACCACGGCGCCGGCGACACCGGGGATCGCCTTGACGACACGCTCGGCGGCCGCACGCAGCGGCTCCATCTCCTGGGCACGCGCAGCGGGAACGGTGATCGAGAAGAACACCTTGGCATCGGCAATGAAAATCTCGGAAACCATGCCGAGGTCGACGATGTTGCCGGTGAAATCCGGCCCGTTGACCGTCTTCAGGCGTTCGATGACGATTTCCTTGGTGACGGACATCAGATCTTCCTTATGCAAGCTCGCGCCTGAGATAGTGCAGTTTCCGGAGAGAACCAAGTCGTGGCGCAACAGCCGGCCTGGTGTGCCCCGGAAAACGGAACCGACGCAGTCGGATTTGCCTGATCGACGGTCGCCAACCATCCGTTACGACCTATCTGAGGGAGCAGCATGAGCACGACATCAAGGGAAGGAGACGATCATGCTCGCAAACAGCAACGCAACGGCCAATCTCGCAGTGAAGGACCTGGCCAGGGCCAGGGCTTTCTACGAAGGGACGCTCGGCCTGAAAGAGGTGCACAATGAAGGTGGCGAACTGATCGTCTATAAAAGCGGCGATACCAGCATCAACGTGTACCGTTCGAATTTCGCTGGGACCAACAAGGCGACGGCAGTGACCTGGACGGTCGGCGACGAGCTCGGCAAAATCGTTGAGGCGTTGAAATCGAAGGGCGTGGCCTTCGAGCATTACGACATGCCCGGCCTGACGCTGGAGGGTGACGTTCATGTCGGTCAGGGCATGAAGGTCGCATGGTTCAAGGATCCGGACGGCAACATCCTGAACCTTGTGGACAGGTAGATACGGCGTTCACGCACCGCCGCGCAGTGCTGCGGTGCTGTCACCTTGCCAGGCCGACCGCGAGGTAGGTGAGAGCCGCAATCGCCGCGGTTGCCGGCAGGGTGATAATCCAGGCAACCACGATGTTGCCGGCAATGCCCCAGCGAACGGCTGAGACGCGGCGGGCGGCGCCGACGCCAATGATGGCGCCGGTGATCGTGTGCGTGGTCGATACGGGAATACCGAGCCAGGTGGCGGCGAACAGGGTGATCGCACCGCCGGTCTCGGCGCAGAAACCCTGCATCGGGTTCAGCCGGGTGATCTTCGAGCCCATCGTGTGGACGATGCGCCAGCCGCCGAGCAACGTGCCCAGCGCCAGCGCCGACTGACAGGTGATGACGACCCACAGCGGCACGTAAAAATTCGCGCCGAGCATGCCTTGCGAATAAAGCAGCACGGCGATGATGCCCATGGTCTTCTGCGCGTCGTTGCCGCCATGGCCGAGCGAATAGAGCGAGGCGGAAAAGAACTGCATGACGCGGAAGGTGCTGTCGACGGCGAACGGCGTCTGCCGCAGGAACAGCCAGGAGACCGCGAGGATCAAGACGAGCGCCAGCAGAAAGCCTGCCGCCGGCGATAGCACGATGGCCGCCGTCGTCTTGCCCAATCCGGCCCAGACGATGGCGCCGGTGCCTGCCTTGGCAACGCCGGCGCCGACCAAACCGCCGATCAGCGCGTGCGAGCTGCTGGACGGAATGCCGACGAGCCAGGTGACGATATTCCAGACGATGGCGCCGACAAGTGCTGCGAAGATCACTGCCGGCGTGACGATGCTGGCGTCGATGATGCCGGTTCCCAGCGTCTCCGCCACGTGAAGACCGAAGAACATGAAGGCGATGAAATTGAAGAAAGCCGCCCAGAACACCGCATAATGCGGCCTCAGCACGCGGGTGGAGACGATTGTGGCGATGGAGTTGGCGGCATCGTGCAGGCCGTTGAGGAAATCGAAGAACAGTGCGACGGCGACAAGGCCGACCAGCACCGGAAAGGCTATCGCGGCTTCCACTATACGTTCTCGATGACGATGCCGCTGATTTCGTTGGCGACGTCCTCGAAGCGGTCGACCACCTTTTCCAGCTGGCCGTAGATCTCGCTGCCGATCAGATAGGCCATCGGATCGCTGCGGCCGTGCCGCTTGAACAGGTCCTTCAGGCCCTGTTCGTGCAGGTCGTCGGCCCGGCCTTCGGCGCGCATGACCTCCTCGGCGATGGCGTTGAGGCGCACCGTATGCGCCCCGACCTTGCCGAGCAGTGGGATCGCCTCGGCCACCAACTTGGCGGCCTCGACGATGACGGCCCCCATTTCCTGCATCAGCGGGTCGAATTCCTTCTTTTCGAACAACCTTACCGTCTTGACGGTCTTGTGCATCATGTCGATGGCATCATCCATCGACTGGATCAGGTCCTTGATGTCGCCGCGATCGAAGGGCGTGATGAAGGAGCGGCGCACGGCCAGCAGAACTTCCGCGGTGATCTGATCGGCTTCGTCCTCGAGATCGATGATCGTCTGACACCAGCGGTCGATGTCGTTGCCCTGCAAAAGCTGCTGCAGTGCCTCAGCGCCGCCGACCACAGTGCGGGAATGCCGCTCGAACAGGTCGAAGAAGCGATCTTCGCGCGGCAAAAGCTTGCGGAACCAGCCCAGCATGTTTCGGTCTCCCGTCGTGTCCAGTCCACGACCCCGTCCCATCCACATAGCGCCGCGTTCCATCGCGGGAAACAGTAAGCCGGCTGAAAGATGTGGATGCGGGCGATTTGCACAGGCGGCTTGCGGCCGAAGGCGATTTCCCCGACCTTGCGCGCTAAGATCGGACATAGCGTCCGTGACAGGCTCCCGACGGCATGATCGACAAGCTGGAATTCTTCATAGCACTCGCCAGGGAAGAACATTTCGGCCGCGCGGCGGAGGTGTGCGGCGTCACCCAACCGACGCTTTCGGCCGGCATCAAGCAGCTGGAGGGCCAGCTCGGCGTGATGCTGGTGCTGCGCGGCTCGCGCTTCCAGGGGCTGACGCCGGAAGGCAAGCAGGTGCTGGTGTGGGCGCGCCGCATCGTCGGCGATAGCAGGACCATGCGCGAGGAGATGCGGGCGGCACGCCACGGCCTGTCAGGACGCATCCGCATCGCCGCGATCCCGACGGCGCTGGCCATGGTGGCGCGATTGACGACGCCGTTTCGGGCAAAGCATCCCGGCGTCACCTTCTCGGTGCTGTCGCGGACATCGATCGAGGTGCTGTCGCTGCTCGGCAATTTCGACATCGACGCCGGCATCACCTATCTCGACAACGAGCCGCTCGGACGCGTCACCAGCGTGCCGCTCTACGACGAGCGCTACCAGTTGATCACCGCTGTCGGGAACCCCTATTTCGACCGCGACAAAGTGACATGGGCGGAACTCTCCCAGCTGCCGCTCTGCCTGCTGACGCCGGACATGCAGAACCGCCGCATCATCGACCAGCATCTGGCCGAAGCCGGCGTGCAGGTGCGGCCGACACTGGAATCCAACTCGATGATCGTGCTGTTCTCGCATATCCGCACCGGCAAATGGTCGTCCATCATGCCGCTTAACCTTGCGGAAACGTTCGGCTTTTCCGAGCCGATCCGGGCTATCCCGATCGTCGAGCCGGATGCCAGCCACACCGTCGGGCTGGTGGCGGCGCCGCGCGAACCGCACACGCCGCTGGTCTCGGCGCTGTTGGACGAGGCAATGGCGCTGGCGGACGATTTCCGCGCCCGCCGCTAGGCTAGATAATGCTGGTGATCGAGATCGATAGAAAATTTCTATCGAGCAACGGATCGGCTTTATTGATTTAGCGGGTTTCCTCTGATTTCCTAAGCACTTAGCGGAAGACCGCCACGACCAGGGAGGGCGCTGCATGACGATGCAGCCTGCAAGTACCGAGATCGCATCGCGCACGGCGGCGATCATCCACGAGCTGAAAGGCCTCGAAGGCCCGCTGTTGCCGATCCTGCACGGCATACAGGAAGAGTTCGGCTATGTGCCGCGGGACGCGCTGCCGGTCATTGCCGAGGCGCTGAACATCTCCAGGGCCGAGGTGCATGGCGTCGTCACCTTCTATCACGATTACCGCAGCCAGCCCGCCGGCCGCCATGTGCTGAAGCTCTGCCAGGCGGAAGCCTGCCAGTCGATGGGCTCGGATGCGATTGCCGCCAAGCTCAAATCAATGCTGGGCATCGGTTTCCACGAGACAGCCCGCGACGGTTCGGTGACGCTGGAGCCGGTCTATTGCCTTGGCCTTTGCGCCTGCTCGCCATCGGCGATGCTGGACGGCGAGGTGATCGGGCGGCTCGACGACGAAAAGCTCAATGAAATCGTTGCCGAGGTGCGCTCATGATCCCGCGCATCTATATTCCCGGCGATTCCGGCGCGCTGGCGCTGGGTGCGGAAAAGGTCGCCAAGGCGGTTCGGGCGGAACTGGCCGAGCGCGGCATCGAGGCCAAGATCGTGCGCAACGGCTCCCGCGGCGCCTATTTCCTCGAGCCGATGGTCGAAGTGGCGACAGCCACTGGCCGCGTCGCCTACGGGCCGGTGAAGCCCTCCGACGTCAAAAGCCTGTTCGACTGCGGCTTCCTCACCGGTGGCCACCACAAGCGCTGGCTGGGCGCGCCGGACAAGATCCCGTTCCTGGCCAGGCAGACGCGGCTGACGTTTGCGCGCTGCGGCGTCACCGATCCGCTGTCGCTCGATCACTACAAGGCGCATGGCGGGCTGAACGGGCTGCAGAACGCGGTGGCGATGACGCCGTCCGACATCGTCAAGCAGGTGACCGAGTCCGGGCTGCGTGGTCGTGGCGGCGCCGGCTTCCCGACCGGCATCAAATGGAAGACGGTCCTCGATACGTCGGCCGACCGCAAATACATCGTCTGCAATGCCGATGAAGGCGATTCCGGTACGTTCGCCGACCGCATGATCATGGAAGGCGACCCCTTCGTGCTGATCGAAGGCATGGCGATCGCCGGCATCGCCACCGGCGCGACCAAGGGCTTCATCTATATCCGCTCGGAATATCCGCATGCGGTGGCGGTGATGCAGAAGGCCGTCGAGATCGCCCGCAGGGCCGGCGTGCTCGGCGTCAATGTGCTCGGGTCACCCAATTCATTCGACATGGAAGTGCGCGTCGGCGCCGGCGCCTATGTCTGCGGCGAGGAGACCGCCCTGCTCGACAGCCTCGAAGGCAAGCGCGGGCAGGTGCGGGCCAAGCCGCCGCTGCCGGCGCATAAGGGCCTGTTCGGCAAGCCGACGGTAATCAACAATGTCATCTCGCTGGCCTCGGTGCCGGTGATCATGGACAAGGGCGCCGCCTTCTACAAGGATTTCGGCATGGGCCGTTCGCGCGGCACCATCCCGATCCAGATTGCCGGCAACGTCAAATATCCTGGTCTCTACGAGGCGGCGTTCGGCATGACGCTGGGTGAGATCGTCGACGATATCGGCGGCGGCGCGGCGACCGGGCGTCCGGTCAAGGCGGTGCAGGTCGGTGGCCCGCTCGGCGCCTATTTCCCGCGCGCCCTGTTCGACACGCCGTTCGACTACGAAGCATTTGCCGCCAAGGACGGGCTGATCGGCCATGCCGGCATCGTCGTTTTCGACGACAGTGCCGACATGCTGAAGCAGGCACGCTTTGCCATGGAATTCTGCGCCATCGAGAGCTGCGGTAAGTGCACGCCCTGTCGCATCGGCTCGACGCGCGGCGTCGAGGTGCTGGACCGGCTCGCTGAGAACATCGAACCGGAAAAGCAGATCGCACTGGTCACCGACCTTTGCAACACGATGAAGTTCGGCTCGCTTTGCGCTCTCGGCGGCTTCACCCCATATCCGGTGATGAGTGCACTCAACCATTTCCCGGACGACTTTCGGCCGACGCCGGTCGCCGAAGCAGCGGAATAGGAGCGGACAGGCATGAACGCGGCATTCGACATCAAATCGCTGGTCCAGGAAATCGACTACGGCACACCCGCCTCCGAAGCGGAACAGCAGGTGACGCTGACCGTCGATGGCAAGCCGGTGACGGTGCCGGCGGGTACCTCGATGATGCGCGCTTCGATGGAAGCGGGCGTTGAAATCCCGAAACTCTGCGCCACCGACATGCTGGACTCGTTCGGCTCCTGCCGGGTCTGCCTCGTCGAGATCGACGGGCGCGGCGGCACGCCGGCCTCGTGCACGACGCCGGTTGGCGAAGGCATGGTCGTGCATACCCAGAGCGACCGGCTGAACGCCATCCGTCGCGGCGTGATGGAGCTCTATGTCTCTGACCATCCGGCTGCGTGGGGCGAGACGGCCGGCACCGGCGCCAGCGAGTTCGACAGGGTCGTCAGGACGGTCGGCCTGACCGAGAACCGCTATGGCGTGGACGGCCGCAACCACGTCGAGCAAGAAAACGGCGTGGCGCCCGGCCATGGCTCGCTGACCATCGACTACATCGCCCGCGATGAATCGAACCCCTATTTCACCTATGATCCGGCGCAATGCATCGTCTGCTCGCGCTGCGTGCGCGCCTGCGAAGAGGTGCAAGGCACGTTCGCGCTGACCATCGAGGGCCACGGCTTCGAATCCAGGGTCTCGGCCGGCATGCACGAGGCGTTCGTCGATTCCGAATGCGTGTCGTGCGGGGCCTGCGTGCAGGCCTGCCCGACCGATGCGCTGAGGGAGAAAACCGTGCTGGCGAAAGGCCTGCCCGAGCGCTCGACCGTCACCACCTGCGCCTATTGCGGCGTCGGCTGCTCATTCAAGGCCGAGGTCAAGGGCGACGAGGTCATTCGCATGATGCCCTACAAGGCAGGCAAGGCCAACCACGGCCACTCCTGCGTCAAGGGCCGCTTCGCCTATGGCTATGCGACACACAAGGACCGTATCCTGAAGCCGATGATCCGCGAGCGGGTCAGCGATCCGTGGCGCGAAGTGTCGTGGGAAGAGGCGCTCACCCATACGGCGAATGAATTCCGCCGCATCCAGTACCAGTACGGCCGCACGTCGATCGGCGGCATCACCTCGTCGCGCTGCACCAACGAGGAGACCTACCTCGTCCAGAAGCTGGTCCGGCAGGGCTTCCGCAACAACAATGTCGATACCTGCGCCCGCGTCTGCCATTCGCCGACCGGCTATGGCCTGGGCCAGACCTTCGGTACCTCCGCCGGCACGCAGGATTTCGATTCGATCGAGCAGACGGACGTCATCCTGCTGATCGGCGCCAATCCGACCGATGCGCATCCGGTGTTCGCCTCGCGCATGAAAAAGCGCATGCGCCAGGGCGCCAAGCTGATCGTGCTCGATCCGCGCCGCACCGATATCGTGCGCTCGGCCCATGTCGAAGCGCAGTTCCATCTGCCGCTGAAGCCGGGCACCAACGTCGCCATGCTGACCGCACTTGCCCATGTCATCGTCACCGAAGGCCTGTTCGACGAGGCGTTCATCCGCGAGCGCTGCGACTGGGACGAGTTCCAGGACTGGGCATCGTTCGTGGCACTGCCGGAAAACAGCCCGGAGGTCGTCGGTCAGCTCGCCAATGTCGATCCCGACGACATACGCGGCGCGGCGCGGCTCTATGCGCGCGGCGGCAACGGCGCGATCTATTACGGCCTCGGCGTGACCGAGCACAGCCAGGGCTCGACCACCGTCATCGCCATTGCCAACCTCGCCATGGCGACCGGCAATATCGGCCGGCCGGGCGTCGGCGTGAATCCGCTGCGCGGCCAGAACAATGTGCAGGGCTCCTGCGACATGGGTTCGTTCCCGCACGAACTTCCCGGCTACCGCCACATTTCGGGCGACGCGGTGCGCGCCATCTATGAGAGCCTGTGGGGCGTCAAGCTCGACGACGAGCCCGGCCTGCGCATCCCCAATATGCTGGACGCGGCCGTCGACGGCTCGTTCAAGGGGCTCTATGTACAGGGCGAGGACATCCTGCAGTCGGACCCCGACACCAAGCATGTCGCCGCGGGTCTCGCCGCGATGGAATGTGTCGTCGTGCACGACCTCTTCCTCAACGAGACGGCCAACTACGCGCATGTGTTCCTGCCCGGCTCGACCTTCCTCGAGAAGGACGGCACCTTCACCAATGCCGAGCGCCGCATCAACATGGTGCGCAAGGTGATGGAGCCGAAATGCGGCTATGCCGACTGGGAGACGACGCAGGAGCTCGCCAAGGCGCTCGGCCTCGGCTGGAACTACACGCATCCCTCCGAGATCATGGACGAGATCGCCAAGACGACGCCGAGCTTCTCCGGCGTTTCCTTCGACCTTCTCGACCGGGTGGGCTCGGTGCAGTGGCCCTGCAACGAGAAGTCGCCGGAAGGCACGCCGATCATGCATATTCGCGGCTTCGTGCGCGGCAAGGGCAAGTTCATCCGCACCGAATATGTCGCGACCGACGAGAGGACCGGGCCGCGCTTCCCGCTGCTGCTGACCACCGGCCGCATCCTGTCGCAGTATAATGTCGGCGCGCAGACCAGGCGCACCGAGAACGTCGTGTGGCACAGCGAGGATCGGCTGGAGATCCATCCGCATGATGCCGAAAATCGCGGCCTGCGCGATGGCGACTGGGTGCGGCTGACCAGCCGCTCGGGCGAGACGACGCTGCGCGCGCTGATCACCGACCGGGTGTCGCCGGGCGTCGTCTATACGACCTTCCACCATCCCGACACCCAGGCCAACGTCATCACCACCGACTTCTCCGACTGGGCGACCAACTGCCCGGAATACAAGGTGACCGCGGTGCAGGTGGGTGCATCCAACGGGCCGTCGGAATGGCAGCGCGACTATGACGAGCAGGCAAAGCAAAGCCGCCGCATCGCCTCGCTACAAGCAGCGGAGTAACGTTTTGGCGTCGTGCCGGAGCACCCCCCTCTGGCCTACCGGCCATCTCCCCCTCAAGGGGGGAGATTGGATGTCATCTCGGCTTTCGCCAATCACCAGCGTCGAAGGGTGCCTTACGTCTGAACTGCCAATCTCCCCCCTTGAGGGGGAGATGGCCGGTAGGCCAGAGGGGGGTGCCGCGTGATGCCCAAACGTCGTGCTGTCACCCAGATCAGCCGCCTCGCGCGCCGCGCCGGCGGCACCGCGGCCGCCAACCGCATGGTGCCGGAAGAGACGCCGGTAGCATTCTCCTTTGCCGGCACCACGCATGCGGTGATGATGGCAAGCCCGGCCGATTTCGAGGATTTCGCGCTCGGCTTCTCGCTGACCGAAGGCATCATTGCCTCGCCAGACGAAATCGAAGCCATCGAGGTCGAGGATCACGGCGCCGGCATCGATATCCAGATCCGGCTGAAGGACCAGGCCAACACCCGTTTCGAGGCGCGTCGCAGACGGCTCGCCGGCCCGGTCGGCTGCGGGCTGTGCGGCATCGAATCGATCGAGGATGCGATGCGCTCGGTCGATCCGGTCGGTGCGTCGAAACTTACACTTCAGGCCGATGACATCGTCCGCTCGGTCAAGCTTTTGTCGAAGGTGCAGCCGCTGCACGCCGAGACCGGCGCGGTCCACGCCGCCGGTTTTTACCTCCCCGGCAAGGGCATCGTCATGGCGCGCGAGGATGTCGGCCGTCACAATGCGCTGGACAAGCTGGCCGGCGCGCTGGCCAAAGCCGGTATCGACGGCAGGTCGGGGGCCGTCGTCGTGACGTCGCGCGTTTCGGTCGAGATGGTGCAGAAGACCGCGGCGATCGGTGCTGCCTTCATCATCGCCGTCTCGGCGCCGACGGCACTTGCCATCCGCACCGCAGACGACGCCGGCATGACGCTGGTGGCGCTGGTGCGCGGCGATGATTTCGATATTTTCACCCATCCTGACCGCGTGGTTTCCGGAGTTGCCAAGCATGTCGCATGACGAAGGCCACCTCATGAGCACCAGCGAAAAGCTGGTTCGCATGGCCAACCAGATCGCTGCCTTTTTCCACTCCAAGCCGCGCGAGCAAGGCATTGCCGGCGTCGCCGAGCACATCAACAAGTTCTGGGAGCCGAGGATGCGCCGGCAATTGTTCGAGATGCTCGACAGCGGCGGCGAAGGCTTCAACGAGCTTGTCGTCGCGGCCGCCCCACACATCAAGCGGCCGGGCGCGCCGGAGGGCGCAGGTTTTAGCGTCGGCGGAGCGAGCACCGAGACTACGGCTGCGTCACAGAAGTAGGCGCCGCGGGCCTACATTCACACCCTCTAAGGTTTCATCTGCCGCAAGTCTCGCGGCTCTGCTATGATCCGGCGATAAGAAATCGTCGGGTCGGGCGGACAAACCTCGTGAGGCCGATCGAAACTCGCTACGCGCTCAGCGGCGACGTGCGGATCGCCTATCAGGTGGTCGGCCAGGGATCGCTCAATCTCGTCTTCGTGCCGGGTTTCATTTCCAATCTCGACCTGCACTGGGAAGACGAAGGCTACAGCCGGCTGTTGGCGTTCCTTGCGGAACACCGCAGTCATACATCGTCTCTTATGCAAGGTGGCGGCAGCCGGGGCAGCGCAAGCCTCCATGACTACGGAGAGGGAAACCCCCTACTCGCTCTCACCCTCCAGCGCCGGCACCGACACCCCGGCAAGCTCCGCCGCCAGCAACCGCGCGGCACCGGCGCGCGCGATCCTCAGCATCAGCGCCTTGCGCGTCGCCGCCGCCATCCGGTGCTCGGGCGCATCGCGCAGGACCTCGGCACCATAGCCGTCGGAGAGAATGAAGCCGCACTCTTCCGGAAAGATCTCCGCGGGCACGCCGGGATGGGTGGCGAAGAAGAAGCGGTCGGAGTGCAGCCGGTAATCCGGCCATTTGCGGTCGACCCTGAAATCCTCGATCGAGGATTTGATCTCGATGATCCAGATGTCGCCCTGGCGGGTCAGCGCTACGAGATCGGCGCGGCGCCCGGTGGCCAGCGACAGTTCGGGCAAGACATGCACACCCATCTGCTTGAGCAGCCGCTGCACGCCACGCCTGACCAGCATGGCACGCTCCGACTGGCGACCGTCGATGAGCGGGTTGAGGGGTAGAGGTGAGATGATCGGCATGGCCGCACCATGCCAGATTTTGTTCACGGTTTGAACCCGGTTTTTTGGGGCGATTATCTGGTTTAGCAAACCCAACCAGAACGGGACACCGCCGGTGCAGAACCCTGAAGCGCAAGCGACCCACCGTGGGTGTTTTCCTACGGGTATTTACTGCCTGCAAGCTGTCTGGCACGACCCTCGGCAGTGGTTGCCTTGCGGGTTAGTGGGCCGCACATTACCCTTTCTCCACCTGGTGTGTTTATATAATACGCACGCACACAGTATTTATTTGGAGTGTCCGGAAGACAAAGTTCACGCTTGTGGCCTGACCCCGGCTCAACATAGATTCTACAGGTTTTTTTACTCGTGTCATAAGGAACGTTCGCCTGGCTAGTGCATGCCGATGCACTGACGGCAATGGCTATAACGATGGCTATGCGGATCATGTTTTCCCCCAACACAACCGCATTTGAATCATGTTTTGTCGCCGCTGCCAAGGCGGGTTGCCAACCAGATAATCGCCTTTGTGCTGGGGCCAGTGCTGGTCTAGGAGCTCTTGTCTGTCGGATTAAGCCACTCACGCGCCTTCCGGTTTTTCAAATCAAATCGGTATAAGGAAAAGGCGAGCACCGCTGGAAGACCAATGCCTCCGACAATAACCAGCGCGACAGGGCCAAACCAGCGGTAGGCTAGAACCCCAACCAAACTGAGGATCATGGCTCCAATGAAACTACTAATAGGCGCGGGCGTCACGGCTGATTTGTAGCGGAGCTTTGGTCAGCGGTCATCCGGGTTTGTCAAATATATAGCCGCCTTTTTTGGGGCGATTCTATGGTTGACAAACCCAAACCGGAGAGGTAGAAAGATTCCAACAACTTAGGAACTTTCGCCATGTCCATCCTGTCCCGCCCCGAATTCCACGACGAAGCCAAGGCTTTCGAACACGTCGAGGCGATCTTGTGGCCGAATGGTCCGGTTTGCCCGAAGTGCGGTTCCGTGGACAAGCACTACAAACTGAAGGGCGTCCGCACGAAGCCTTCCAAGAAGAACCCAAACGGCGTTGAGCGTCACGGCCTGTACAAGTGCGCCGCTTGCCGCGCACAGTTCACCGTCCGCATGGGTTCGATCTTCGAAGAAAGCCATTTGCCGCTGACCAAGTGGCTCCAGGCCATCCACCTTATGTGCGCCTCAAAGAAGGGCGTCAGCGCTCACCAGATGCACCGCATACTCGAATGCACCTATGAGGCCGCTTGGTTCCTGTGCCACCGCATCCGCCTCGCAATGGCGTCTGGCGATCTCTCCCCGCTCGGCGGCAACGGCAAGACTGTTGAGGTTGACGAAACGTACACCGGCCGTCTGTCTGGCACGACTGTCAAGCGCGGCGGTGCCGCTCACAAGAACACTGTCGTTACGCTTGTCGAGCGTGG
Organism: Mesorhizobium sp. M1163; assembly: GCF_040318415.1. Lineage (NCBI taxonomy): Bacteria > Pseudomonadati > Pseudomonadota > Alphaproteobacteria > Hyphomicrobiales > Phyllobacteriaceae > Mesorhizobium > Mesorhizobium sp. M1163. Next base: position 37,421 of record NZ_JAMYMF010000006.1, on the reverse strand, counting down.
TGGCCGCGCCCGTTCCTTCCACGTCGATTACTGCCCGCATTGGAACGATCATGCCAATCGTGCGCGCCAACATCGCCAAGGAAAGCGCGTTGATGACGGATGAGGCTGGCATGTACCGCCGCGTGGGCCAGGAATTTGGCTCGCGTGATGTCGTCACGCATTCCAAGGACGAATACGTTCGCTACGAAGGCGAAAAGACCATCCATACCAACACGGTCGAAAGCTTCTATTCGATCTTCAAGCGCGGCATGAAGGGCGTTTACCAGCATTGCGGCGAACACCATCTGCACCGCTATCTGGCTGAATTCGACTTCCGCTATTCGAACCGGATTGCCATGGGCGTTGATGATGGCACGCGCGCTTTCATCGCCTTGAAGGGTACCGCCGGTAAGCGCCTGACATATCATAGACCTGCTTGACGAGAAGCGGACGCACTTCCGAAAGCCGGTGCAGCTAGAGCTTCCATTGTGGCGAATATGCGCGCCGACGACGCGACACATGATCGCAAAGTGGCGCCCTTGCCCGGGAATGTCATTTCGAACATAACGTGAATAACCGGAGACTATCGTCCAGTGATAGACTCTGGTTGCGTCAGATGCTATATCAGACGACAGAATCAGAGAGCGACGGCCATGACTGACATCAAGGAACTTATGCTGCTAACTCAAACTTCGATCAATGCCGCGATAGAAGAGGCATTTAAGATCGGGTTTGAAGCCGGCAAGAAGACAGGGGGGCGCGAAGCGGCGCAGGGCTTCAAGTCCCGGCTCGCGTCGCTTTTTGACGAAGATGTGTCCGCTCCATCGGCATCTACGGAAATTAATAGTTTGTTCACCAATTCGGCAGATAGTGCTGATACAAGCGAAACAGAACGCGCCACACCTGGAACTGTCAAACCCGCCATTCTCGGCGTGGTAGCAAAGGCCAATCACGGCATATCCACTAAGGACATCGCGAGGGCGACCAACTTTAAGTACAACTCTGTGCGTGGAACCTTGTGGACGCTGCACAAAGAAGGCGCCATCGAAAAGAACGAGAATGGCAAGTGGGTAGCGGCTCCCCCCATTCATAAAGAGGCTAAGCAAGCCGAGTTGGATGATTATGAAGCCGCGCGGAACGCGGCCAAGGACCAACCGCCTGAAGGCGGAAACGAAAACAGCGGCTCCAGTGAGGAGTCCGCTGCTTAAAGCATCGAGTGTGTCGCGGCGCGCTGGCCAGCAAAGCGCGACACAGAACCCTAACGAGAGAAAGGAGAGTGCGTCATGTGGTTCATGACCCGGAGAATACCGGAAGCCGCCTGACGGCGGTTCACCCTGCCCCCTTCCATAAGGGGTAAGAACGAGAGCGACGGTGTGTCCATAGCACCGGCGCTTTCGTGCTATTTGGTATCAGATTCACTCGAATCCGTCTAGGTTTATCGCCATGACCAAGGAAAAATCTCAGATCGACAAGTTCCGCGAAGCGTCGCGCGAGTTTAAAATCGATCAGTCGGACGCGACCTTTGAGGCCGTGGTGCAGAAGATCGCCAAGGCCAAGAAACTCACGCCCGAACAGATAAAGGAGTTTGTGCGTAGGGAGCGCGAAGAGACCAAGCGCTAGGTTCAGGCGAAGGCGTGCACGCGTTTCGGAAGAACCGGCTCGATGCACTCTATATCCCAGCCAAACTGAACCTTTGACTGCGCGGTCAGCGCACCAATCTCACGAGTGGCATTGTCAAGTTCCTTGCGGAGGTACTTGATAAGCTGCTCTTGCTGCTTAATGACCCGTTCCGTCGCCTCATGACGTTCTTTCGCGGCAGCGCGAACATGTTTTGCCATGTCGCCAGGCGCCGGGACATCGCGTCCTAGCGATGTGGCCTCATCGACCCACTCCAGAATTGCTGAGGCAATCTCTGAGACAGCCTGCTCGCGCGTTTCTCCATCGGCCATGCACCCATGAAGCTCGGGAACCATAGCGAGGTAACCACCCCCGTCCTTTTTCGAAAGGGGGACGACAACAACGGAGTATGAAGCATGTTCAGCCATTTTCTTCATCCTTTGCCGCGGCGGCGGTATGCGACAGACATAGTGCTACAAACTTCCTAACGTACGGTGGCTTGATTGGTTTCGCAGCCGGAACCGTTAGAATTCCGGGCAACCGAGGGCTGGACACCTTATAGTGGCTGCCTCGCGTAGGAGAGGTCATCGTCAAACCAAGCCCATCCGCAACGTTCTGCAAATCCCCAATGGCCCAATCGCCTTGAGGGTTCTTTCTCATCTTTTGCAGAATTTTGTCTGCTTTGGAAGCGGCTAATTTGGCCGCGACTGCGGCTGCAACCGCTTTGGCGGTTTCTGGTCTCGCCGGAACGCCAGCGCGCCGTTTTTCCATTCGTTGCAGCCCCCAAGGGCCTAATAGAGCTTAAATAAGAAGGCTGTCAACTCGCCACAAGCCGCCGTGGGTCATTAAACGCTACAGCTCGTGTAGCCATTCCCCCTACGGCTGGCCATCCGGGAATTGACACAGGTTGACTAAGCGCTGATGGATTGGGCATAGAGGCACCAAGGGTCTGAGGGCGGGACGGTGACGCATCGGTCTGCAAAACCGAGGTAGTGGGTTCAATTCCCACTCAGACCTCCAGCCATAGTGATGCCGGCCTGTCAGGCATACATTCCTATTTTCCTTGGGTTTGTCAACCATAGAATCGCCCAACCCCCTCTAACTAACCGGCATCATGCCCTCCAGAGCAATGATCCTCGTCTTTGCACAGCGTTCGCGGATGGCTTTGAGGCGGCCGTATTCCGGAGAGTCGTACCATGCGAGGAGCGAGGCCATGTCGGGAAATTCGACGATGACAAGGCGATGAGGCTCCCAATCGCCTTCCAGCACTTTGGTGGCTCCGCCACGAGCGATGTACCTTCCCCCGTAGCGGGCTTCGGTTGCAGGCACGTCCCGGCGGTATTCCTCGAAAACGGCGGCGTCGGTTATGTCGACATCGGCAATGAGATATGCGGCCATTGACCTTACTCCCCTTGGGAAAGGCAATTGAAACGGGTCTATTAGCGGTCCCGCAACTAAGCCAGCGGTACTACGCCTCGGAAACGACTCGCGTTCTCCCGGATTGGGGCGCTTAACTGTCATGGTGGGGGCAGCTCTGGGAGGAGACGAACCATGCCGATGTATCTCACGCGATTCAGCTACAGGCCCGAAACCTGGGCGCGCTTGATGGATAATCCCGAGGACAGACGCGAGGCTGCCCGTTCCTACATCGAGTCGGTCGGCGGAAAGCTGCACGGGTTCTGGTATGCCTTCGGAGAGTACGATGGCTGGAACCTATGGGAGGCGCCGGACAACGTGTCCATGGCCTCTGTCATGCTCGCCATCGGTGCGGGAGGCGCGCTCAGCTCGTACGAGACCACCGTCCTGTTAAGTGTCGAAGAGACGATGGACGCGCTTGGGAAAGCGAAGTCGATCCGGTATCGCCCACCGGGATCATGACGGCCGCCCGTGCTTTGCGGAGTGTCGAAGGCTGGTAACGCTTGCTCTCGGACGGCGCACGTTCCTAAACTTTTGCGCAAAAGAGTCCGCTGCACCCTCTTGGCAGCGCCGGCAGCTTGCGCTTTCAATGTCGGCCACGGGATTTTTACGAGGAGCATTAGATGACGGACGATGACGGACGTAAATCGGCGACACCGGAGGAAATCCGCTCGGCCGTCAGAGGATGGGCGGTGCTTGGGGCAATCATCGTTGCCGTGTTTGGTGCCGCATACGTCATGATCGATAGTTGAATGGCCGACGATCCTGGTCGCCCCGATGGACTGCCTGAAAAGATCGGCACGGTCCTTGGTGCATTGGTGGTGATCGGCACGTTCGGGCTTCTGGCCTGGACCGTGCTTCGCGGCGTTCTTTATTGAACCCGGCCTATTGAACCAGGCTTGTCAGGATTATCTCCTGCAGCGGCCGCGTCTCAGGCCGGATCAGGCCGATCTCCTCGTAGTAACGGATGGTCTTGGCCGGCAGGCCAGAGCGCCGGGCAGCGTCACCGACATTCATGGTGATTTCCCCGTCTCGGGGTTCTTGTTCTTGGCCCATTGATTTTGCAGCATAATCCTGCGGGGGCTGTTGCCGAAATGCCATAGTCGCAGGTTTACCAGCACGCAAGCCCAAGGATATAGGCATCGCCCGCTTGGCAAGCAAAGCAAATGCCAGCATGAATGAAGATGAAAAAAGCGGCCGACTCGAGCCGCTGTTGTTTGGGCAGGCATCGGACCTTTTCATGCGCATGAAGTCACTTGCAATCGTCGCGGCCCTGGCGGTGTCGACGGCTGTCGCCGGTTGCAGCACCATCGGCTCGCAGATCTTCACCAACAACTACGGCGCGGTGACCGATGCCGGCTATCATCTGCCGCGCATCCCGATCGAAAAGGTGCCGTTCAAATACCGCCGCCAGATCGTCGACTACGACACCAGGGAAAAGCCGGGCACCATCATCGTCGATACGCAGAACAAGTTCCTCTATTTCGTCATGGGCGACGGCGAGGCGATGCGCTACGGCATCGGCGTCGGCCGTGAAGGTTTCGAATGGCACGGCACCGCCCGTATCGCACTAAAGCGCGAATGGCCGACCTGGACGCCGCCGTCGCAGATGATCAGGCGGCAGCCGGAGCTGGCCAAGTTTGCCGGCGGCATGGAGCCGGGGTTGAAGAACCCGCTCGGCGCGCGCGCCATGTACCTGTTCAACAAGGGCGGCGACATGGGCTACCGCCTGCATGGCAGCCCGGAATGGAATTCGATCGGCAAGGCGATGTCGTCGGGCTGCATCCGGCTGATGAACCAGGACATTATCGACCTCTACGACCGCACCTCGGTCGGCGCCAAGGTCATTGTGCTGTAAGACCATGATCCCGAAAAGCGGGACCCGGTTTTCGGACAAGATCATGGTCAAACAAGAAGAGCTTTATACGCGGACCGTCTAGGCAACACACAGACGTCGCAAACAGAAAACCGGGCACTTTGGCCCGGTTTTTTGTTGTCGATCGACGTTGACGATGGAACGGCGCGTCAGGAGACCTGTTCGACGTGCTGCACTTCCGGCACAAAGTGCCGGAGCAGGTTCTGGATGCCGTGCTTCAGCGTCGCCGTCGAGGACGGGCAACCGGCGCAGGCGCCCTTCATGTGCAGGAATACGGTGCCGTTCTCGAAGCCGCGGAAGGTAATGTCGCCGCCATCCTGGGCCACCGCCGGGCGCACCCGCGTGTCGAGCAACTCCTTGATGGTGACGACCAGCTCCTCGTCGGCCTTGTCGTAGAATTCGCCGGTCTGGCTGGTCTCGGCGGCGGGGCCGGCCTTGGCCATCACCGGGGCGCCGGACATGAAATGCTCCATGATGGCGCCGAGGATAGCCGGCTTCAGATGCTGCCAGTCGGGACCGTCCTTGGTCACGGTGATGAAATCATAGCCGAAGAAGACGCCGGTGACGCCGGGGATCTCGAACAGACGGCCGGCCAGCGGCGAAGCCGTCGCGGCGCTGTCGGCATCACGGAAATCGGCGGTGCCTTCTTGCAGCACTTCCTTGCCGGGCAGGAATTTCAGCGTCGCCGGGTTTGGCGTCGACTCGGTCTGGATGAACATGGCCATCTCCGTGCCCGTTTCGGGCAGCTAGTTTGGAATAATTCTAATTAGGCTTTATCCGCCCGACATTCAAGCGAAAGGCATCGCGGGGAACGGCTGGCTGGTGGAATGTTTTGCTAGCTCGCTGAAACAATTGGAGATGTGTTGAGATTCAGGTCAGGCCGAGCCGAAAATGATGGTTTCCGAGAACCGGAGCGGAGCGTACTTTTGGTACGTGAGCACCGGAAGCGCAGGAAGCCGCCATTTGTAGGCCGGCCTCACCTGAATATCGGCACATCTCAGGCGAGGCTGTCGATCTCCTCGTCCGACAGGTTCTGCGGCACCACAGTCACTGGAATCGGAAAGGCGGCGCCCTTGCCGGCAACCGCGCCGACCAGCGGCCCAGGCCCTTCCTTGCCAGCGCCTGCCGCCAGCACCAGGATGGCGATGTCCTGGTCTTCCTCGATCAGCTTGTGGATCTCTTCGGTCGGCTTGCCTTCGCGCACCACCAGTTCCGGCTCGATGCCGAGCTTCTGGCGCACCTTGTTGGCGTAGCTGTCGAGCGCGGCGCGCGCCGTGGCGGTCGCCTCCTCGCGCATGATCTTCTCGACGCCCAGCCAGTGCTGGAAATCATCCGGCTCGATGACATAGAGCAGCACCAGCACGCCGCCCGTGCTTTGCGCCCGCTTCGAGGCGTAGGCGACGGCGCGCTCGCATTCCGGCGTGTCGTCGATGATCGCCAGGAACTTGCGGCGATGACCGGCTTCGCGGCTGAGGCGTTTGGAGACCATATTCACCCTGCTCGATGGTTTTCGGCCGCAATCTGCCACCGCCACAGCCCGCCCGCAAGCGACCGGCGGCTGTGGCGATGTTGGTGCAGCTTAAAGCGCGTCGCGTTCGACCGGCCTCATGCGACGCGCTTCAGGTTCTTGTTTTATGCATGTCGTTATCGCAAAACCGCTGCACACTTTTGCGCGACATAAATTAGCCTTGCAGCAGGCCGATAATGTCGCGCACGGTCTTCATCGTCGCTTCGGCCAATGTGCCGGCACGCTCGCCGCCATCCCGCAGCACCGCGTCGACATAGGCGCGGTCGCCGGAGATGCGGCGCATCTCGCCGGCGATCGGCGCCAGCTTTTCCACCGCGAGATCGGCCAGCGCCGGCTTGAACACCGAAAACTGCTGGCCGCCGAATTCCTTCAGCACCGCCTCTTTCGATATTTCGGCGAGGCCGGCATAGATGCCGACGAGGTTTTCCGCTTCCGGCCGGCCGGCAAGCCCGTCCAGTTCGCCGGGCAAAGCCTCCGGGTCCGTCTTGGCCTTGCGGATCTTCTTCGAGATGGCGTCGGCATCGTCGGTCAGGTTGATGCGCGACAGGTCCGACGGGTCGGACTTCGACATCTTTTTCGAACCGTCGCGCAGCGACATGATGCGCGCCGCCGGGCCGCCGATGACCGGCTCGGTCAGCGGAAAATAGCCGTTCACCGTCTCTTCGCCCACCTGCATCTCGACGCCGACGCCAAGCGCCGCGATACGGTCCGAAAAATCGTTGTTGAATTTCTGCGCAATGTCGCGGGTCAGCTCCAGATGCTGCTTCTGGTCGTCGCCGACCGGCACATGGGTGGCGCGGTAGACGAGGATATCGGCGGCCATCAGGGAGGGGTAGGCGAGCAGGCCGAGCGAGGCGTTCTCGCGGTCCTTGCCGGCCTTGTCCTTGAACTGCGTCATCCTGTTCATCCAGCCAATGCGCGCCACGCAGTTGAAGATCCAGGCAAGCTCGGCGTGCTGCATCACCCGCGACTGGTTGAAGACGATGTGCTTGGTCGGATCGATGCCGGAGGCGAGAAACGCCGCGGTGATCGAACGCGTCTGGTCCTGAAGATCCTCATAGACGAGCTGCGCGGTCAGCGAATGCAGGTCGACGACGCAGTAGATGCAGTCGGAGGTGTCCTGCAGGGCGACGAATTTCTTGATGGCGCCGAGATAATTGCCGAGATGCAGATTGCCGGTTGGCTGGACGCCGGAAAAGACGAGTGGCTTGAAGGCGGGCTGGTTGAGGCCGGTCATGGTGTATCCCTGGCTTGTGGAGGGCCGTTTCGCGCGCGGCGAAAGTCTTGCGACGGCGCGCTTATGGACGAGAGCGAGGAGACGATCAAGAGGGGTGTTGGCTAGGCCGCGCGGGGCTTTGACCGTGGCCGAGCAAGACGCCACAGAAGGCTGTTTGAAGGGGATGGCGCCGACCAGAATCAAAAACCCGCCTTGCGGCGGGGTCGTCGGCGCGAATCAGCACCATACGCAAATTAGTAGCATAGCTGCAGGCACAAAGCAAGAACAAAATTGGACCTGACGAATTTTCCGCCTCACGAATCCGGAGATTGCTCCTTGACCGGCTGGGAGCCTTTACGCCCGATATTGCGGCGGATCATGCCGAAATCCGCACCCCCGGTGGCAAACGCAGTGACGAAGTAAAGCAGCGCCCCGCCGGCGACGAGCGCAAGCAGCGTTACCGCCTTGATCACCAGCGGCGAGCCCGAGCCGAGACTTGCGGCGAACCAGTGCTCGGCAAAATAGAGCGCCGCCGCCATCACCGCCGCCGACAGCACCAGCCGCGGGATGCGTTTCATGAGCGGCAAGTCGCGGCCCCAGTGGCCGCGCCGGATCAGCACGGCCAGCAGCATCGCCGCATTGACCCAGCCGGCGACGGCGGAGGCAACGGCAATGCCGGGCGCGCCCATCGTCGGAAACAGCGTCAGTGCCGTCGTAATGTTAACCGCCACCGAGATGGCGGCGAAAATCATCGGCGTGCGCGTGTCCTCGCGGGCGAAATAGCCTGGGGTGAAGGCCTTGATCAGCACGAAGGCCGGCAGACCGAGGCCGAAGATCGCCAGGATTGCCGCGACCGTCGGCGTCGAATTGTTGGCGGCGAAGGCGCCGCGCTCATAGACCAGCCGCACGATCGGCTCGGACATGACCAGCAGGGCGGCCGCCGCCGGCAAGGTCATGAACAGGGTGAACTCGACCGAGCGGTTCTGCAGATTGGCCGCCTCGACCAGATTGCCTGACTTCAGCGCCCGCGACAGTTCCGGCAAAAGCACGATGGCGACGGCGACGCCGACAACGCCCAGCGGCAGCTGGTAAACGCGGTCGGCATAGGCCAGCGACGACACCGCGCTGTCCTGCGCCGACGCGATCGCCGTGCCAATCAGCTGGTTGATCTGGGTGATGCCGCCGGTGATCGCCGCCGGCAGTGCCAGGATCAGCAGCCGCTTGACGCTGGGCGTCATCTTCGGCCGGCGGAAGCCGATCGAAATGCCGGCATGGCGCACCGCCGCCCAGACGATCGCCAGCTGCACCAAGCCGGCCGCCAGTACGCCCCAGGCCAGCCCGAAACCGACGGTGCGGGCGTCCGAACCCTTGTACCAGGCATAGGCAAGCACGGCGATGAGGATGATGTTGAGGAACACCGGCGCCACCGCGGCGGCGAAATAGCGGCGCAGCGAATTCAGCATGCCGGCCATCATGGCGCCGAGCGACATGCAGATCAGGTAAGGGAACATGACGGTCGCCAGTGCCACCGTCATCTCGAATTTTCCGGGCGTGTCGGCAAAGCCCGGCGCCACCAGGTAGCGCACGATCAGCGGCATCGCCAATTCCATGGCGATGGTCAGCGCCAGAAGCGCGGTGAACAAGACGCCGAACACCTCTTCGGAAAAACGCTTGGCGCCGTCGGTGCCGTGCGTCTCGATCTCTTTGGCGAACAGCGGCACGAAGGCGGCGTTGAAGGCGCCTTCGGCGAACAGCCGGCGAAAGGTGTTGGGAAACTGGAAGGCGGCGTTGAAGGCGTCGGCGATCGGCCCGGTGCCGAGTGCGGCAGCCATCAGCATCTCGCGGCCAAAGCCGAGGGCGCGGCTCATCAGCGTGCCGGAAGCGACCGTGGCGAATTTCTTGACAAGGCTCATGCGCTTGAAGACTGCCTGTGGGATTGGGGCAAATGGAAGGTAACAGTCACTCGGCGGCCGTTTTGGTCTTGCCGCGCTCGGACGCCGTGCCCTCGAGCACCGCGATCAGCCTGTTGCGGATGGTCGCCGTACGCGACGGGCTGTCGATCTTCTGGCCGGTGAGATCGGTGACGTAGAACGTGTCGATGACCTTTTCGCCGAAGGTGGTGATGTGGGCCGAGGCGATGTCGAGCGACAGGTCCGACAACATGCCGGTGATCTCCGACAGAAGGCCCGGCCTGTCCAGTCCTTCGACCTCGATCACCGAGAACCGGTTCGACAGGGTGTTGCGGATCTCGGCGCGTGGCGGGATGCGGAAGACCTTGGCGCCGCGCCGTGGCTTGGTGCGCTTCTCGATCATTTCGGGCAGCCAGCTCTTGCCCGACAGCACGTCCTCGATCAGCCGGCCGACGCGCTCGGCACGGCGACGCTCGTCCTCGTCGCGGTCGAACTCCCTGGAGATCAGGATGGTGTCGAGCGCGCGGCCGTCCGAAGTGGTGAATATCTGCGCGTCGACGATGTTGCCGCCGGCCGCAGCACAGGCGCCGGCAATCACCGAGAGCAGGCGCGGATGGTCCTGCGCCAGCACCGTGATCTCGGTCACCGCCTCGAACTGGTGGGTCTTGACCATGGTGGCGAGCTTCTTGCCGGCGTGATCGGCCTCGCGGATGAATTCGGCATGGCGCAGCTGGTCGGGAAGATCGACCGCCAGCAGATAGTTCTCGTAGTGCTGGCCGACATAACGCTTGCGGGCCTTTTCCGGCCAGTCGGCAAGTGCCTCGGCCAGTTGTTCGCGCGCCGCCGCAGTCCGCTTGGCGCGCGACACCTCCGAAAACCCGCCGGTCAACAAAAGCTCGGTCTCGTAGTAGAGCGTACGCAGCAGCTGGCCTTTCCAACCGTTCCAGACCCCCGGCCCGACGCCACGGATATCGCAGACGGTAAGCACCAAAAGCATCTTCAGCCGTTCGACCGACTGCACGATGGCGGCAAAATCCTCGATCGTCTTGCGGTCGTTGAGATCGCGGGTCTGCGCCGTCATCGACATGACGAGGTGGTTCTCGACCAGCCAGGCGACCGTTTCGGTGTCGGCCGGCGAGAGCCCCATATGCGGGCAGATGCGCCGCGCGATTCTGGCGCCGGCTTGCGAATGGTCCTCAGGCCTGCCCTTGGCGATGTCGTGCAGCAGCACGGCGACATAGAGCGCCTCGCGGCTCTTCTTCAGCCCCGGCATCAGCGCGTGGGAAAGCGGATGCACCTTTTCGCCGTCGCCGCGCTCGATCTCGGCCAGCACGCCGATGCAGCGGATCAAATGCTCGTCCACGGTGTAGTGGTGATACATCGAGAACTGCATCATGGCGACGATCTTGCCGAAGTCCGGGATCAGCTTGGCAAGCAGTCCGGCCTCGTTCATTCGCCGCAGATTGAGCTCGGCGTTGCGGTCCGAGGTCAAGATGTCGAGGAACAGCCGGTTGGCCTCCTCGTCGCGCCTGAGCGCCTTGCCGACGAGGCCGAGAGAGCGGGTCAAAAGCTTCAGCGCATCGGGGTGGAATTCCAGGCCGTGCTTGTCGGCAAACCAGAACAGCCTGAGCAGGTTGACCGGATCGCGCTCGAACACCTCGTCGTCGGCAATGTTGATGCGGTGGTTGTCGACGATGAAATCGGCCGTGCCGGCGAGCTTGCGCTTGCGCCGCGAGAAGGTGAGGAAGATGCGGTTGAAGCCCGGCACATGCTTGGCCTGCTCCTCTTCCAGCGCGGCGCAGAAAATGCGGGTCAGGTCGCCGACATCCTTGGCGACGAGGAAGTAGTGCTTCATGAAGCGCTCGACCGCCGACAGGCCGGGATGGGTGGTGTAGCCGAGCCGCTCAGCGATGTCGCGCTGGATGTCGAAATGCAGCCGCTCCTCCGCCTTGCCGGTGAGGAAATGCATGTGGCAGCGCACCGCCCACAGGAAGTCCTCGGCCTTCTGGAATTCCCTGTATTCGGCGTCGGTAAAGACGCCCTTGTCGACCAGTTCCTCGCCGGTGCGCACCCGGTAGAAATATTTGGCGATCCAGAACAGCGTCTGCAGGTCGCGCAGGCCGCCCTTGCCGTCCTTGACGTTGGGCTCGACCAGATAGCGGCTCTCGCCGGCCTTGGCGTGACGCTCGTCGCGTTCGGCAAGCTTGGCCTGGACATATTCGGGGCCGGTGGTGCGCACCACTTCGTGATCGAAGCGCTGCAGAAGCTCGTCATAGAGCTTTTGCTCGCCCCACAGGAAGCGCGCCTCCAGGATCGAGGTGCGGATGGTGATGTCGGTGCGCGACAGCCTGAGGCATTCGTCGATGTTGCGGGTGGCGTGGCCGACCTTCAGGCCGAGGTCCCACAGCATGTAGAGCATGTATTCGACGATCTGCTCGCCCCATGGCGTCTGCTTGTAGGGCAGCAGGAACAGCAGATCGATGTCGGACCCCGGCGCCAGCGTGCCGCGGCCATAGCCACCGACGGCGACGACCGCCATGCGCTCGGCCGACGACGGGTTTTTGACGCGATAGACATGGGTGGCGGCGAAGTCGTAGAGCGCGCGGATGATCTCATCCATCAGATGCGACAGCCGGGCGGCGCAGGCGGTGCCGCTGCCATCCTCCATCAGCATGCGTTCGGCGACCGTGCGCCCGTCGGCGAGCCGGCTTTTGAGAAGCTTGAGGACGCCGCTGCGCGCGGCCTTGCCCGAACCGTCGCCTGCCGACGCCTCGGTCAGTTCGGTCATCTCGCGGCGCAAGGCTTCGCCGTCGATCAGTTCCTCGAGCTTCAGGGATATTCTTGCCATAAATGCCGTTCGGCCTCGCCGTTTCGGCGGCGTCTATAGCGCGTTTTCGCGGCGCTGGGTATGGGGCGGACGGACGCGTTCTCCCCAGCGGTGGAACGGGACGATCGTCTCGCGCCCGCAGCCGGTTCGGTTTGGGCTTAGGCGCGAAAAATCGAAAACAGCCCTTGACCTTCCAGCTACTGGAAGCACTACCTCCGCCCCAACATCGAAACACAGAGGCTTTCGGCATGACGCATTCCGACCACCATCATCACGCCCATGGCAGCTGTTGCTCGGCAAAGGGCCCCTCCTCTGCTGCGGATGCCGTCATCCGCGATCCGGTCTGCGGCATGACCGTCGATCCGGCCGTCGGCAAGCCGACCGCCGGGCATGACGGCCATCGCTATCATTTCTGCAGCGAAAGCTGCCGTTCGAAATTCGTCGCCGAACCCCAGAAATATCTGACCGCAACCGATCCCGTCTGCGGCATGCGCGTCGATCGCGCCACGGCCAAGCACTTTTTGCGCCACGAGGGCCAAGGCTTCTATTTCTGCTCCGCCGGCTGCAAGGCGAAGTTCGGGGCCGAGCCGGCAAAATATCTCGGCGACAAGCCGGCGCCGCAGGCGATGCCCAAGGGTACGCAATACACCTGCCCGATGCATCCCGAAATCATCCGCGACAAGCCCGGCTCCTGCCCGATCTGCGGCATGGCGCTGGAGCCGATGGGCGTGCCGACCGGCGACGAGGGGCCCAACCCCGAACTGGTCGATTTCACCAGGCGCTTCTGGGTGAGCGCGGTGCTGTCCGTGCCGTTGCTGGTCATCGCCATGGCACCGATGCTCGGCCTGACATTCCAGGCCTTCATCGACGACCGCGCGAAGGTCTGGCTGGAGCTGGCGCTGGCGAGCCCCGTGGTGCTGTGGGCGGCATTCCCGTTCTTCCACCGCGGCTGGGATTCGATCCTCAATCGCAGCCCCAATATGTGGACGCTGATTTCGCTCGGCGTCGGTGCCGCCTATCTCTACAGTGTCGTCGCCACACTGTTTCCGGGCCTCTTTCCGCACCAGTTCCGCGGCCATGATGGCACCGTGCCGGTCTATTTCGAGGCGGCGGCAGTGATCGTTGCGCTGGTGTTCCTCGGCCAGGTGCTGGAATTGCGTGCCCGTGAGAAAACCGGCTCGGCGATCCGCGCGCTGCTCGACCTGGCGCCGAAGACGGCGCGGCTGATCGGCGCGGACGGTTCCGAAAACGACGTGCCGCTCGAAACGGTCAAAGCCGGCCACCGCTTGCGCATCCGCCCCGGCGACGCCGTGCCGGTCGACGGCATTGTGCTCGAAGGACGCTCCTCCATCGACGAATCGATGATCACGGGCGAGCCGCTGCCGGTCGAAAAGACCGAAGGCGACAACCTCACCGGCGGCACGCTCAACAAGAATGGCTCACTGGTCATGCGCGCCGAAAAGATCGGCGCCGAGACGACACTGGCGCGGATCGTCGAGCTTGTCGCCAAGGCGCAGCGTTCACGCGCGCCGATCCAGGGGTTGGCCGACCGCGTCTCGTTCTACTTCGTCCCGGCCGTCGTGCTGGTCGCGATCATTGCGTTTATCGCCTGGGCGATCGTCGGACCGGAACCCAGCCTGGTGTTTGCCATCGTCGCGGCGGTCTCGGTACTGATTATCGCCTGTCCATGTGCGCTGGGCCTTGCGACCCCAATGTCGATCATGACCGCTACCGGGCGCGGCGCGCATGCCGGCGTGCTGATCAAGGAAGCGGCGGCGCTCGAGCGCTTTGCCTCGGTCGACACGCTGATCGTCGACAAGACGGGAACGCTGACCGAAGGCCGGCCGCGACTGACCGACGTCGTTGCCGTCGAAGGCATGGCGCAAGACGAGTTGCTGGCGCTCGCCGCCGGGCTGGAAAAAGGCTCGGAGCATCCGCTGGCCGAGGCGATCGTTGACGGCGCCCGCGGACGCGGGGTGAAGGTCCCCGACGCGAGCGGTTTCGAGGCTGTCACCGGCAAGGGTGTTTCCGGCACGGTTTCGGGACAGAAGGTGGCGCTTGGCAATGCCGCGATGATGGCCGATCTCGGCATCGATACGGCATCGGTCCTGGCCAGTGCCGAGGCGCTGCAGTCCGACGGCAAGACCGCGATGTTCGTCGCTGTCGCAGGCAAGCTCGCCGGCCTCGTCGCCGTCGCCGACCCGATCAAGGCGACCACCGCCGAGGCGATCAAGGCGCTGCATGACAGCGGGCTGAAGATCGTCATGGCGACCGGCGACAATGAGCGCACCGCCAAGGCCATCGCCGCCAAGCTCGGCATCGACGCGGTGCATGCCGGGCTTTTGCCCGAACAGAAGAACGCGCTGGTCGAGGAGTTGCGCGCCGGCGGTGCCGGCGTCGCCATGGCCGGCGATGGCGTCAACGATGCGCCGGCACTTGCCGCCGCCGATGTCGGCATCGCCATGGGCACCGGCGCCGATGTTGCGGTCGAAAGTGCGGGGATTACGCTGGTCAAGGGCGATCTCAACGGTATCGTCAGGGCCAGGACGCTGGCCCGCGCGACGATCCGCAACATCCGCCAGAACCTGTTTTTCGCTTTTCTCTACAATGTGCTTGGCGTGCCGGTGGCTGCCGGCGTGCTTTATCCGCTCACCGGCACGCTGTTGTCGCCGATGATTGCGGCGGCGGCGATGAGCCTGTCTTCGGTTTCGGTCATCGCCAACGCATTGCGGCTCAGGACATTGAAACTCTGAGTAAAACTTCCAGATACACCCTGTTCAAAAAAGGAGACGATGAATGACCTTGGCCAAGAAGATCGTGCTGCTGATGATGGCGGCGGGAATGCTGCTTGCTGTTTTCCTCGATCGTTCCTGCACAAGCCGAGGAGATGAAGCACGACATGGGCGCCATGGGCGCGCAGAGCCCCTCGACCGAGGGCTACAAGGCGGCGATGGACAAGATGCATACCGACATGATGGCGATCGAATATTCCGGCAATGCCGATGTCGATTTCGCCCGCGGCATGATCCCGCATCACCAGGCTGCCATCGACATGGCCAAGGTCGAGCTCGCCAATGGCAAGGATCCGGAAATCCGCAAGCTGGCCGAAGCGGTGATCGCGGCGCAGGAAGCCGAGATCAAGCAGATGCAGGACTGGCTCGCCGCCCATCCGGTGAAGTAGGCGTCACGCTGTCGAGTAATCCAGGCGAGAGGCTTCACCTGGATTTCTGCTTCACCTGGATTTCGCTTGGCGGCTATGGTGCTATCCGGGCCTCGGACTGGAGCATGCCATGCCATCGACGATACGAACGACCACCCTGCCCTGCGGCGAAGCCGTGCCGGTGCTCGGCCAGGGCACCTGGAAGATGGGCGAAGACGGCCGCCGCCGTACCGACCAGGTCAATGCCCTGAAGCTCGGGCTGGATCTCGGCATGACGCTGATCGACACCGCCGAAATGTATGCCAGCGGCGGTGCCGAGGAGGTGGTGGCGGAGGCCATCGCCGGTCGCCGCGACGAGGTTTTCCTGGTCTCCAAAGTGCTGCCGTCCAATGCCTCGCGCGCCGGCGTGAAACGGGCCTGCGAGAACAGCCTGAGGCATCTCGCCACCGACCGCATCGATCTTTATCTGCTGCATTGGCCGGGCAGCGTGCCCTTGACGGAAACGGTCGA
The DNA here is from genome assembly GCF_040318415.1 of Mesorhizobium sp. M1163. Classification (NCBI taxonomy): domain Bacteria; kingdom Pseudomonadati; phylum Pseudomonadota; class Alphaproteobacteria; order Hyphomicrobiales; family Phyllobacteriaceae; genus Mesorhizobium; species Mesorhizobium sp. M1163. The sequence goes on along the minus strand of NZ_JAMYMF010000006.1, from coordinate 21,382 downwards.
GGCATTCGAAGCGTTGAAGGCAGCCGGCAAGATCCGCCATTGGGGCGTCAGCAATTTCGATACCGGCGAGATGGAAGAGCTGGTCCGATTGCCGGCCGGCGGCAACGTCCAGACCAATCAGGTGCTCTACAATCTGTCGCAGCGCGGCGTCGAGTTCGACCTCGCCCCGTGGAGCCGGCAACGCGGTATGCCGCTGATGGCCTATTCGCCGGTCGATCAGGGGGTATTGGCGCGCAATGCCAGGTTAGATGCCATCGCCGCTCGCCACGGTGCGACGCCGGCGCAGATCGCGCTTGCCTGGGTGATGGCGCAGGACGGGGTGATCGCGATTCCCAAAGCTAGCCGCCCGGAGCATATCCGGCAGAATATCGCGGCGTTGGACATCGAGCTCACGAGCGAAGATTTCGCCGAAATTGACCGCGCCTTCCCACCGCCGAGGCGGAAGTCGGGCCTGGCGATGATTTGAGGGGGTGGGGCGGAAGGCAAGCCAAAGCAGCGTTCCGTCACACCCCCCTCTGTCCTGCCGGACATCTCCCCCTCAAGGGGGGAGATTGGATCTCGCATCGGCTTTCGCCAACTTCGAACGTCGAAGGAAAAAGCGCTGTCAGCGAAACTGCCAATCTCCCCCCTTGAGGGGGAGATGTCCGGCAGGACAGAGGGGGGCGCCGTAGAGCGCTATCGGACGAGCACTACTTCCCCACAAGCCCCTTCAGCCGGTACAGCGCTTCCAGCGCCTCGCGTGGCGTCATCTCGTCGGGATTGATCTCCGCTAGCGCTTCACCCAGCCCATCACTCCTGGCCGGCTTCGACGCTTCCCGCTTCGCCGCCACGGAAAACAGCGGCAGGTCGTCGACCAGGCGGTTGGCCTTGCCCGAAACCTCTCCGGCTTCAAGCTGGTGCAGCACTTCTTTGGCCCGGCCGACGACGGCTTCCGGCAGGCCGGCAAGCCGCGCTACCTGGACGCCGTAGGAACGGTCGGCGGCACCCTTGCCGACCTCGTGCAGGAAGACCACGTCGCCCTCCCATTCCTTGACCCGCATGGTGACGTTGGAGAGCCGCGGCAGTTCTCCGGCGAGCGCCGTCATCTCGTGGAAATGCGTGGCGAAGATCGCCCGGCAGCGGTTCTTTTCGTGCAAATATTCGACTGCCGCCCAGGCGATCGAGAGGCCGTCGAAGGTGGCGGTGCCGCGGCCGATCTCGTCGAGGATGACCAGTGCGCGTTCGCCGGCCTGGTTGAGGATCGCCGCTGTCTCGACCATCTCGACCATGAAGGTCGAGCGGCCGCGCGCCAGATCGTCGGAGGCGCCGACCCGCGAAAACAGCCGGTCGACGACGCCGATATGGGCTGATGCCGCCGGCACGAAGGAGCCGGCCTGGGCAAGGATGGCGATCAGCGCGTTTTGCCTGAGAAAGGTCGACTTGCCGCCCATATTGGGGCCGGTCAGCAGCCAGATCGCGCCGGCCTTGGCATCGCCTTGCGGCGACAGATCGCAGTCATTGGCGACGAACGGGCCTTCGCCGGAACGCCGCAGCGCCTGTTCGACCACCGGATGGCGTCCACCCGAAATCTCGAAGGCAAGGCTCGCATCGACCAGCGGCCGGCACCAGGCCTCGCTTTCGGAAAGCAAGGCAAGTGCGGCCGAAACGTCGAGCACGGCAAGCGCTTCGGCGCCGGTGCGGATCGTGTCGGCCTGGCCGACGACTTCCGCCGTCAGCGCCTCGAAAGCGGCAAGCTCGATCGCCAGCGCCCGGTCGGCGGCATTGGCGATCTTCGATTCCAGCTCGGCGAGTTCCGTGGTGGTGAAGCGCATGGCGTTGGCCATGGTCTGGCGGTGGATGAAGCGCGCCTTGGCGCCGTCGCTGCCGGTCATCAGCGCATGGTGGTTGGCGGTGACTTCGATGTAGTATCCCAGCACATTGTTGTGCCTGATCTTCAGCGAGCGGATGCCGGTCTCGTCGATCAGCGAGCGCTCCAGCCCGGCGATCACTTTTCGCGACTCGTCGCGCAGTGCCCGCATCTCATCGAGTTCGGCGTGGTAACCGGAACGGACGAAGCCGCCGTCGCGCTTGAGCAGCGGCAGCTCGTCGCTGAGCGCCTGTGCCAGATGCGTCGCCAGCGCGCCGGGCAGTGCCTTGATGGCCGCTAGCGCCGCCGCCAGTTCGGCGGGCAAGGCGGTTTGCCCGAACAGTCCGGCGATGGCGCCGGCCGCTTCGAAACCGGCGCGCAGCGCGCCGAGATCGCGCGGACCGCCGCGGTTGAGCGCCAGCCTGGACAGCGCGCGCGGCATGTCGGCGACGCTCTTCAGGCTGGCCCGCACCGCCTGGCAGAGGCGCGTCTCGGAGCGGAAGAACGACACCGAATCCAGCCTTGCAGCGATTGCCGCCGGGTCGGTCAGCGGCGCCATCAGCCGGTCAGCGAGCAGCCTTGCGCCGCCACCGGTCACCGTGCGGTCGATCGCCTTGAACAGCGACCCCTCGCGGCTGCCGGACAGCGTGCGCAGCAGCTCCAGATTGGCGCGCGTCGCCGGGTCGATGAACAGTGTCGATCCCTGCTCCTCGCGCTCCGGCCGCGACAGCGGCGGCCGCTCCGCTTTCTGCGTCTTCTCGACATACGCGATGACGCCTGAGATCGCCGACAGCTCGGCGCGCGAAAACGAGCCGAAACTGTCAGGCGTCGCCACCTCGAAGAAGCGGGCGATGCGGCCGGCGGCCGAAGCCGAATCGAACAGCGACGGCGGCTGCGGACTGGCGACGCGGCCGAGCACGTCGAACACCGGTTTCAGCTCCGGGTCGTAAAACACCGGTTCGGCGACGATCAGCTCGCGCGGATCGACACGGAAGACGTCGGCGAGCAGCCGGTCGGCGGTGGTTTCAGCGACGCGGAAGACACCGGTCGAGATCTCGATCCAGGCCAACGCGAAGGAATGCTCGGCGCCGCCCTTGACCCGTCCCAGCGCCATCAGAAAACTCGATTCCGACGGCGCCAGCAGTTTGTCCTCGGTGATGGTGCCTGGCGTCACCAGCCGCACAACATCGCGGCGCACCACCGATTTGCCGCCGCGCTTCCTGGCCTCGGCTGGATCCTCGATCTGCTCGCAGACGGCGACGCGGAACCCCTGGCCGATCAGCTTCTGCAAATAATCGTCGGCGGCGTGCACCGGCACGCCGCACATCGGGATGTCGAGCCCCTGGTGCTTGCCGCGCTTGGTCAGCACGATGCCGAGCGCCCGGCTTGCCTTCTCGGCATCGTCGAAGAACAGCTCGTAGAAATCGCCCATGCGGTAGAACAGCAGCGAATCCGGGTTCGCCGCCTTGATCTCGATGTACTGCTCCATCATCGGCGTCGCCGGCGCGAAGGCCGGCGTGGCGTTGTCGCTTCGAATGGGCGTCTCGTCGTTCAAAAAGCTGCTTCCAAAATTTTCCAAGCCATGCTTGGCGGTTTACAGCGGCGAAGTGTAGCCTTAATCCCGAACCTTCCACAAAAGAAAGCATGCGCACCCATCTCAAGCGGTGCCGTACGGGCGAGGAAACCAAGAGTACCATGGCCAAGAAAACCGAAAGCAACGGGCCCTCAGTCAGCGCCCAGGAGGCGCTGGAATTCCACGCCATGGGCCGTCCGGGCAAGCTGGAGATCGTCGCCACAAAACCGATGGCGACGCAGCGCGATCTCAGCCTCGCCTATTCGCCGGGCGTCGCGGTTCCGGTTCTCGCCATTGCCGAGGACCCGAGCCGCGCCTTCGACTACACGGTTCGCGGCAACATGGTCGCCGTCATCTCCAACGGCACCGCTATCCTCGGCCTCGGCAATCTCGGCGCGCTGGCCTCGAAGCCGGTGATGGAAGGCAAGGCGGTGCTGTTCAAGCGCTTCGCCGATGTCGATTCCATCGACCTCGAGGTCGACACCGAGGATGCCGACGAATTCATCAACTGCGTGCGTTTCCTTGGACCCTCCTTCGGCGGCATCAACCTCGAGGACATCAAGGCACCGGAATGCTTCATCATCGAGCAGCGGCTGCGCGAATTGATGGACATACCGGTGTTCCATGACGACCAGCACGGCACCGCCATCATCTCGGCCGCCGGGCTGATTAACGCGCTGGAAATCACCGGCCGCGACATGAAGACCACGAAAATGGTCTGCAATGGCGCCGGTGCTGCCGGCATCGCCTGCATCGAATTGATGAAGGCGATGGGCTTTGCGCCTGAGAATATCATCCTTTGCGACACCAAAGGCGTCGTCTTCCAGGGCCGCACCGAAGGCATGAACCAGTGGAAATCGGCGCATGCCGTCAAAACCGGCGCGCGCTCGCTGGCCGAGGCGTTGGACGGCGCCGACGTGTTCCTCGGCCTCTCGGCCAAGGGCACGCTGACCACCAGCATGGTGCAGTCGATGGCCAAGAACCCGATCATCTTCGCCATGGCCAATCCCGACCCCGAGATCACACCGGAGGAGGTCGCCGAGATCCGCACCGACGCCATCATGGCGACGGGACGGTCCGACTATCCCAACCAGGTCAACAACGTGCTTGGCTTCCCCTACATCTTTCGCGGCGCACTGGATGTGCGGGCGACCACCATCAATGACGACATGAAGATCGCCGCCGCCCGGGCGCTGGCGGAGCTGGCGCGCCAGGACGTGCCCGACGACGTCGCCGCCGCCTATCAGGGCAACCGGCCGAAATTCGGCCCCAACTACATCATCCCGGTGCCGTTCGACCCGCGGCTGATCTCGGCGATCCCGATCGCGGTCGCCAAGGCGGCGATGGACTCCGGCGTCGCGCGCAAGCCGATCCTCGATCTCGACCGCTACGCGCAGGAGCTTTCCGCCCGCCGCGACCCGATCGCCTCGACGCTGCAGCGCATCTACGACCGCGTGCGCCGCCAGCCCAAGCGCATCGTCTTTGCCGAGGGCGAGGAGGAGCAGGTGATGCGCGCCGCCGTCTCTTATGTGAACCAGCGGCTCGGCACCGCCATCCTGCTCGGCCGCGACGACATCATCAAGGAAAACGCTCGGAATGCCGGCATCGACCTCGGCAAGCAAGGCATCGAGATCATCAATGCGCGGCTGTCGCGGCGCAACTCCGTCTACACCGATTATCTCTACGAGCGCATGCAGCGCAAAGGCTTCCTGTTCCGCGACTGCCAGCGGCTGATCAACAACGACCGCAACCATTTCGCCGCCTGCATGGTGGCGCTGGGCGATGCCGACGGCATCGTCACCGGCGTTACCCGCAACTATTCGACGGCGCTCGACGACATCCGCCGCGTCATCGACGCAAGGCCCGGCCATTGCGTCATCGGCGTGTCGATCGTGCTGGCGCGGGGTCGCACCGTGCTTGTCGCCGACACCGCCGTGCACGACATGCCGAACGCTGAACAGATCGCCGACATCGCCGAGGAGGCCGCCGGCTTCGCCCGCCGCATGGGCTACGAGCCGAGGCTCGCTATGCTCGCCTATTCGACCTTCGGCCATCCGCAGGGCGAGCGCTCCGAGCGCGTCCAGGAAGCGGTGCGCATCCTCGACAAGCGCCGCGTCGATTTCGAGTATGACGGCGAAATGGCCGCCGACGTGGCGCTCAACGCCCGCGCCATGGCGCAGTATCCGTTCATCAGGCTGACCGGCCCCGCCAATGTGCTGATCATGCCGGCGTTCCACTCGGCCTCGATCTCGACCAAGATGCTGCAGGAGCTCGGCGGCTCGACCGTCATCGGCCCGCTGCTGGTCGGCCTGAACAAGCCGGTTCAGATCGTCTCGCTCAACGCGAAGGATTCGGATATCGTCAATATGGCCGCGATCGCGGCGTATAGCGCGGGGGCTTGAGGAGCGAGCTTACCCTCCTCTCGGTGGGGAGGGTCATGCGAAGGCGATGCCCATCGAGGGCACGGCTATCACATAAGGGGGTCCCCCTCATCCGGCCGCTTCGCGGCCACCTTCTCCCCGCAGGGGAGAAGAGGCTGGCATCAACGCTGGCGACCTCCTCTCCCGTCGGGGAGAGGTCGGATTGCCCCGAATTGCTCTTCGCAATTCGGTTGGCAATCCGGGTGAGGGGGCACTTGCCGATCTGCGATTGCCCTGCCATCGAGCGAGACCGAGCGCCCCTACAACAACCCCGCCTGCTCGGCCTCTCGGCGCAGATTCTGCCGTGGCCTTGGGCCGATCTGCTGGATGACCAGTCCGGCCGCCAGCGAGCCGAGATCACCGCACTGCTTCAGGCCGCGGCCTTGCGTGTAGCCGTAGAGGAAGCCGGCGGCGTAGAGGTCGCCGGCGCCTGTCGTGTCGACCAGCTCGCGGATCCTGGTCGCCTCGATGGTGACGGTCTCGTCGCGGCGCACGATGACCGAGCCCTTTTCCGAACGGGTGACAATGGCGATCTTGCAGTCCCTGCGGATCTGCGCCAGCGCCTCGTCGAAGGACGCGGTCTGGTAGAGCGACTTGATCTCGTGGCTGTTGGCAAAGACGATATCCACGGTGCCGGAGCGCATCAGGTCGAGGAATTCGTCGCGGTAACGGTCGACGCAGAACGAGTCCGACAATGTCATCGATACTTCGCGCCCGGCGGCATGGGCGAACTTCGCCGTCTGCCGGAACGCTTCCTTGGCGCGCGGCGGGTCCCAGAGATAGCCCTCGAAATAGGTGACGGCGGCGCCCGACGCCTTGTCGGCCTCAACATCCTCCGGGCCGAGCTCGACGCAGGCGCCGAGATAGGTGTTCATCGAGCGCTCGCCGTCCGGCGTGACGAAGATCATCGAGCGCGCCGTCGGCGGTTCGCCATCGAGCGGTTTTGTGTCGAAGGCGACGCCCTGGGCATGCATGTCATGCGCGTAGATTTTGCCGAGCGCGTCGTTGGAGACCTTGCCGAAGAAAGCGGCGCGACCGCCGAAGGAGGCGACGCCCGCCGCCGTGTTGCCGGCGCTGCCGCCCGAGGCTTCAATGGCCGGGCCCATGCGGCTGTAGAGCAGTTCGGCGCGCCTCGTGTCGATCAAATTCATCGCGCCCTTGATGATGCCGTTGGTCTCCAGGAACGCCTCATCGCACTGGGCGATGATGTCGACGATGGCATTTCCGATACAAAGCACGTCATAGTCCGGCATCAATTCATGTCTCCGCCAAAAACCCACCGGCTTTCTGCCATGCCGGGCGCGGGCGGGTCTAGCGGTTTGATGCGGCTTTGCCTAGTCGACAATGCGACGATCCGACGAATGTCAGCATAGCCACCATCGTTGGATGGCGGCCGAAGCATTTCTCGCGTGCCTGGCTTACAAGCATGGCTGAGATGAGCGATGCCCAGAGGTCCCCGCCGGCCATGTCTATGAAAACCGACACGAGGATCGAGCTGGTGCTGCTCGTCGTGTTGGCAGTGCTCTGGGGTGCATCCTACAGCTTCATCAAGATCGGCGTTGCGACGATCCCGCCGGTGACGCTGATCGCCGCGCGAACCCTGATCGCGGGTGGCATCCTGCTTGCCCTGATCCGCTGGCGCGGGCTGACCTTGCCGGGTGATGCCACAAGCTGGCGCCGGTTGCATTCCAGGCATGCCTCAACAGCGTCGTGCCGTTCACGCTGATCGCTTGGGCCGAGCGCTCGCTGGATGCCGGGCTGGCCACGATCCTGAACGCGACCTCGCCGATCTTTACCTTCTTGCTGACCGCCCTCATCACCCGCCACGAACCGTCGACCATGCGCAAGCTGTTTGGCGTCGCGGCGGGAATAGCCGGAATATGCCTCGTTGTCGGCGCCCCGGCGCTTGGCGGCCTCGGACAGCAATTGTTACCGCAACTTGCCGTGATCGCGGCGACGATCTGCTATGCCGGCGCGGCCGTTTTCGGCCGCGGCTTCAGGGGGCTCGACCCGATGGTGCCGGCCGCCGGTTCGATGCTCTGCGGCGCCGCGATGCTGATCCCCTTGAGCCTTGCGTTCGACCAGCCATGGACCTTGGCGCCGTCGACAGCTTCGATCCTTGCGCTGCTCGGGCTTTCGGTGTTTTCAACCGCGCTGGCCTTTTGCATCTATTTCCGTCTCCTCCACACGCTGGGCTCCGTCGGCACCACCTCGCAAGCCTATCTGCGGGTGCCGATCGGCGTTGCTATCGGAGCCGTGTTCCTTGGCGAAAGCCTTGGTCCGAGCGCGTGGTGGGGAATGGCCCTGGTCGTCGTCGGCGTGGCGGCGATGACCATTCCCCAGGCAAAGGTCGCGCGCTAGGGCGCTTGCAGCCTACGCTGTCTCCGCCTATTCGGAGATATCAGCCACGGGCATGTTTGACATGGAATTGGAAACGCCGTGATCCTCGACGCCGCCCGCGCCGCCTTGAGCCGGCTGTTCTCGCCCGAATTCCGTTCCGTGTTCGTGAAGACGCTGGGGCTGACCTTGCTGACGCTGGCGGCACTTTGGTTCGGGATCAAGGGCCTGTTCGACTGGCTGGCCTGGCCATGGATCGATGCATGGCTGCCCAGCCTGCCCTCCTGGGCCGGATGGCTGGGCGCCGTCGTCGCCGGCATCGGCCTTGCGCTGGGCTTGGCGCTGCTCATCGCGCCGGTGACGGCGATCATCGCTGGCCTGTTCCTCGACGACGTCGCCGAAGTCGTCGAGCGCACCGACTATCCCAACGATCCGCCCGGCCGCGCAGTGCCGGCGCTGCGCTCGCTGGTGCTGGCGATCAGGTTCTTCGGCGTCGTCATCCTCGGCAACATCGTCGCCCTGCTGCTTCTGCTGGTGCCAGGCATCAATATCGCCGCCTTCTTCGTCGTCAACGGTTATCTGCTCGGGCGCGAGTTCTTCGAGTTCGCCGCCATGCGTTTTCGCCCGGAGGCCGAGGCCAAGGCGCTGCGCAGGAAGCACGCGGTCACCGTGTTCCTGGCCGGGCTGGTTGTCGCCGCCTTCCTCGCCGTGCCGCTGCTCAACCTTCTGACGCCGCTGTTCGCCGCCGCCATGATGGTGCACCTGCACAAGGCGATCTCGGCGCGGGATGATGCTTAGCGCAGCAGAAAGCCGCGCCCCAGTTCGTCGTCGTCCTCGACAATGAATTCGGCCCGCCCTGAGTAGTAAGCGCGGCCGCCGACGCGGGCGATGATGGCGTCATGCGGCCCGGCTTTGGCCGTGCGCACGACCGCGCCGGAAAAGCGCGAGCCGGCGATGCTCTCGAACAGCCGTGTCCGGCCAATCTCGATCTGGCCCTTGGCGTGCATGGCCGCCAGCCGCGCGGTGACGCCCGAGCCGGTCGGCGAACGGTCGACCTCGGCTTCGGCGAAAACGCAGATGTTTTTGGTCGGCGTATCGGAGATCGCATCCTGTCCGTCGGTCAGGATGGTGCCGTAGAGAAAGGCGAGATCGGCATGGTCGGGATGCGACAGCGGCAATTCGGCCTTGAGCTTATTGGTCAGCGCCGTCGCTGCATCGACGAAATCGCGCACCCGGTTCCTGCCGAATTCCAGCCCGAACTGGCGGCAGTCGGCCAGCGCATAGAAGGCGCCGCCATAGGCGATGTCGAAGCCGACTGCGCCGTAGCCCGGCAGCTCGATCCGCTGGTCGCGGGCAAACAGAAACGCCGGCACGCTTTCGAATGACACCGCACCGGCCTTGCCATCCCTTACCTCGACCGCAGCCGAAATCAGCCCGCATGGCGCCTCGATATTGACCGTCGTCATCGGCTCGCGTGGCGCCACCAGCCGCTCGTCGACGGCATAGCGGCCGAGCGCGACGATGGCGTGGCCGCACATCGTCGAATAGCCTTCATTGTGCATGAACAGCACCGCGAGGTCGGCGCCCGGCAGGTCAGGCTCCACCAGCAGCGCGCCATACATGTCGTAATGGCCGCGCGGCTCGAACATCAGGATCTTTCTGAGATGATCGAGATGGTCGCGCACATAGGCACGCCTTTCGAGAATCGTGCCCTTGGGAATGTCGGGGTAGCCGCCGGTGACGATCCGCAGTGGCTCGCCGCCGGTGTGCATGTCGACGACGGTGAGCGTCATTCGCCGGGGCCTACCTAGGCTGAAGATTTGGCAAACAGCGCCTGCAGCTTGCCGAATGGCATGGCGGCGCGGGTGAAGCCGAACGTGCCGTCCTGCTGGATCTCGCGCGCCGCGGTCTCCAGCATGCCGAAGGCGAAATTGGTGAGCCATGGGCCGAGCGAGACGCGCTTTACCCCCGCCATGGCCAGGTCGGCGATGGTGAAGCCAGGCCGGGCCATGACGTTGACCGGCCTGGTCAGCGCCGAGCAGACGGTCCGCACCGTCTCGATGTCGCTCAGCCCTGGTGCATAGAGCACGTCGGCGCCGGCTTTCTCGAACGCCTGCAGCCTCTTGATCGTATCGTCGAGGTCGGGCTTGCCCCACAGGAAATTCTCGGCCCGCGCGGTGAAGACGAAATCGCGTTTCAGCGCCCGTGCCGCTTCCGCCGCCGCCGCGACGCGCTCGACCGCATGCGAAAAATCATAGATCGGCTTGTCGGGCTCGCCGGTATGGTCCTCGATCGAGCAGCCGGCGAGGCCAGCCGCCTCGGCGGCGAAGATCGTCTCGCCGGCACTTGTCGCGCTGTCGCCCTTGCCCTTTTCGAGATCCGCCGAAACCGGCAGCCCGGTCGCCGCCGACACTTCACGGCAATGGTGGATCATCGCCTCGAACGTCACCGCGCCATCGGGCAGGCCGCGCGAAAAGGCAAAACCGGCGCTGGTCGTCGCCAGCGCCTTGAAGCCGAACGAGGCCAAAAGCTTGGTCGTGCCGACGTCCCAGGAATTGGCCATCACGAAGATCGAGGCATGCAGGTCGCGAAAAATCTTGCCCTTATCCATGGATGCTCCCCTCCAGTGCAGAATGTGAGGCAAATTCTAGCCCGGCGGAACGCGCCGGGCAAACAAATGCGGTTGGCTCAGAAGCGTTTGGCGTTCTCTTCTGCCAATCGGTCCAGCGCGTCGGAATCCTTGACGTAGTGCGAAGCGTTTTTGTCCCAATGATAGGTGACGGAAATGTTGCGCGAAGACGCCGCTGGCGGCTGCTGGCCGTCGCAGCTTTCTTCGCCCGGTACCGTCGCGTCGGTCACCGTAACCTTGATGGCTGCATAGGGCTGGCCGTCAGCAATCGCCTGGAACGCCGCATTCTGCGTCCTTCGGTTGGTGCAGAGGTTTTCGTCGAACGTATAGATCATGTCGATCAGCTCGAACCTCTCGCTGCGGACCATGATCAGCGGCGTGATCCCATAGCCCTGACTCGAATTGAAGTGCGTGCTCATGCTGATGATGGCGTCGTCACCAGGCCCGATCGGCAGCTTGCCCGGATCGCGAAGATAGGTGATGCGGTCGACAGCGACATTGACCGCGTCGAGCAGGGCCGGCTTGCCGGTGATGTCGTAGAGTGCCAGCACCGCATAGCCCTCGGCACTGTCAGGCGAGTCGCCGAGGTCGAACAGCATGGTCAGCCGCTCCTTGCCGCCGGCCTTGATGCCGAGCACGCCGGCGTTGGAAAGACCCGACGTCGCCGGCGGCGAGCCGTCGTAGTCCAGACCAGCGATGTGGCGCATCTCGATCGGCATCGAACCCCGGAAAAAGCCGTCCTTGTCCGCGGCCAGATCGGGAATGACCATCCTGGCGAGATCGAGATAGGTGACATCGCCGTGGCCAGGGACGGCGCTGCCGAGCTCCGGCAAGCTGACGGCCTCCGCTCTGCCCGTCCAAAGACAAGGCAGCAGCAGGCAGGCAAAGATGAAACGAAGCAGGGAGAAGGTCATGCGCGCGCTCGTTATGTCGGGCGCGCGCAAGCTAGAGCATTTTGCGGCCAAGGGGAAACACCTGGCGTTGCCTCACTATGTTGGCTTGGCTTCGGTCGCCAGGGTCTGCTGGAAAACCGGCACCAGGTGATCCATGGCGGCTGCGAGCCACGCGCCGAGTTCGTCGGGCAGAGTGTCGTGGATCCAGACCAGGCGGCTCCGGCCCTCGCCCTCGGCAAAGACCTCCATGGAAGTGTTATCGTGGGTGACCTCGTCGCCGAGCCATCCCCACACGATCCGCCGGCTCTGCTCGTCGCGAGCGATGAGCCGCTCTCGCACAATCTTGCCGTCGGCGAACATAAGGGCCCGCACGTCGCCCTCCTCCACCCGGCAGTCGACGAAAACGCCTGGGGCTATCCGTTGGGCGCCGCCGGCGAAGTCGCCGACTGTCGCCCATACGCTTTCCGGTGGAGCATCTACGATGATTTCCCTGACTATCGAAGCCATGTTTCGCCTTCCTTCGTTAACAGGTAGACCTGTCTGTCTACATGGCATCCTAAGGGATCTGCTGATCGCGGACGCAAATTCCCATCCGGACCGCACCGCGGACGCGCTAACGGTGGCGGCCGACGGCCTCCTTGTCGTCAGTCATCTCGACAGGCCGGCCAATCTGCGCAGTCTTATACGCGACACGGTCGACCGAGTACTTGGAGCGTCACGCCCGGTCTGAGATCGAGCGCGTACAGCCTGCGCAAAGGCGATTAGTGGATCGGCACCAGCCCGGCCAGTTCACGCATGTCGTCGAACAGGATGCCGCCGGCTTCGCTCAGTCCGTCGCGGTCGGAAAGCGGGTCGCCGTGGTAGGAATAGACGCGCATGCCGGCGGCGATGCCGGCTGCCGTCCCGGCGACGCTGTCCTCGATGACGATGCAATCGGCGGGCGCGAAGCCCATCGTCGCTGCCGCATGCAGGAAGAGGTCGGGGAACGGCTTGCCACGCGAGACCATGGTCGAGCTGAACAGCGCATGCTCGAACAGCGGCAGCAGCCCGGTCAGACCGAGTGTGATGTGCATTTTCGATACCCGTGCCGACGAGGCGACGCAGGTGGCGATGCCGGCGGCGTGCACGGTTTCGATGAACTCGCGAACGTAGGGGATGGCCTCGACGCCATGCGCGAACAGGTCCGGCAGGCCGGCGTTCCAGCGCTCGACAAAATCGGCGCCGAGGCTGACGCCGGTCGCCTCGACTTCCTTCTGCACCGAGACCATGCTGCGGCCGGAGAAATTCTTGCGGCAATATTCGAAGCTGGCCGGAAAGCCTGCCGCGCTCAACCATTCGGCGAGGCGCCGGTTGGCCAGGTTCTCGGTGTCGACCAGAACCCCGTCGCAATCGAAGATGACGAGCTTGGGGATCTTCATTTCGCCGCGCTCATCAGGCCGTGCCGGTCGATCCGAAGCCACCGGAGCCGCGCGTTGTGCCGCCGGCCAATGTGCGCTCCTCGACGGTCGCCTGCGTCACCGGGGCGAAGACGATCTGGGCAATCCGCATGCCGCGCGTTACCGCGAAATCCTCGTCGCCGAGATTGATCAGCAGCACCTTGACCTCGCCGCGATAGTCGCTGTCGATGGTGCCGGGCGTGTTGAGGCAGGTGAGCCCGTGCTTGAAGGCGAGGCCCGAACGCGGCCGGACCTGGCCTTCGACGCCCTCGGGAATTTCCAGGACCAGGCCGGTCGGCACCAGTGCGCGCTTTCCCGGCAGGATCAAGAGCGGCCTGTCGTCCGGGACGGCGGCGCGCAGGTCCATGCCGGCGGCGCCCGAGCTCTCATAGGCGGGAAGCGGCAATCCCTCGCCATGCGGCAGCCTGACGAAGCCGACAGCCGGACCGATGACGGAGGTGGGATAAAGTGCTACGCGCATAAGGCTGATCCTATCGTCGCGAACGCCGGTCCAGTCAACTCGGCGACAATGCTATCAACGGCTTTCTTTCAGCGCAGTTCCGCCTCAGCGCAGTTCCATCGGAACGATCGTGGTCTCCTTGATCTCTTCCATGACGAACGAGGCCGAAACGTCCGACAACGCCACCTTGGCGATCAACCGCTGATAGAGCCGGTCATAGGCTTTGACGTCGGCGACACGGGCGCGCAAGACATAGTCGAGATCGCCGGACATGCGGTAGGCGCCGGTGATCTCGGCAAAGCCGGTCACCGCCGCCCGGAATTTTTGCAGCCAGTCGGGATCGTGATTCGAGGTGCGGATCAGGATGAACACGGAAAGGCCGAGCCCGAGCTTGTCGGCGTCGACCAGCGCCACGCGGCCGGTGATGACGCCGTCTTCCTCCAGCCGCTTGACCCGGCGCCAGCAGGCATTGCGCGACAGCGATATTCTTGCCGAGAGCTGGTCGACGGACAGCGTGCCGTCGCGCTGCAGCTCGGCCAGCAATCTCCGGTCTATTTCGTCGATTTCCGGCGTCATGTGGGATGTTTGTCCCAAAATTCAGCCTTTCACAAGGACAATTTGGGACCGATGAACCGAACACCCATGCCAGGATATTCATCGTCGGCTCTTCATGCTGGCAGGAGGGACCGACATGACCGCACGGCTCGCAAGACTTTTCACCTCTCACCCGGCTGCGGTCGGCGAGAGTTATTTCGGCCATATGGCTTTCGCCGCATGGTTCTCGTCGCGATTGTTCATGGCGGCTTTTGCCGCGCTCATTCATGCTTTCTTGCCGTTTCTGTTCGAGACCACGGCAAGCGGCATCATCCGTGAGCTCTACGAGCGGACGCATAACAGGGGACGTTAGGCGCTATGTGCCGGTGGGCCGCCTATCTCGGCGAAGCCGTCTTTCTCGAAGACATCGTCACGGCGCCCTGCCACTCGCTGATCGCCCAGAGCCACTGCGCCCAGGAAGCCAAATCGCCGACCAATGGCGATGGTTTTGGCTTGGCCTGGTATGGCGACCGACCGGAGCCCGGCCTCTATCGCGACATCCTGCCGGCCTGGTCGGACCCCAATCTGAAAAGCCTGTGCCGGCAGATCAAGTCAGGCCTGTTCCTCGCCCATATCCGGGCTTCGACCGGTGGCGCCACCAGCCGCATGAACTGTCATCCGTTCATTTCGGGCCGCTGGTCGTTCATGCACAATGGCCAGATCGGCGGCTTCGAAAAGATCCGTCGCGCGCTGGAGAATTCGCTCTCCGACGCCGCCTTCGACCAGCGTGAGGGCGCCACGGATTCGGAACTGTTCTTTCTGATGATGACCGAAGAGGACCTGGCAGGTGATCCGCAGGGCGCCGTATCGCGCGCCACCAGCCGCGTCATCGACGCCTCGCGCCGCGGCGGCTTCGAGCCGGCGCTGAAATTGACGGCGGCTTTTTCCGACGGACAATCGCTTTACGCGGTGCGCTATACGAGCGACGGCCACGCGCCGACGCTCTACACGTCCGCCTTCCGCAATGGCGGAGGCCGTTGCGTCGTGTCGGAACCCTTCGACCGCGACGGCAGCGACTGGCAGGCGATTCCGCCCTCGAGCTTCGTCACCATCGGCAGAGACGGCATGAGCATTCGTCCGTTTGTGCCCGCCGCGGCAAAGCTGGCGCTGGCCGTGTAGATTCCTCGCTACGCGTCGCAGGACAGCGCCGATTGCAGCAGGCAGCGCAATTCCGATCAAGCACCGCCTGTCCTCGAATGCTGAACTCGGCTTGAAGACGCGCCGTTGCCCGCCATTTGGTGAGGCTGGCGCCGCTGGCAAGCCGGAGTATTGGTCATGGACCTCGCCTTTTCCTCCGCCACAGAATTGGTTGCCGCCATTCGTGACCGCAAGATTTCCGCTGTGGAAGCGCTGGACGCGCATCTGGCGCAGATCGACAGGCACAATGAGGCGGTCAATGCCGTCGTAACCCTCGATCGGGAAGGTGCGCGGCAGCGCGCCGGCAAGGCCGACGAAGCGCAGGCGCGCGGCGAAGCCCTTGGGCCGCTGCACGGCGTGCCGTTCACACTGAAGGACACGCACGAAACCGCGGGCATGAGAACCACTGTCGGCTTCCCGGCCTTCGCCGACTATGCCGCGAGGGCAGACAGTCCAGTCGTTGCACGGCTGAAGGCGGCAGGCGGCATATTGGTGGGCAAGACGAACGTGGCGACAATGCTTAGTGACTGGCAGTCGAGCAATCCGCTGTTCGGCCGTACCGGCAATCCTTGGGACCTCCAGCGCACCGCCGGCGGCTCCAGTGGCGGTGCGGCGGCGGCGCTCAGCGCTGGAATGACGCCGTTCGAGGTCGGCACCGACATGCAGGATTCGATCCGGCTGCCCGCTGCCTTTTGCGGCGTCTACGGCCTCAAGCCGACCGAGCACCGCGTCTCGCTCGCCGGCGCCTTCCCCGATCCAGGCGGCGCGCCGCGCAGCGTCCGGCGGATCTCCTGCCTCGGACCGATGGCGCGCAGCGTCGAAGACCTGGTACTGATCTACCGCCTCATTGCCGGGCCGGATGGAAGCGACACCGACCTTGCGCCGGTACCGGTCGAAAGCATGCCGGAGTTGGATCTCAGGAATTTGCGCATCGCCATCGCGCCGTCCTTTCCGGGCTTTCCGGTGGTCGGCGAGATCAGCGCGGTGGTCGAAAGTCTGGCAAAAGAGCTTCAGGCCGCGGGCGCCATCGTCGAGGAAGCCAAATTGCCGGAGCTCGACCTGCACGACGACCTGGAGCAGGGCGGCGTCCTGATCGGCATGATGCTGGAGGCGGCGCAGCCCGAACCACCGGAGAAGCCGACGCCGGTCTCGCGCTGGTTCGAGGCGCTCGCCCGCCGCGACCGCTCCATCCTGGCGTGGGATCGGTTCTTCGACGGTTGCGACGCCTTGCTGTGCCCGGTCGCAATGGTCACCGCCTTCCCGCATTGCGAGCCGGGAACGCCGATCGAGGTCGACGATAGCGAGCAAAGCTACTGGATGCTGCCGGCCTATGGCGCGGTGTTCAACTACAGCGGCCATCCCGCACTGTCGCTGCCCCGCGGACAGGACAGCAATGGCCTGCCCATCGGACTACAGCTTGTTGGCAAACGCTGGTCGGAGTCGCGCCTGCTCGGGATCGCCAGGGCAATCGAGCCGCTGGCCGGCGGCTTTCGCCGCCCGCCCGGTTATTGAGTAAACCGCGCCAGCCCGTAGGGATCAAGCAGCGGATCGCGATCGCCGTCGAGGATCTCGCGGGCGGCGAACAGGCCGACGGCCGGTGCCAGCGTGATGCCGGAATGCATAACGGCGACGTAGACGCCGCCCCCGCCTTCGGCGCGGCCGATGATCGGAAAGCCGTCGACCGGCGTCGGCCGGTAGCCAATGGTGTGGAAATCGAGTTCCAGCCCATCTGCGCCGCGCAGCATGGCCTTCATCGCCGCAAACAGGTCGCGGGCGGTCGCCGCGGCATCCATGCCGGGATCGGCGCCGCCGAAATCCGAGCCGGCGATGATGCGGCCTTCCGCGGTCTGGCGCATATGCAGTCGGTCGCCGATCACCAGGCCGTTGAGCAGCTTTTGGTAGGGGCGCGAATGCACGATCAGGCCGGGCGGTGTCCCGATCGGCAGTTCTATCCCGGCTGTTGCCGCTAGTGCCGGAGAGCCGGCTCCGGCCGCGATCACCACCTCGTCGGCAACAATCCGCCCGGCGGATGTGTCGACACCGGAGACCTGGCCGTTGGCCCGCACAAGCGCGGTCGCGGTAACTCCTGTCAGCAGCCGCGCGCCGCGCCGTTCGACGTCGGCCAGCAGTGCTTGCGTGGCGGCGACCGGCTCGGCGACACCTTCCTCGGCGACATAAAGGGCGAAATCGGGAAGTTCGGTCAGATTGGGCTCGATGCGCGCAGCGCCGGCACGGTCGACACGCTCGATGCCGTAGCCCCAGGCGGGGTGCTCGGCCGCATAGGCCTCAAGTTCGGGACGTGGCAGGTCCCAGCACAGGCCGCCGCACCATTGCAACGGGATGCCGGGCACCTCGTTCGCCAGTCGCGTCCATTCGGCCATCGACCGAATGCGCAGCCGGAAATAGGGCTCCGGATTGCCCCAGCTGGCATTGATCCAGGCAAAGGAATTCGGCGTCGCGACGCCGCCGGCGCCGCTGCCGGCAATGACCGTCACCTTTGCTCCGGCCTTGGTCAGGTGCCAAGCGATGGAGGCGCCCATGATGCCGGCGCCGGTGACAATCACTTCTTTCGCCTCTGTCATGCTTCACTCCTCGTTCCAACGCCACCACCGCGATGCCATTGCCCGTGGGTTCTGCCAAGAGCGCGCGGTATCAAATATGCTTCTTGACTTTAATACGTACGTACGTATTGTATCGATATGGCCAGACATTCACTTCGCGAAAAACTTCTCGACGCCGGTTTCAAAACCATCTGGAATTCCGGCTATTCGTCCGCCGGCGTACGCGACATCGTCGCCGCGGCCGATGCCCGCCCGGGGTCCTTCACCAATCATTTTGCCTCCAAGGAGGCGTTCACCGGCGAGGTGCTGGACCGCTATTTCGCCTATGTGAGCGGCTTGGTGGAGCAGGCCCTCGCCCGAGACGGCACGCCCCCGGTCGGGCGCTTGCGCCGCTATCTCGAAATCATCACGTCGAAGCTGGAGGCGCATGATTGGGCACGGGGCTGCATGATCGGCAATCTCAGCCTCGAGACGGCGGCTCACAGTGAGGCGCTGAGGCTGCAACTCGTCGCCATTTTCGAACGTTGGCGTAAGCCCTTTGCCGAATGCATCGCCGAAGGCCAGGCGGCCGGCGATATCACCGACGCGTTCGATGCCGAGGATCTCGCCGATTTCCTTTTGAGTTCCTGGCAAGGCGCGATGCTGTGCATGAAGGTGGAGCGCAGTCCCGAACCGCTCGAGCGTTTCAAGAATATCGTCTTCAAAACAGTCTTCGCAAAAAGGAGCTGATCCGATGAACCCGAAACTCGAAAAGCAGCAATCCCGCACAATGTTGCCGCGCTCGCAAGTCGCGGTACTCGATTCAACCATGTCCTATGTGGAGGCAGGCACTGCCGGTCCGACGGTGCTCTTCCTGCACGGCAACCCGACGTCGTCCTACATCTGGCGAGACATCATCCCGCATGTGGCGCCGTTCGGCCGCTGCATAGCGCCCGACCTGATCGGCTATGGCCAGTCCGGCAAGCCGGACATCGACTATCGCTTCTTCGACCAGGTCCGTTATCTCGATGCTTTCATCGAGACGCTTGGCGTCGCCGATATGGTGGTCGTCGCGCAGGACTGGGGCACCGCACTCGCCTTCCATCTCGCAGCCCGGCGATCGCAGCGGATGCTCGGCCTCGCCTTCATGGAATTCATCCGCCCCTTCGAGAGCTGGGACGATTTCCACCAGCGTCCACAGGCGCGCGAACTGTTCAAGGCAATGCGCACTCCTGGCGTCGGTGAGAAGCTTGTTCTGGAAGACAACGTCTTCGTCGAAAAGGTGCTGCCGGCCGCTGTGCTGCGCACGATGAGCGATGAGGAAATGGCCGCCTACCGGGCGCCGTTCCCGACACCGCAATCGCGCAAGCCGATCCTGCGGCTGCCGCGCGAACTGCCGATCGAAGGCCAGCCTGCCGATGTCGCCGCCATCAGTGAGCACGACCATTGGGCGCTCCGGGCTTCCTCCTACCCGAAGCTGCTTTTCTCAGGCGATCCCGGCGCCCTCGTCTCGCCGCAGGCGGCCCGGGAATTCGCGGCTGGGCTGAAGAATTGCCGCCTGATCGATCTCGGACCCGGCGCGCATTATCTGCAGGAGGACCATGCCGACAAGATCGGCACCGCAATTGCCGAGTGGATTCCCGAGATAGCCACTGAGAGCCGTGCGACCGAACCGGCCTGACGCCGGAGCATGGCCACTGCCGCCGGAGAGGTCGACAGCTCTGCACTCTGCTGCTAGAAGCCCGGCCTCACACGGAAATCCTGAAAAATGTCCGAAATGATTACAGAAGCGGTATCGCGCCGCCGCACTTTCGCGATCATTGCCCACCCCGACGCCGGCAAGACCACGCTCACCGAAAAGCTGCTTTTGTTCGGCGGCGCCATCCAGCTTGCCGGCGAGGTCAAGGCCAAGAAGGACCGCATCCAGACCCGGTCCGACTGGATGAAGATCGAGCGCGAGCGCGGCATTTCGGTGGTCACCTCGGTGATGACCTTCGAATACGAGGACACCGTCTTTAACCTGCTCGACACGCCCGGCCACGAGGATTTCGCCGACGACACCTATCGCACGCTGTCGGCGGTCGACAGTGCGGTCATGGTCATCGACGCCGCCAAGGGCATCGAGCCGCGCACGCTGAAACTGTTCGAGGTCTGTCGGCTGCGCGACATCCCGATCATCACCTTCGTCAACAAGATGGACCGCGAAAGCCGCGACCCGTTCGATATCCTCGACGAGATCGAGCAGAAGTTGGCGCTGGACACAGCACCGATCACCTGGCCGATCGGCCGCGGCAAGACCTTTTCCGGCACCTACCATCTGGCGCTGAACGCGGTGCGCAAGGGCGACGCCGAAAAGGAGCGCACGCCGGTCCACGGCCCCGATTCCAACCGCGTTGCCGGCCTGCTGCCGGAGAACGAGCGCGAGGCTTTCATCGAAGAGCTGGAGCTGGCGCGCGAAGCCTGCCGCCCGCTCGACCTCGATGCCTTCCGCGAGGGCCATCTGACGCCGGTCTATTTCGGCTCGGCGCTGCGCAATTACGGCGTGCGCGACCTGATCGAGGCGCTCGGCGCCTATGGGCCGCCGCCGCGTGCGCAGGAGGCCGACAGCCGCAAGGTCGAGGCGACCGAGGACAAGATGACGTCCTTCGTCTTCAAGATCCAGGCCAATATGGACCCCAACCACCGCGACCGCATCGCCTTCGTCCGGGTCTGCTCCGGCAAGCTCGAGCGCGGCATGAAGGCCAAGCTGGTGCGCACGGGCAAGCCGATGAGCCTGTCGGCGCCGCAATTCTTCTTCGCCCGCACCCGCGTCACCGCCGACGAGGCGTTTGCCGGCGATGTCGTCGGCATCCCCAACCACGGCACGCTGCGCATCGGCGACACGCTGACCGAGGGCGAGGAGATCCTGTTTCGCGGCGTGCCGAATTTCGCGCCTGAAATCCTGCGCCGCGTTCGCCTCGGCGACGCGATGAAAGCCAAGAAACTCAAGGAGGCGCTGCATCAGATGGCCGAGGAAGGCGTCGTGCAATTGTTCTCGCCGGAGGACGGCTCGCCGGCCATCGTCGGTGTCGTCGGCGCCCTGCAGCTCGACGTGCTAAAGGAGCGGCTGAACTTCGAATACACGCTGCCGGTCGATTTCGAGATGTCGCGCTTTTCCGTCTGCCGCTGGATATCGGCCGACGACAGGGCCGAACTCCAGCGCTTCATCGAAGCGCATCGCGGCGACATCGCCCGCGACCTCGACAATGATCCAGTGTTCCTCGCCCAGCACGCCTTCTCGCTAAACTACGAAGCCGAACGCTGGAAGGCGATCCGCTTCGCGGCGGTGAAGGATTACCAGGTCCGCGACAGAGCGGCTTGATGCGGCGCTTTCCTTCTCCCCTTGCGGGCCTGTTGCGTAATTCGCTGATTGTGATTCTCTGAGGTGGACGGTCTGAGGGAATCGCGATGGCAGTGAAGCAGACGGGCCAGTTGAGCTTGGCGGAGGCTTTTCTAGGCACCAAGCTTGTGGGCGGCA
>NZ_JAMYMF010000005.1:0-235240 GCF_040318415.1 Mesorhizobium sp. M1163 | reverse complement strand
TGTGGGGTGGCCCCCTATTGCCCTTTCGAATTGGGGTTGCCATGGGGGGGGGGGGGGTATTCTCCCGATGTGATTGCCCTTCAACCACCGAGCGGCCAGACATGACCACCATCACAGCAACCACCGCCACCCCGGCACGCGCATACAAACTGGTCGGCGCCGGCCGCCGGCAGTGGATCGGCCTGCTCTATGTCGCGCCGGCCGTTGCCCTTGTCGTCGTCTTCTTCATCGTGCCGCTTTGCATGACCGCGTGGATGTCGCTGCACAATTGGCCGCTGATGGGCGCGCATAGCTTTATCGGCCTCGACAATTACTGGGCGATCCTGCGCGATACCCGCTTCTGGAACGCGCTGAAGTTCACCGGCTACTACACGGTGGTGGTGACGATCGCGATCTTCGCCGTCGCCTTTCCGCTGGCGCTGTTCATCGAGCGGCCGCGGCAGCTGACCGGCTTCTACCGCACGTCCTTCTTCATGCCGGCGGTCATCGGCTTCGCCTCGGCCAGCCTTTTGTGGTCGTGGCTGCTCAATGTCGATTCCGGCCTGTTCAGCCCGGCCGCCTTCGAGCTTGGCCTGACCGAGAAGAAATTCAACCTGCTGGCGACCTTCCAGCCGGCCTTCTGGTCGATCATCGCCATGGTGGTGTGGAAGGTGGCGGGCTTCACCATGATCATCCTGATGACCGGCCTGCAATCGATCCCGCCGGACCTGCAGGAGGCGGCGATGATCGACGGGGCAGGGCCATTCGCGCGGTTTCGCGCCATCACCCTGCCGCTGATGCGTCGCACGCTGGCGCTGGCGCTGATCCTGTCGGTGGCCGGCTCGATTCTCGCCTTCGACCAGTTCTACATCATCCTGCGCGGCGGCCCGCGCAACCAGACGCTGACCGCCGTCTACTGGATCTTCAACCAGTCCTTCGTGTCGTTCAAGCTCGGCTACGGCGCCGCGCTGTCGATGGTCCTGCTGGTCATCCTGGTGGCGCTCAGCCTCATCCAGCTGCGGCTGCTGCGCCAGCCAGAGGGGGTCGACTGATGGCGCAGGCCCGCAGCCGCAAACGCCGGATAGGTATGCAGTTCGCAGAGCACGCCACCGGCATCACCGCGTCCATACTGTTCCTGGCGCCGATCGTCTGGACCGTTCTTTCGGCGTTCAAGCCGGCGCAGGAGGCGCGCCAGCCACCGCTGCCGCCCTGGCCGACAACTGGGTTCTCGCTCGAGAACTACGCCACGCTCAACACCTTCGGCGATGGCCTCTGGCTGCCGGCGCAAAACAGCATCTATGTCTCGGTCATGACGGTGGTGCTGTCTGTGATCGTCAGCGTGCTCGCCGGCTACGGTTTCTCGCGCTTCCGCTTTCCGCTGAAGAACCTGCTCTTCGTCGTCATCCTGTCGACGATCATGATCCCGTTCCAGTCGATCCTGACGCCGATCTTCCTGGTGCTGACAAAAATCGGCCTGCACAACACGCTGACCGGGCTGGTCTGCGTCTACGTCACGCTGCAGCTGCCGTTCTCAATCTTCATGATGCGCAACGCCTTCGACGCGGTGCCGCGCGAGATCGAGGAGGCCGCGCGCATGGACGGCGCCAACAATGTCACCATGCTGCTTAGGGTCATGCTGCCGCTGGTCTGGCCGGGCATCGTCACCATCGCGCTGTTTGCCTTCCTTGGCGCCTGGAACGAGTTTCTGGCGGCCCTCGTGCTGATGACCGACCAGTCCAAATTCACGCTGCCCATCATGATGACCGCACTCCAGTCCGGCCGCTTCGGCGCCATCGACTGGGGCGCCGTGCAGGCCGGCGTCACCGTGATGATGGTGCCGTGCCTGGTGCTCTTCCTGCTGCTGCAGCGCTTCTACATCCGCGGCCTGATGGCAGGAGCCGTCAAGTGACCAATCGAATTGAACGGAGTAAATTTATGACCGCATCGCAATCCGCCAGTCAGGGCGCCAAGCCGAAACTCGCATTCCGCCCGCTGCCGGTACCGCAGGTCGACGTGCGCGGCTTCTGGGGCGACCGTGTCGATGCCGTTGCCAGCAAGACCGCCGGCATCCTCTACGACCGCTGCGTCGAGGCGCGCATGCTCGAGCAGATCGATCCCGACCGGCCGTCGCCCGGCGTCGTCATTCCGTTCCACTCACCCTCGCCGGACGAGGCAGCCACCGCCGGCAACGAATTCACCGGATCGACGGTGACGACCCAGATGTTCTGGGACAGCGACTGGGGCAAGACCATCGAGACCGCCGCCTATTCGCTCTACCGCCGCCGCAACGAGGAGCTGGAGAAGAAGATCGACGCCGTCATCGACATGTACGGCAAGCTGCAGCAGCCCGACGGCTATCTGTCGAGCTGGTACCAGCGCATCCAGCCCGGCCTGCGCTGGACCAATCTGCGCGATTGCCACGAGCTCTATTGCGCCGGCCATCTGATCGAAGGCGCGGTCGCCTATTACCAGGCCACAGGCAAACGCAAGCTGCTCGATATCATGTGCCGCTACGCCGACCATATCGCAGAAACATTCGGTGCCGAGCCCGGCAAGAAGAAGGGCTATTGCGGCCACGAGGAGATCGAGCTGGCGCTGGTCAAGCTGGCGCGGGTGACGGGCGAGCGCAAATACATGGAGCTTGCCAAATACTTCATCGATCAGCGCGGCCAGCAGCCGCATTATTTCGACGAGGAGGCGCGCGCCCGCGGCGCCGACCCGAAGGCCTATCACTTCAAGACCTACGAATACAACCAGTCGCACAAGCCCGTTCGCGAGCAGGACAAGGTCGTCGGCCATGCGGTGCGGGCGATGTACCTCTATTCGGGCATGGCCGACATCGCCACCGAATATGGCGACGACACGCTGCGGGTGGCGCTCGACCGGCTGTGGGACGATCTCATGACCAAGAACCTTTACGTGACTGGCGGTCTCGGGCCATCGTCGCACAATGAGGGTTTCACTGCCGATTACGACCTGCCCAACGACACCGCCTATGCCGAGACCTGCGCTTCGGTCGGCCTGGTGTTCTGGGCAAGCCGCATGCTCGGCATGGGTCCCAATGCGCGCTACGCCGACATCATGGAGCGGGCGCTTTACAACGGCTCGATCTCCGGCCTGTCACTCGACGGCTCGCTGTTCTTCTACGAAAATCCGCTCGAAAGCCGCGGCGCCCACCACCGCTGGAAATGGCATCGCTGCCCGTGCTGCCCGCCCAATGTCGGACGCATGGTCGCTTCGATCGGCAGCTATTTCTACGGCCTGTCAGACGACGCACTCGCCGTCCATCTCTATGGAAACGGCACGGCTCGTTTCGATATCGCCGGGAACCAAATAGAGCTCACCCAAACCAGCAATTATCCCTGGGACGGCGCGGTCTCGATCTCCGTCGAACCGGAAGCGCCGACCGAGTTCACCTTGCACCTGCGCCTGCCGGCCTGGTGCCGCAAGGCGGCGCTTAAGGTCAACGGCGCCGATATCGATTTGGATGCTGTCACCAGTGACGGCTATGCCGCGATCCGCCGCGAATGGCGCAAAGGCGACCGCGTCGAGCTCGATCTCGAAATGGCCGTCGACCGCCTCTACGCCAATCCGCAGGTGCGGCAGGATATTGGCCGCGTCGCACTGGCGCGCGGACCGCTGATCTATTGCATCGAAGAGACCGACAATTCCAGCCAGCTGCACCGCATCGCTCTACCGCGAACGGCCGAGATCGAGGCACACAAACAGCCAAACCTTTTGGGCGGCGTCGTCACGCTTTCCGCGATTGCCAAAAAGGAGGCTTTCGAAAACTGGGAAGAGGGGCTCTACCGCACCGAACCGCCGGCGGTCGAGGAAGCGAAAGTGACCGCCGTGCCGTACTTTGCCTGGGACAACCGCGACCCCGGCGAGATGCTGGTCTGGCTCAGGGACGAATAAAGCCCGACGGCGGCGCCCGGCCGATCTCCTCGGCCACAAGTTCCTGCAGCTGCCAGAGATTGCGGTCGCGGATGCCGCAGGCGTCGAGATGGCGAATGGTCTCGAACAGATATTCGGCGCCCGAACCCCAATGGCCGACGGCCGTGGCCAGGGTCGCCGCTATCGCTCGCTTGTCGAGCTTGCCGGCATAGCGCGGATTGGCGGGATCGACAACGAAACCAAGCGCTTGGCCCATGCCGTTGCCCGTCCTGACCTGCAGCCAGCGCGGCACGTTGACGGCCGGCAGGATGGTCATCTCGCGGCGCAGCAGCGCTTCGAGATTGGCCGCCACTGGCTCGGCGATCTCGAACACCATCCCCTGGCATTGGCCGCCGCGGTCGAGCGCCATCATCAGGCCGGGCTGCTCCACCGTGCCCCTGAAGCGCTGCACCGTAAAACAGAACGAACGGTGCCAGCCCGTCGCTACGGCCCGTTCGCCACCCCTGACCTCGCCGGCCGGCTTCCATAGCAGCGAACCATAGGCGAACAGCTTCACCGGCCCGGCCGGCGCGCCGGCCAGCACCTCGTCGCGAATGCGCGCGTAATCGGCATCGGTCATGTAGACCATGCCCGGCGTCGGCCCGGCGTCCTCGACCGCCCGCAAGGTGCGGGCGACCAGCGCCCCGGTCAGCGCCATCGGTGCCTTGCGCGGCGCCGACTGACGCCGCGATGCGGCGGAAATGACCTTGCTCATCCTCGCACTCTCAGCTTTGCCGCCATGTTGCCGAAGGCTGGAGGATTCTCAAGGGCCGAGTACGCGGGCGCGGCATCAGGGTTCAAAACTGTCGTGTACAACAGCTTGACGGAATCGCACAAAATACGCGGCGGACTTTTGCGCGTCGAATTCCAGCCACGGCACCGCATCGCTCTGCCGCGAACGGCTGAGATCGAGGCACACAAGCAGCGAACCGTCTGGGCGGCGGCGTCACGCTTTCGGCGATTGCCAAAAGGAGACTTTCGAAAACTGGAAAGGGGCTCTACCGCACCGAACCGCCGGCGGTCGAGGAAGTGAAAGTCGGCGCCGTGCCGCATTTCGCCTGGCACAACCGCGACCCCGGCGAGATGCTGGTCTGGCTCAGAAGCGCCGGATAGCGGTATCGCCAATTTGAGCCGCGTGAACGCCTTGAATTCGCCGGGGCGCGCGTCATCTAGCTTTGAGTGGCGCCTGCCATTTGAACGGGTGGAGGCAGATTTTGGCGCTCGAAGCTGTCGCGCGTCCGAACGCCGGTGGCCGCTTTGTTGCGGTAGCCGTCGTCGCGGTGCCGTTGGCTTTCGTCGTCAGTGGGCTGGCCATTCGCTATGCCGCATTTGCTTCGGTTTCGGCAGAACCCGGCTTCGCGGCCTATGCCCAGGCGCTCTGCCGCTGGGATTGCGCGTGGTATGTCGGCATTTCCGAACACGGCTATGAGCGCTTTCCCATTCCAGGCCAGAGCAATGTCGGACGCTGGGGCTTTTTCCCGCTCTATCCGATGCTGGTGGCGGCAATCCGGTCTGTTTTCCGCTTTCCGACGATACTCGTCGCGTCGATCACATCGATTGCGTGCAGCTATGCCGCCTGTCTGGTGGCGTGGCCACTGCTCGAGAAGAACATGCGCGCTTATGTTCTGTATTGCGCCTTCCTGCTCAGCGGCCCCTTCTCCTATCACTTCACGACTTTCCTGACCGAACCTCTTTTCGTACTCCTGACTTCGTGCGTTTTTCTGGCGCTCAAACGCTCCAGCTATCTGGCTGCGGGACTGTCATCGGCTCTCCTGTCGGCAACCAGGCTCGTCGGGGTGCTCGTTGTATTCGCGACCGTCATTCAGATGTTCACGGATTACCGCGCAAAGGGCGGATCGACGCTGTCGTTCCCGCGTTGGCTGCTTGGCCGACCGGATCTGCTCGTCGCCATCTTCATCTCGCCAGCCGGCCTATTCGCCTACATCCTGTTTCTCTATCTGACCGTCGGCGACGGCTTTGCCTTCCTGCACGTGCAGCGCGCGTTTGGACGGGTGCCGGGCAATCCGCTCGCCTTTATATGGGACGGGTTTTCGGCCGTTCCGACAACTGGATGGCTGCCCACGGCGCCGCAATGGAGCGCGCTCGCCGCACTCATCGGACTGGCGCTATCGGCGGTTCTGGCGGTTCGCAGGCAATATGGCGCCGCGTTGTTCTGCGCCTGCTGCATCATCCTGCCGCTGATCACGAACCTGGCCTCGATGGTCAGATACGTCGTTGGGCTTGCACCTCTGACAATATTGCTGGCCATGCTGTCGTCGGCGTCGAAGCCGACTTTTCTTGCGGCTCTGGCTCTCTTCCTGGGCGCCTGTTATTTCATGACCGTGGCATGGATCGGAGGCTATCTTGCCCTGGTCTGACATTTCGGGCCGGTATCTGCGCGGGGCCAGGCTTGCCAGCTACGCGCTGGCGGCGGTTCTGGCGGGAACAGAAATCGTCATTCTTGCGCTTGCTCTCAATCCGAATGTCAACGCCGATTATCGCGCCTATTACATTGACCGGACGACGACCTGCCTCAATCGCGATGCGGTCGGCAGCTATACCCTAGGCGAGACGGTGTCGTTCCGGTCCGACGGAGCCAAAAAGGCAGCCGGCATGAGGGTCTGCGGCTGGTCGGGACCCGTTGCCGACGGCACCCATTCCCTAGGCGAGACCTCGCGGCTTCGCCTGAAGATACCGCCGCTCCACGACAGTGTGACGGCCACGCTGCAAATGGCCGCCGCCATTCGCCCGCCGCAGGTCACGCAGCGGGTCATTATTTCGGTGAATGGCGTTCGGGTGCATGCGGTGACGCTGTCCGGCAAAGAGCCGCGAACGGTCTCGTTCGTCATTCCAACGGCGGCCCTCGCCGAGGCCAGGATACTCGATGTCGCCTTCGACTACCTCGACGGCATTCCGCCAAGTCCGGCCGCCAGCAACATCTACAAGCGCGCCATCAAATTGTTGTCGTTCCGGCTCGATCCTGTTGAGCCGGGTTAGGGCGGGCGATCACGTTGCCGGCCGGGTCTTCGCTGCGCAAAAACCCACCGGTCGAGCATGAGAAGATTGACCGCTGGAACAAGCAAGCATGTAACCAGAATGGCGATGATCGGCGGCAGGCCGAGTTTGGCCGTCAAAACCGCCGGCGCCGCGTAGGCAACGGCGAAGCCTGTCGCCGTCAGCAAGAAAAAACGCGGAGCTTCCGATCGATGCGATCCGCTCGACGCGAAAGTCACGAACTTATGCGCGAGATAAGAAAACAGGGCGGCTGCGGTGTAAGCCGCGAGCGAGGCACCGACCGGCGAGAGGCCGAACCGTTGCCATTTTACCAAAGCGGTGGCCATCACTGCATAAAGGATCGTTGCGGCGATGCCGACCGACCCGAAGCGCGCCAGCACCCTCAGCCCGGCGTCGCCGGTTGAACGGCGCTCAGACACGCGCACTACACGCATACTGCGCTCCAAGCGGCAAAGGCGCGAATACCCGCTCGACCCTTCTGGCCAAGGGCCTTGCCGATGGCAGCAGCAGGAAATGCTCGGAGCGGATGTCCCGGAAGCCTGTTTCCTGAAAAACGGACCTCGCTTTGGCGGCGTTGAGCAGAACCGCGTCGTGATCGAACGGACACCGGAACACAGCAAGGCGCGTCAGTGGATTGTAGGGATTGTGCTCGATAATGCAGGCGACGCCGCCCGGCCGTACGACGCGCCGCATTTCCAGGAAGAAATCGAGCCAGGAGGAGGGCGGAACGTGATGGACGACGCAACTGGCGAAAGCCAGATCGAACGTGCCGTCCTCGTAAGGCAGCCCCTGAGTGCTGCAGGTCCTGTAGGCCACACGCGGATTGTGTTGGCTGGCGTGCAAAATCGATTCTTGCGAGACATCGCAACCATCGACGCTGTCGAAAGCACCGTCGAGGTAGGGGTGGAGCGAACCGACGCCACAGCCGACATCCAGCGCCCTTACAGCCGACCCACCCTGCCGAAGCTTTCGCTCGAAGACCAGACGCCGCAGCAGATCCGCCTTGGCGACAAGGAAGAAGTCGTGGCTGAGTCCGGAAAACCGGATGGACCCTTCGACCGCCTCGCCATAGTTGGATTTATAGCTGTCGAAGAGTTCGGCCATTGGCGGGGACTCCACTCCTGGGTTTGTGAAACGATCGGCGGCGCTCACCGGAGGCGGCACGCATCGACTCGTCGAAGCCGGTGAGCCGATCGATGACATAAAGCGGGCGGCGTTTCACCTCGGCGTGGATGCTGCCGACGTAGAGTCCGACCACGCCGGTCATGAAAAGGTTGATCCCGCACAGGAGCGACACGATCACCACCGTGGATGTCCACCCGGCAATGATCCCGGTTTCAAAAAACCAGGCAAAGATGGCGTAGGCGCCAAAGACCCCCGCAAGCGCGGAAATGACCAACCCGCCCCAGAGCGCCAGGCGCAACGGCTTCTCGGAGAAACTGACGATGCCGTGAACCGCAAGGTGCATCATCTTCCAGAACGGGTATTTGGTCTGGCCCAGGGTTCGTGCGTGGCGCTCAAATGGCACGGCCGTCTGCTTGAACCCCATCCAGCCGAACATGCCCCTGACGAAGCGGTCATGTTCGGGCATACGCTTGAAGGTTTCCAGCGCCTTGCGGCCGACTAGGCGGAAGTCGCCGACGTCGCGCGGAATATCGACCGACGTCATTTTCTCCAGCAGGCGATAGAAAAGACTTGCCGTAAAGCGCTTGAACCAGGATTCGCCCTCGCGCTTGACCCGGCGGGCGTAGACGATCTCGAAACCTTCCTTCCACTTAGCCACCAGATCGAGAACGACTTCCGGCGGATCCTGCAGGTCCGCATCCATGACGATGACGGCATCGCCCGCAGCGGCGTCCATGCCGGCGGTAATCGCCACCTGGTGGCCGAAATTGCGGGAAAATTCGATCAGCCGAAAGCGCGGCTCGGCGGCGACCACTTTTTGAAGGTATTCGACGCTTCCATCGCGGCTTCCGTCATCGACGAAGATGGCCTCCGTTTCGCCGTCCAGCCGGCCGATAAGCGAACTGATCCGCTCGATCAGCCGAGGCAGCACCTGTTCTTCATTGTATACGGGCAGGACCAGCGAGTAGCGCGGCGGTGACCTGTTCACCGTTATTCCCGGGCCTTGGACCACAGACTCTCGCATGCGGTTGAAAATGGAACGCAAGCTACAAAGTTCCAAAGGCAATTAAGAAACTGCTAATTTAGTTAGTTCTGAAGGGGATACCGATCCTCGAGGAGGACTGAAGGGTGTCGTGGTGACGTCGGACGTCCGCATCGAAGCGTGAAATTATCGGTAGGCTGCCGGCGCGATCGGCCTGGCGAGAAGCAGTCGCTGAGGCATAACCCGTTGACCGCATTGCCTGCTCCCGGACTTGCCTGTTGAAGCAGCACTACGGGTGACCTGAGCGTGCGGGCCGACCGCTTCGACGCATGTCAGACATGGCTCATGGAACATGGTCGCCGAGCCCGGCCGAGTATCGCGCTTGTAGGCCGCCGAGCGTCCTGGCCGGAACCTATCGTACCGGCCGGGCCTTAGCTGGTCCGGCCGGTACGATACAACACTAGCTGGCCAGACGAGGGCGGCCGTCAAGCGGCCGGCCGGATGTTTTGGTTCACCCGGAAGAGGTTGTTCGGGTCGTATTTCTTCTTTAGCGAGGCCAGGCGCTCGTAGTTATCGCCATAAGCCGCCTTGAGCCTTCCCTCGCCCTCGTCATCCATCATGAAGTTCAGATAGGCGCCACCCAGATCGAACGGATGCACGGCCTCCCAGTAGGCCTTGGTCCAGCGCGTCACCGGCCCCGCTTTCTGTGGGTCCGGATCGATCCCGGCGATGACCATCGACCAGGTCGCATCACGGTAATTCCAGGGTGTCTCGTCTTTGCCGACGCGATGGACCGCGCCGTCGATCGGATAGAGATGCATGAGCGATAGCTCGCTCGGTGTTTTCGCCGCCTGCTCGAGATGAGCGTCGATCGCCTCGTCGGACAGCGTCTTGACAAAATCGCCCCGCCAATACCACTGCATCCCCTTCGGGTAGAGCCCATCGAACATGCTCTGCACCGCGGGATAGGGCATCATTCCCATCCAATTGAACCAGGGCGCGGGGAGCGCATCGAGTAGCGGAGCCAGCGCCTCTCTGCCCTTTTCCTCCGGGCCGTTGTAGCAACACATCAGCAGACACATCCGCTTTCCCCAAAACTCTTCCGGGAACGGTGCGCTCGACAGGATCGTCTTGAGCCCGAGGAAGATCCCGAGTTCCTCGGGCGCGCGCGGCAGGAACTCGCGATAATGCTGCATGATGGTGCGGGCCTGGCGCTGATCCCATGCGATCGGCCCCGCAAAGACCATGCTGACCTGGTGGAGCTTGAACACAAAGCTGGTGACGACGCCGAAATTGCCGCCGCCGCCGCGAAGCGCCCAGAACAGGCTAGGGTTCCGCTCCTTGCTGGCGGTGACGAAGCTGCCGTCGGCAAGCACGACATCGGCCTCGACCAGATTGTCGATGGTCAGGCCATATTTGCGCGTCAGATAGCCATGGCCGCCGCTCAGCGTCAGTCCGGCGACCCCGGTGGTCGAGATGATGCCCGCCGGTACGGCCAGGCCAAAGGCATGGGTTGCGTGGTCGAGGTCGCCCTGAGTGCAGCCCGGACCCACCCGCGCCGTACGGGCATCCGGATCGACACGCACGCCGTTCATCGCCGACAGGTCGATCACCAGACCGTCGTCGCAACTCCCCAATCCTGGTCCGTTATGGCCGCCGCCACGTACCGCAACCAGCAAATTGTTGTCGCGGCCGAAATTCACCGCTGTGATCACGTCGGCCACGTCCACACAGCGGGCGATGATCAGCGGCCGCTTGTCGATCATGCCGTTGTAGAGCTTGCGGGCCTCATCATAGCGGGCGTCGCCGGTCCGGATGACTTCGCCCCGCAGGCTTGCTGCGAATTTGGTGATGTCTTCATCGTGCATGACATTCCTCCCTGTTATTGGACCTGTCGGCCGGTCGATGAAACGCTAATCCCGTCCGCTGTTCCCGCAAATGTCACATCGTCCATTTCTGTTGCCCGATCGTTCAGAGTAGGATTAGACCGGATGGGTAGTTGCTCGGGCGGCTGTATTGCCGGATAGTTCGAGATGCCTGGCCGAAAAACTCGTTGTCAAAGGGAGTAGCCGATCGTTTCCGGAGGTGTAGTGCATGGATGTCCTTTCCGATGTGCTCCGAGCCGTTCGCCTCACCGGTGCGATCTATTTCGACGTCGACGCCAGCTCTCCCTGGGTCGGCGAGTCGCCGGGCACGGCCGACATTGCCGCCGCCATCATGCCGGAGGCAGAGCACATCATTTCTTTTCATGCCGTGATGTCGGGCTCGTGCTGGGCCGCGCTGGCAGACGATTCGGTGCCCCCGGTGCTCGTGAACGCCGGTGATGTCGTTGTCTTCCCCGGTGGTGTTCCGAACGTCTTGAGCTCTTCGCCCGGAGCGCGGGGCGAACCCAATATGGCGATGTATTATCGGCCGATTGACGAGAGCCTGCCGTTCGCGGTGATCCATGGTGGCGGGGGAGACGAGCGGACCCGGTTCATTTGCGGGTATCTTGGCTGCGATGCACGTCCCTTCAATCCTCTCCTCGCTGCATTGCCGGCCATCCTGTGTGCCCGCAAGCCCGCCGATGGAAGCAGCTGGGTTATCGACCTGTTTCGGCTGGCGCTGGCCGAAGGTGGCAGTGGGCGGGCGGGCGGTGAAACGATCCTCGCCAAGCTGAGCGAGCTGATGTTTGTCGAGATCATCCGCCGCCATCTCGAGACCCTCCCCGGCGATTCGCGCGGCTGGCTGTCAGGCCTACGGGATCCACATGTCGGCGAGGCGCTCCGGCTCATCCACGCTCGCCCCAGGGAGGAATGGACATTGGACCGGCTCGCCCGCGAAGTAGGGCTCTCGCGCACGGCGTTTGCGAGCCGCTTTACCCACTATGTCGAGGTCTCGCCGATGCACTATCTTGCTCGCTGGCGTCTGCAACTGGCGGGACGTTTGCTCGAACGGCCCGAAATGAGCATTGCGCAAGCGGGTGCCGAGGTCGGCTACGAGTCGGGAGCCGCCTTCAATCGCGCCTTCAAAAAGTTCGTCGGCATTCCACCTGGCACCTGGCGAAAGGGACGGTCGGCGTTGCTCGAGGCTCAAAGATTGCCCGCTGGCGTCGTGCAATAGGAAAGAACTGGCCGGGCGTTGACGCTGCGGTCTGCGTGCCGCGTCCCAATGCTCGAAAGCCCCCTGGCACAAAGCGGTCGACGATGACCGGCCGCCTCGGCGCGCTAGGGCGAGGCGTTTCAGGCTTCGCGCCTCAATCCTTCGCGCGCTCGACATACGCGCCATCCGCCGTCATCACCACCACGCGGGTGCCGGCGCTGATGTGTGGTGGCACCAGGGTACGCACGCCGTTGGACAGCGTTGCCGGCTTGTAGGACGAGGACGCCGTCTGGCCCTTGGTCACCGGCTCGGTCTCGACCACCTCGAAAGTGGCGCGCTGCGGCAGTACCAGCGAGATGGCGATGCTGTTGTATTGCGAGATCTGCACCGGCATGCCTTCCACCAGGTAGGGCGCCATGTCGCCGACCACGCTCTCCGGCACCGCCACCTGGTCGTAGCTCTCCGGGTTCATGAAATGAAAGCCTTCGCCGTCCTGGTAGAGGAAAGTGTGCTCGCGCTCCTCGACATAGGCGCGCTCGACCTGCTCGGTGGTGCGGTAACGCTCGGAAACTTTAACCCCGTCGGAGATACGCCGCATGTCGAGCTGGGTGACCGGCGTACCCTTGCCAGGATGAATGTTTTCGGCAAAGAGGATCACATAAAGCTTGCCGTCCTTTTCGACGACGTTGCCTTTGCGTAAGGAGCTGGCGATGACCTTCACGGGTTTCCATCCTGATAAAATTTGTTGGCGCAAATCGGCTGGAGAGGCCGTTGGGTGCGGCCTAGCGCATCTTGGCCGCAATCGCCAGCCCTCTGTGCAATTCGCCTGAAGCCGATGACCGCCGCTTCGCCATGGTGGACGCCGCATGTCCATGCCGACCGCCGGCCGCGGCTGATCCTGCGCAACGCCATTGCCGCCGGCATGCGCGACTGGTTCGCCCGCCGTGACTTCGTGGAGGTGGAGACATCGGCCCTGCAGATCTCGCCCGGCAATGAAGCGCATCTGTCGGCCTTTGCCACCGAGGCGATCGGGCCGGACGGGCAGCGCCAGCCGCTCTACCTCCACACTTCGCCGGAATTCGCCTGCAAGAAGCTGCTTGCCGCCGGCGAGGAGCGCATCTTCAGCCTCGCTGCTGTGTGGCGCAACCGTGAGCGCGGCCCCTTGCACCATCCGGAGTTCACCATGCTCGAATGGTACCGCGTCGGCGAGGCCTATGAGAGCCTGATGCGCGATTGCGCCGAGCTCGTCGCGCTGGCGGCCGAACGGGCGGGCGCAAAGCGTTTTAGCTTCCGCGGCCGCGAGGCCGACCCGTTCGCCGAGCCGGAACGGTTGAGCGTCGCCGAAGCCTTCATGCGCCATGCCGGCATCGATCTGCTGGCGACTGTGGCAACCGATGGCAGCACCGACCGCGCGGGGTTGCATGCCGCCCTGGTCCAGGCCGGATTGCGGACCGCGCCCGACGACAATTGGGCCGACCTGTTCAGCCGGGTGATGGTCGAAAAAATCGAACCGGCGCTGGGGCAGGGGCGCGCCACCATTCTTTTCGGATATCCGATCTCGGAGGCGGCATTGGCCAGGCCGAGCGCCGACGATCCACGCACCGCCGAGCGTTTTGAGCTTTATTGCTGCGGCGTCGAGCTTGCCAACGCCTTTGGCGAGTTGATCGATCCGGCCGAGCAGCGCCGGCGCTTTGCCGCCGAAATGGACGAAAAGCAGCGTGTCTATGGCGAACGCTATCCGATCGACGAGGATTTCCTCGCCGCCCTCGCCATCACGCCGCAAGCGAGCGGCGCGGCGCTCGGCTTCGACCGGCTGGTGATGCTCGCCACCGGCGCGCTCAGGATCGACGACGTGATCTGGACGCCGGTGGCCGCTTCCTGAGGGATTGTCGATCTCGCCATTGCCGCTCACCTGCCTGACACTGGCAGCCCTGTTCAGGCGCTTGATGCCCCCGCTTTGCGCCTTCTCCCATTGCAGAAGCTGCATCGGGACAATAGATGGTGCAGCAGCGGCTGCCCTTCAGCCGGCCGGAAATAACAGGATTATGCGCATGACCGATACGCTCGACGCAGCGAAACTGACCGACCGCGTCGCGGCCCTGGTCGAGGCTGCCAAACGGGCCGGCGCCGATGCCGCCGATGCGGTTGCAGTACGCGGCCGCTCAACCGGTGTGTCGGTGCGGCTTGGCAAGGTCGAAGGCACAGAGGCGTCCGAGAGCGAGGACGTCTCGTTGCGCGTCTTCGTCGGCAGACGGGTGGCGAGCGTTTCGGCAACGGCGGCATCCGACCCCAATATGCTGGCTGAGCGCGCCGTCGCCATGGCCAAAGTGTCGCCCGAAGATCCCTATCAGGGTCTCGCCGATCCGGCCTTGCTGGTCAAAAAGCCGCGCGATCTCGATCTGTTCGACGCCACCGAGGTATCGGCGGACCAGTTGAAGGAAGCAGCCCTTGCCGCCGAGGCGGCGGCGCTTGCCGTCAAGGGCGTCACCAATTCGGCCGGCAGCGGCGCCAGCGCCGGGCTCGGCGGCCTTGTGCTCGCCACTTCGCATGGGTTTGTCGGCCATTATGTCGCGTCGCGCTTTTCGCGCTCGACCAGCGTCATCGCCGGCGAGGGCACCGGCATGGAGCGCGATTACGAATTCTCCTCGCGCCAGCATTTTTCCGATCTCGACGCGCCGGAAGACATCGGCCGCAAGGCCGGTGAGCGCGCCGTACGCCGCATTGGCGCGCGCAAGGCGGCGACCGGGCCGGTCGACGTGGTGTTCGATCCGCGCGTCGCGCGCGGCATTGCCGGCCATCTCGCCGGTGCCATCAATGGCGCCGCGGTGGCGCGCAAGACCAGCTTTCTGCGCGACATGATGGGCAAGAAGGTGGCTTCGGCCGCAATCACCGTCACCGACGAGCCGCTCCGGCGCCGCGGCCAGGCCTCGCGCCCCTTCGACGGCGAAGGCGTCGAGGGCGAGAAATTGTTCATGGTCGACAAGGGCGTGCTCAACCACTGGTTCCTGTCGACCTCGGCGGCGCGGGAACTCGGCCTCGTCACCAATGGGCGCGGCTCGCGCAGCGGCTCGTCGGTCTCGCCATCGTCGACCAATCTCGCCATCGAGCCCGGGGAAAACACGCCGGAAGAGCTGATCAAGTCGCTCGAGACCGGCTTCTACGTCACCGAAGTGTTCGGCCAGGGGGTCGACATGGTGACGGGCGAATATAGCCGCGGCGCTTCCGGCTTCTGGATCGAGAATGGCGAGCTGGCCTATCCCGTTGCCGAGGTGACCATCGCCTCCAATTTGAAGACGATGTTCCTCAACATGGTTCCGGCGAGCGATCTCGACCGCAATTTCGGCACTGCCGCGCCCACGCTTTTGATCGAAGGGATGACCCTTGCCGGAGCTTGATCCGGCCGTCTCGGCCGGCGCTACTGAAGACCTGCAGCTGCTGCGCGACGCTGCCCGCGAGGCGGGGCTCATCGCCATGCAGTACTTCAACAACAATCCGCAAGTATGGATGAAGGGCGGCACCTCGCCGGTCAGCGAAGCTGATCACGCCGCCGACAAATATCTGCGCGAGACCTTGCTGGCGGCCCGGCCGGACTATGGCTGGTTGTCGGAGGAAACCGTCGACGACCCGGTAAGGCTTGTCGCGCGCCGCACCTTCGTCGTCGATCCGATCGACGGCACGCGCGGCTTCCTCGAAGGCCTGCCCACATGGTGCGTCAGCGTCGCGGTGGTCGAGAACGGCCGCACGCTTGCCGGCGTGCTCGACTGCCCGGCGAAGGGCGAAATCTATTGGGCGCTGCCGGGCGAGGGCGCATTCCTGAATGGCAAGCGCATCAGCGTGCGTCCGCCGTCGGAAACGGCCGAAATCGCCGGACCGAAGGCGATGATCGACCTGATGCCGGCGAAATGGCACAAACGGCTGAAGCGCGTGCCCTATATTCCTTCGCTCGCCTACAGGTTGGCGATGATCGCCGGCGGCCAGCTCGATGCCACCTTCGTCAAGGCCAACGCGCATGACTGGGACATCGCCGCGGCCGACCTCATCCTGCGCGAGGCAGGCGGCGCCGTGCTCGATCGGCACGGCCGCGCGCCGCTCTATGCCGGCGAAGTGATCCGCCACGGCGCGCTTGCCGCCGGCAGCGGCGAACTCCTCGCTGTGCTCGCCGGCGTCATCGCCGGGCTGGACAATTGACCATCATCAATAGTTCCAAAGTCGGCGGCTTTGGTCTAGACCTGTCCCAAACTCACGATATGTGAAGGATCGACATGGCCGCTGAAGACGGAAAGAAACAGCTTTTGCACCTGGTGTTCGGCGGCGAACTCAAGAAGCTGGGCGGCACCGAATTCCGCGACCTCGACGCGCTCGACGTAGTCGGCATCTATCCCGACTATCAATCGGCGCACGCCGTCTGGAAGGCCAAGGCGCAAGCCAGCGTCGACAATGCCCATATGCGTTATTTCGTCGTTCACCTGCACCGCCTGCTCGACCCCGAAAACAAGGCTGCCGGTTGACATCGATGAACCATGAAGCGGTCAAGCGATCAGCCCCGCGGTCGGCGGTCAGACGTCGCAAGCCGAAGACGTTCTGGCGCAAGATCCGCGAACCGCTGGCGCAGTCGCGATTCGTCAAGAATGCGCTTGCCGCGCTGTTTGCGTATTTCGTCCGCCTTGTCCGCCTGACCAACCGCATGGTCGACGGATCGGCGAAGTTTTCCGGCGGCGCCTATGCGCAGCTCGAGCCTGGCATCATCGCGCTCTGGCACGGCCAGCATCTGCTGACGCCGGCCTATTATCCCAAGGGACGGCCACTGGTTGCCATGGTGTCGCGCAGCGCCGATGCCGAGCTCAACGCGCTGATGGTCGAGAAATTCGGCATCGAGGCGGTGCGCGGCTCTGGCGGGCGCGAAAGCGCAAGGCATCTCGACAAGGGCGGCGCCAAGGCGCTCATCGCCCTCAAAAAGTCGCTCGCCACCGGCAAGAATGTCGCCATGATTGCTGATATTCCCCACGGCACGCCGCGCGATGCGGGGCTCGGCGTCGTCCTCCTGGCGCGGCTGTCCGGCCGGCCGATCCTGCCTGCCGCGATTGCCACCAGCCGCCGCAAGGTGATCGAGGGCAGCTGGGACAAGACGACGATCAACTTGCCCTTCGGCCGCTCCTCGATTGTCGTCGGCACGCCTGTCTTC
Organism: Mesorhizobium sp. M1163; assembly: GCF_040318415.1. Classification (NCBI taxonomy): domain Bacteria; kingdom Pseudomonadati; phylum Pseudomonadota; class Alphaproteobacteria; order Hyphomicrobiales; family Phyllobacteriaceae; genus Mesorhizobium; species Mesorhizobium sp. M1163. The sequence continues at coordinate 217,940 of NZ_JAMYMF010000005.1, read as the reverse complement.
GTGCCGGCCAACGCAGACGCCGCGGAAATGGAACGCAAGCGCCAGGAGGTCACGGCCTCGCTCAATGCCGCGACCGCCGAGGCCTATCGCCTTGTGGACGGTTCGAAATGAGTATGCGCTGGGCGCGCGCCTTCCTGACGGCATACCGCTTCGCCGGGGCCGCCGCCTACCCGCTGGTCGGACCTTATGTCGCCTGGCGCACATCCAGAGGCAAGGAGGATCGCATTCGCCGGCGCGAGCGCTACGGCGTCGCCGGACGCGAGCGCCCCGAAGGCCCGGTGATCTGGATCCATGCAGCCAGCGTCGGCGAGACCATCGCCGTCGTGCCGCTGGTCGAGAGCATTCTCGACTACGGCGTCAACATCGTGCTGACGACGGGCACCGTCACCTCGGCGCAGGTCGCCGAAGAACGGCTGGGCGGCCGCATCATCCACCAATATGTGCCGCTCGACCTCAAGCCGGCGGTCAGCCGCTTCCTCGATCATTGGCAACCGGACCTGGCGATCATCGCCGAATCGGAGATCTGGCCGATGACCATCCTGGAACTCGGCGCCCGCCGCGTGCCGCAGGTTCTGGTCAATGGCAGGCTGTCCGACCGCTCCTTCAAATCCTGGAAGAAGCGCGCCAACATCGCCGAAGCATTGTTCGAAAATCTCGCCCATGTCGTCGCCCAGTCGGATCTCGATGGCGAGCGCTTCCTTTCGCTCGGCGCCCGGCCGGTCACCGTGTCCGGCAATCTCAAGGTCGACACCGCGCCGCCGCCGGCCGACGAACGGGCACTGGCGGCGCTGAAACGCCAGATCGGCGCTCGCCCGACCTGGGCGGCGATTTCGACCCATGACGGCGAAGAGGCGGTCGCGGCCGAAGTTCACGCCATGCTGCACAAGCGGCACCACGGGCTTTTGACGATCATCGTGCCGCGCCATCCCGAACGCGCCGGGCAGCTGGCCGCCCAGATTTCCGGCATGGGCCTGAAGCTGGCGCAGCGCAGCAAGGGCGACAGGATCACCGCCGATACCGATATTCTGCTCGGCGACACGATCGGCGAGATGGGGCTTTATCTGAGGCTGACGGAAATTGCCTTTGTCGGCCGTTCGCTGACTTCCGAGGGCGGCCAGAACCCGCTGGAACCGGCCATGCTGGAGACAGCGGTGCTTGCCGGCCGCAACGTCCAGAATTTTCGCGAGGCCTATCAGCGCCTGCTCGACAGTGGCGGCGCCAAGCTGGTGCGCGACCGCGATATGCTGGCCGGCGCCGTGAATTTCCTTTTGACCAACGAGGTGGCTCGTCACGAAATGATGGCGGCGGGTGCGGCGACGGTCGACGAGATGCGCGGTGCGCTGGCGCACACGCTCAGGTCGCTCGAGCCCTATATCCAGCCGCTGGTCGTCAAGTCGCGCCTGAAGGGCGCGAACGGGCGTTGACGTGACCTCGGAAGCGCCGCCCTTCTGGTGGGAAGAGCCGGACTGGCGGGTCGTGGCGCTGTCGCCGCTTTCCGCCATCTATGCGCTTATCGCCGGTCGCCGCATGCGGCACGCGCCGCGCGAAAAAGTCGAGGCGCCGGTGCTCTGCATCGGCAACTTCACGGTCGGCGGCACCGGCAAGACGCCGGTGGCGATCGCATTGGCCGAGCAGGCCCGGCGCATGCAGCTCAATCCCGGTTTCCTGTCGCGCGGCCATGGCGGCTCCTTCGCGCAGCCGCATGTCGTCGATCCGCACCACGACGCCGCCAAGCATGTCGGCGACGAGCCGCTGCTTTTGGCCGAACATGCGCCGGTCGCGGTGACGCCGAACCGGGCCGCCGGCGCCAGGCTTCTGCTGGAGAAGCTCGGCTGCGATTTCCTGATCATGGATGACGGTTTTCAGAGCGCGCGCATCCACATCGATTATGCGCTGGTCGTCGTCGACGCGCGCCATGGCATCGGCAATGGCCGCGTCATCCCCGGCGGACCGCTGCGGGCGAACATCGTCGACCAGCTGGTCTTCACCAGCGGCTTGCTGAAGATGGGCGAGGGCACCGCGGCCGATACGGTCGTGCGCCAGGCAGCGCGCGCCGGCAGGCCGATCTTCGAGGCGCACACCGCCCCGAGCAGCACGGTGACGCTGGCCGGCAGGCGGTTCCTGGCGTTCGCCGGCATCGGCCATCCCGACAAGTTTTTCGACACCGTAGCCGAGGCCGGCGGCGAGCTTGCGCTGACCCGACCGTTTCCTGACCATCATTTCTACAGCGCGGACGAGCTTGCCGAATTGGCGGCGACGGCACGTAAAGCCGGGCTTGGCCTGATTACCACTGCCAAGGATGCTGCCCGCCTGCGTCACGGCGCAGCGCCGCCGGAATTCCTCGACCGGCTCGATGTGCTGGAGATCGACACCGTCTTCGAGCTCGACCATGTGCCGCAACGCATCATCGACGAAACGCTGGATGCCTGGCGGCAGCGCAGGCTTAAAGGCTGACCGGCAGCTTGAGACCGAGGCAATGCGGGGACCGGAATTTTCCGCCGGTCGAGTGTATTTTGTTCTTGCTTTGTGCCGGCAGCTATGCTACTAATTTGTATATGGTGGTGATTCGCCGACGACCCGCCCTCGAGCCCCGAGGCGGGTTTTTTATTTCAAGATAACTTCTAAGGTTTCGGTGTCGCTGGCTTGACGTCGCGGCAGGAGACGGCGCGCGAAGGATCGCAACGGGGCGACTTGCATTTGCGTCAGACTACCGTCGGCGGCGCAGTTCCGGATGCGCTTCGATCTCGCGGCGCAATGATGCAGCGGCATTCAGATAGGGTTCCTGCCTGGCGACACTCCAATATTTGAGCTCGTCGAGCGGGATGCTCTCGCCGGTCACCGCACAGCGAACGAAGGCGCCGGGGCTAGTCACCTGGAAATCGCCGTCGAGATAGCGGATGCGGGCTTCCTTGCCGCCGGGGCCTTCGAAACGGTTCATCATGGGGTGGAGCCGAAATTCATGACGATGTCATCGCCACAAATTGCGGCGAGGTCAAGCTTGGTTGGCTTTGCCTGCCTCTGTTTCTGGTGACACTTGCTCGAACAAGCCGGCAAAGCGGATGCCAATGCATGTCGCGCAAAAGTGTGCAGCGGTTTTGCGATAACGACATGCATAAACACAAGAACCTGAAGCGCGTCGCATGAGGCCGGTCGAACGCGACGCGCTTCAGGCATCTCATTCTTCGGCGATGATAAACTCTTCGATCCTCTCCGCTGGCAGCCCGGCCTGGACTGCGATGCGACGAGCAAGTTCGGCTGCCGCGGCGCGCGGCCGCCCCAGCGGCCGGTCGAGCCAGTAGGATATCGGACTGAGGGCACGGCGCTCGTCTACGGCGACGATGCGGCCCGATTTCAATTGGTCCACCGTCAATGGCGGACGCGCCAGCGCAATGCCGAGCCCGTGCGCGGCGGCGTCGAGCACGAGGTTGTAATCCTCGAAACGGCGGTCGTGCGGCCGCGGCCGATAGTCCATCTCCTGCGCCGCAAACCAGGCGCGCCACGCCGAAGCGTCGGAATCGTTGATCACCGGAAATTCGAGCAGCCGGGCCGGATCGCCGCGGCCGATCTCCCTGGCCAATTCCGGCGAGGCGACCGGGAACACATATTCTTCGAAAAGCTGCACCGAGATCCGGCCCGGAATGCGGCCGCGCCCGCAGCGGATCGACAGGTCGATGCCCTCGTCGGCAAGATCGCCCTGGCGGATGTCGACGTCGAGCACGATGCGCAGCTTGGACGGGTGGTTCTCCAGCGCCGCCATGCGCGGCATCAACCACAGCCCGCTGACCGAGGGGATCGAGGTCAGCCGCACCACCGCCGTGCCGCGCGGCTCGACCCAGCGATCCGAATTGCTGGCGATCAGGGCGAAGGCTTCGGTGGTGCGCAGATGCAGGCGATTGCCCTCGACGGTCAGCGAGACGCCGCGCGCGCCGCGATCGAAGACTTTCAGCCCGAGCCAGTTCTCGAGCTTGGCGATCTGCCTGCTGACGGCGCCATGGGTGATGTTGAGCTTCTCGGCCGCCGCCGAAAAGCTGCCTGCCCGCGCCGCGGCATCGAAGGCGCGCAGGGTTTCAAGCGGCAGCATCGAGCCTGAGCTGTGATCCATAGTCACAGGTGATACTCGATTTGTTCGTTTGTCAATCGACGCGCAATAGCGTTTCTCTACTTCATGGCATTGGATCGCGAGGACACCGAGATGAGCGTCTATACCGGAACGTTGAATCCGACACAGCGGATGGACACCACCGCTGCTATCGCGGTGGCGTTGACGGTGGTCGGCTGGGCCTCCGCCTTTCCAGCGATCCGCGCCGGCCTTGCCGCCTTCGGGCCGCTGGAACTTGGCGCGTTGCGCTTTGCCATCGCCGCGGTTCCGGCGGCGATCTTTCTCGCGGTCAAGCGGCCGGCTCTGCCCAGACTTGACGAACTCTGGCGCTTTGTCTTCGGTGGTGCCGTCTTCGTCGCGCTCTACACGGTGATGCTCAATTTCGGCGAGCTGACCGTTTCGGCAGGTGCGGCGGGCTTCATCATCAATGTCAGCCCGATCTTCACCGCCATCATGGCCATGGCGCTGCTCGGCGAACGCTTCTCAGGCTTGGCCTGGGCCGGCACATTCCTGTCCTTCGCCGGTATCGGCATCATCGCTATGGGCGAGGGGCAGGGCTTGCATTTCAAGAATGGTGCGCTGCTTGTCCTCGGCTCGGCATTGTGCTCGGCCGTCAACACCATCGTCCAGAAGCCGCTGTTTGGTCGCCACCACCCGCTGACCATCTCGGCCTCGAACATGGTGCTTGGCGCGCTCTGCCTGTCGCCGTTCCTGCCGAGCGGACTGGCGCAAGCGGCGGTCGCCGATACGGCCGGGCTCGGCGCCGTCATCTTTCTCGGCATCGTGCCCAGTCTCATCGCCTACGCTGCCTGGGCAACAGCACTTTCCCGGCTGCCGGCGGCGCGCGCATCGAACTTCCTCTATCTGGTGTCCCCGGTGGCGACGCTGATCGGCTTCTTCTGGCTGGGCGAGGTGCCGACGCTGCTCGGCATCCTCGGCGGGGCGCTGGCGCTGGGCGGCGTCATCGTGGTGAATTTGAGGAGGTGATTCAGATAATTGAAGCTTTTTCCCGACTCAAACCATGAGCCGTTACTGACGACCATTGCGATGCAGACATGAGCCAGGCCGGCGTCTATGTTGATTGCGTTTGCGAAGCGTGGCGAGGGGTCGACATGGGAATGCAGTTTATCTCCGCAATTTTTTTCTTGTTGCTGTTCAGCCAAAATGCGGTCGCGGGTTGGTATCAGATCGAAAATTACGAAGGTTTCATTGGGCCTAACCCAGTCCATCTGTCGCTGCAGAGGAATGACAGTTTCGGCAGCGGGATTACGGTCGAGGGGAGCTATTTCTACGACGCGAAGCAAAGCCCGATAGCAGTGTACGGCAAGATCAACGGCATCAGCGTATCCCTTTGCGAGATTGCGGACGACAAGGAATTCGACCGGGTGCTGGTCATGGGTTCGAAACGCCCGTCGACACCAGTGGATGCCCATTCTCTCTCGACATTGGTGAAAGCGGCGCAACAGGAACCTGGAGCAAGGGTGCGGACAAACATCCCGTCACGCTCAAGAAAGTTGCTAGCCTGGACGATACCGGCGACGGGAAGATTGACGGAACCGTTGAGATCCCGTTCTGGGCGCAGACCGACACCGACAGGTTTTCAGGCATCTACGCGAAAACCGAAGCCGGAATTTGCATGCGAAAATTGCAAGTCATCGGCAAGCGAAGCAAGAAAGTCTATCAAGAGATCGAGTTCGATGACGACAATTGCGACGCGGGAATGCTGATGACGCCAATCTACATGAATGTTCAAAAACAGACGGAAAAAATCGCCGAGATCATTTCAGTAAACTTTCGTGGCGGCGGCGCTGGCTATACAATGGACTATGTTTTCTCTCTTAAAACCAAGAAGTATCATCAATTGGCGAATTGAGCGGGTGCCTCGCTTGGCGTTGCCCAGGTAATGCTTACCGTCGCCCGAACAGCCTCTCGATATCCGCCAGCTTGAGCTCGATATAGGTCGGGCGGCCGTGGTTGCAGGTGCCGGAGCCCGGCGTCGCCTCCATCTGGCGCAGCAGCGCGTTCATCTCTTCCGGTTTGAGCAGGCGGCCGGAACGTACCGAGCCGTGGCAGGCCATGGTCGCGGCTATTTTGTCCAGCCGCTCCTTCAGCGTTTCGACCGTGTCGTTGTCGGCGATCTCGTCGGCGAGATCGCGCACCAGCTGCTGGACGTTGGTCTCGCCGAGCATCGACGGCGTCTCGCGCACCGCGACGGCGCCGGGGCCGAAGCGCTCGATGCCGAGGCCGAAGCGGGCCAGCGTCTCGGAGTGTATGGCAAGCCGCTCGGCATCCTCTTCCGGCAGATCGACAATCTCGGGCAACAGCAGCATCTGCGACGGCACCGCGCGTGAGTGGAGGGCGTTCTTCAAGGCCTCGTAGACCAGCCGCTCATGCGCCGCATGCTGGTCGACAATGACAAGCGAATCCCTGGTCTGGGCGACGATATAATTCTCGTGCACTTGCGCGCGCGCCGCGCCCAGCGCCGTGCCGAGCAGCGTTTCCGCCGCTTCGTTTTGCCCGGCGCGCGCATCGGCGCTGTGCAGCGGCCCGGCGTCGAAGGCCGCCTGCTCGTCCTCGCCGAAGCCGTCGCCCATGTCGAGCGGCCGCTGCGGCGAACGGGCAGGATCGAACCCGGAAAAGCCCGATGCCCGATAGGCGGCCTCGTAGCTGCGGTGACCGTTGGCCGGGCCACCATGCGCATAGGATGCGGCGCCTGGCCGGAACGCCGCCATCATGCCGGCGGCCCCGGTGGTGGCGGCGCGGATGCCGGCATTGGCCAGCGCTTCGTGGATGGCGCCGACGATCAGCCCGCGCACCAGCCCCGGGTCGCGGAAGCGCACGTCGGCCTTGGCCGGATGGACGTTGACGTCGACGATCGCCGGATCGAGCGTCAGGAACAGCACGGTGACGGCATGGCGGTCGCGCGGCAGCACGTCGGCGAAGGCGCCGCGAATGGCGCCGGCGATCAATTTGTCACGCACCGGGCGGCCGTTGACATAGGCATATTGCTGCAGGGCGTTGGCGCGGGTGAAGGAGGGCACCGAGACATGGCCAGCGAGGTGCACGCCGTCCCGCACCGCGTCGATGGCGATCGCATTGTCGGGAAAGTCGGCGCCCATCACCTGTGCCACCCGGCGCAGCCGGCCTTCCGGGCTGTCCTCGGTCGCCGGCAGCTCCAGCGTCGAGCGGTCCGGGCCGGCCAGCGTGAAGCGCACGGCGGGAAAGGCGATGGCGATGCGCTTGACCACGTCGCCGATGGCCGAGCCTTCGGCGCGCTCACCCTTCATGAATTTGAGCCGCGCCGGCGTGGCGAAGAACAGGTCGCGCACCTCGACCGTGGTGCCGCGATTGGCCGCCGCCGGCCTGACGGCGGAGACGCGGCCGCCGGCGATGCCGATCTCGGCGGCGTTTTCACTGGACGCTGTGCGCGAGCGGATCGACAGCCGCGCCACCGAGCCGATCGACGGCAAGGCCTCGCCGCGAAAGCCGAGCGAGCGGATGTCGTGAATATTGTCGGCGAGCTTCGAGGTGCAATGGCGCGCGATCGCCAGCGCCAGTTCCTTTTCCGGAATGCCCGAGCCGTCGTCGCTGACGCGGATCAGGTTCAGCCCGCCACCAGCGGTGACGATCTCGACACGCGTGGCGCCGGCATCGAGCGCGTTCTCGACCAGTTCCTTGACCACGCTTGCCGGACGCTCGATGACTTCGCCGGCGGCGATCTGGTTGATCATCGTTTCGGAAAGCTGGCGAATGGGCATGGCAGCACTATAGGCGGATTCGTGGCCGATACGGGAGGGGGAGAATAGCGTTGATTGTTGCAAGGCAGGGAGACTGCTCCGTTGCGCTCCGTCCCACCCCCCTCTGGCCTGCCGGCCATCTCCCCCGCAAGGGGGGAGATTGGCGGTTCATGCGTCCCGCCAACCTTTGAGACATTGGAGACTGGCGGAGGCCGAGGCGACATCCGATCTCCCCCCTTGCGGGGGAGATGGCCGGCAGGCCAGAGGGGGGTGCTGTCCCGCCACGATGTAGAGATAGGAATATTGTTGAAGTGAATGGGCTTGACCCCCAATTGACTTAGTGGATTTAGTCGGGCGAAGGCCAAAATCTGAAGCGAATGGCCGTTGGAGGCGACATTTTGACGTCATCCTAGATTACTTAATGGTAAACTTCGCTCGATGGATACAGCGTCGAAAGAGTCGTATTGCAAGAGTAATTTTGTTCACTATTTGGACGATTATTTCGATATCGCTAACAGTTGTTCTGGTTTACCTCCTGTATATTCGAAATCTACCATATAGATTATTGTTCAATCGTCGGGTCGTTCTCGAGGAAATCCACGCAGCTGACCGCGACCGTGCACTTCAAGTCATGAGTTTGGGCAGCGCTGCCGCCAGTGCATCGACGGCAAGGCGGACTTTCATCGGCAGATGTGGCGTCTGCAGCCACAGCGCATGGGCGTCATAGAGAAACCTCGGCTGTTCCGGCAATAGCGGGACAAGTACGCCCGCCTGAATGCGCTGGCGAACCAGCCAGTATGGCAGCCAGGCGAGCCCCATGCCGGCGGCCGCGGCATCGGCGATGGCATCGAGATCGTCGAGCCGCAATCTGCCAGCGAGCCTGACCTCCGTCGCAGGCTGGCCATTGCGTGGAAACAGCCACGGCTGAACGGCACGCCCGGAACGGCGGTAGATGATCGCGTGATGGCTGCCGAGGTCATCTATCGCCTGAGGCTGGCCGTGCCTGTCGAGATAGGATGGCGACGCGCAGACGACCATGTGCTGGCGCGCGACGCGCCGCGCCATCACCCCGGCCTGGTCCTCCAGATCGCCCGTTCGGATGGCAAGGTCGCAGCCGTCCTCGGCGAGGTCGGCGAGGGCGTCGCTGAACGACAGGTCAAGTTCCAGCGCCGGATATTGCTGCGCAAGCCCGAACAGGATCGGGGCAACGCAGCGCCGGCCGAAATGCACCGGCATGAGGACGCGCAGCTTTCCGCGCGGTTCGGCAAGCTGGTCGGCGGCGAGTGCATCCGCGGCCTCCGCTTCGGCAAGCACCAGCCGGCAGCGTTCATAATAGGCGCGCCCGAAATCCGTCAGGCTTTGGCGGCGCGTGGTCCGGTTGATGAGGCGCACGCCCAGGCGCTCCTCGAGAAGCCGGACATGCTTGCCGACCATCGGCCCGGATAGATCGAGAGCCGCCGCCGCAGCCGCGAACGAGCCCAGGTCGACGGCTTTGACGAACACGGCCATGCTCGTAAGGCGATCCATATTCAAAACCCACAGTTTCCACTGATCTACTCAAGCGGCTATTTATCCGCCTGATTGCCGCTGGCATAGCACATTCAGTGCAAATATTTTGGAGTTGTGACCGATGGCGCGTGTCGTTCGTTTTTATGAGCTGGGTGGTCCCGAGGTTCTGCGCATCGAGAATGTCGACATGCCTGCGCCGGGACGAGGCGAGATCCAGATCCGTGTCAAGGCGTTGGGTATAAACCGGGCCGAGGCGTTGCTGCGTTCAGGCAGATATATCCAAACCGCGCCGTTGCCTTCTGGTCTTGGGCTTGAGGCCGCTGGCCTCGTCGAAACGGTCGGCGAAGGCGTGGACGGGTTTGCGCCGGGCGATGCCGTCAGCATCGTGCCGCCAGTGTCGATGGCCCGCTGGCCTGCGTATGGTGAGATTGCCACATATCCCGCCGAGCTCGTCGTCAAGCATCCACCATCGCTGAGCTGGGAAGAGGCCGCCGCTGGGTGGATGCAATATCTCACGGCCTACGGTGCGCTGATCGACATTGCCAAACTCGGCAGGAAGGACTTTGTCGTCATCACTGCGGCATCGAGCAGCGTCGGACTGGCGGCGATCCAGATTGCCAACCTGGTTGGCGCGACCCCGATCGCCGTCACACGGACGTCCGCCAAGAAGCGGACTCTGCTTGAGTTCGGCGCGGCCCACGTCATCGCCTCGGCAGAGGTGGATCTGGAAGCCAGGTTGAAGGAAATCGCCGGCCCGGACGGCGTGCGCGTGGTGTTCGACGCGGTCGGCGGGCCGATCTTCGAGCCTCTGACGGCAGCGATGGCACTGGGTGGCATTCTCATCGAATATGGCGGCTTGAGCCCCGACCCGACACCTTTTCCGTTACCTGCAGTGCTAGGCAAGACGCTGACGCTGCGCGGCTATCTCGTCCACGAGATCGTGCGCGATCCGGCCCGGCTACAGGCCGCCAAGACATTCATCCTTGATGGACTGAAATCGGGTTCGCTGAAGCCCGCAATCGCTAGAACCTTTCCGTTTGATCAGATCGTCGAGGCGCATCGTTATCTCGAGTCGAACGAACAATTCGGCAAGATCGTCGTGACGGTTTGACCGGGCATTGTGGGATAGCCTCACGCTTGCGCCGCCAGCCAGTCCCGCACCTTGCGGGCGTTGTCGCTGAGCTCGCGGTTCCTCGACCAGATGACATGAAAGCCCTTGCCGGTCGACATTGTGTGGCCGGTGACGCGCACCAGCAGCCCTGATGCCAGCAGCCGCTCGGCGAGGTGACCCCAGCCGAGCGCGATGCCTTGCCCTTCCATGACTGCCTGGATCACCAGCGCATAGTCATTGATGCGCAAGCCACGCCCGGCATCGGCGATATCGACACCGGCCGAGGCGAACCATTCGTCCCAGCTGGCGGCCTCGCGAAACGGCTCTTCGAGATGAATGAGACGATGCGATGGAAGGTCCTTCACGTTCGCCGGCAGCCCGAACCGGGCCACATAACTAACGCCGGCGACGGGGAATATCACTTCATCGGCCAGCGGCAGCGAATGATAATCCGGCCATTCCTTGGGCTCGCCGCCGCGGACGCCGAGCGGAATGTCTTCGGCGATGATGTCGAGATCGCGGTCCGCGGTCTGGATGCGCAGGTCGATGCCCGGCAGTTCGTCGCGAAACTGCTGCAGGCGCGGCATCATCCAGAACGAGGCGAATGCGGTCGAGGCGGCGAGCGTCACGTGAGCGCCGACGGCGATCTGGCGCAGATCTTCCGCCGACTTGCGGATATGCGACAGGCCGAGCGAGACGTCGGCGTGAAAGCGATCGCCGGCCTCGGTAAGGCTGACTTGCCGGTGGCGGCGCTGGAAGAGTTTGGCGCCGAGCTGCTCCTCGAGCCCACGGATCGCATAGGAGACGGCAGCCTGCGTCATGCCGAGCTCCCGCCCGGCGGCGGTAAAGCTCGACAGCCGGCCGGCGGCCTCGAAAACGATCAGGCTGCCGGCCGAGGGCAGCAGATGGCGCAAGCTTCGCATAAGCTGAGCTTATACAAGAGATCAGGATTTTCCAGCGTCACAGCTGCATTTTGTCTGGCTAGATTGATCGAGACAGGAAGATGGAGCCTCCATGAACGCACCGGCCGTTGAAGTGAGCGAACATACCAATCGTCGCGCGGGTGGCCGCCTGGGGCGCAAGGCGCTGCGGGGAGCTCCCGTAGCGTCATTTCCGACCCTGGTTCGCAAGATTCCGGTGTATCAGATGGTCCCGGACGAGGCGGTGGAGCTCATCCACCAGGAGTCGCTCAGCATCCTCGAAGAGGTGGGATGCGAGTTCCGCGACGACGAGGCTATCGCAATGTGGAAGGCGGCGGGCGCCGATGTCTCCGAGACAAGGGTCCGGATCGACCGCGCCCTGCTGATGGACCTCGTCTCGAAGGTCCCGTCGGAGTTCACGCTCAATGCGAGGAATCCCCAGCGTTCCGTACGTGTGGGTGGAAACAACTCCATCTTCGTGCCGATGTACGGGGCGCCTTATGTGCGCGACCTCGACAACAACAGGCGCTACGGCACACTCGCCGACCTCAACAATTTCCACAAGCTGGCCTACATGGCGCCGGCGCTGCATTCGTCGAGCTCGATCATCTGCGAGCCGATGGAAATCGCGGTGCCGAAGCGTCACCTCCACATCATCCATTCAGCGCTGAAGCACTCCGACAAGCCGTTCATGGGCATCGTGACCTCCAAGGATCGAGCCGAAGACACGATGGCGATGGCAGGCATCGTGTTCGGCGAGGACTATGTCCGCGACAACCCGGTCCTGGTGGCGATCACCAACTGCAATTCGCCGCTGGTCTGGGATGCCACCATGCTGGACGCGATGAAAGTCTATGCGCGCCACAACCAGCCGCTGATCCTCGCGCCCTTCGCCCTTTGCGGCGCCTCGACTTCGGCCTCTGCAGTCGGTGCGGTCGCGCAGGTCAATGCCGAAGCGCTGGCGGGCGTCGCGTTCACACAGCTCTTGCGTCCGGGTTCGCCGCAGATCTACGGACAGTTCATGGTGACGGTCGACATGAAGACCGGCGCTCCCATGGGCGGCACGCCGGAGGCGGCCCAGATGATGTATCTCATGGGCGCGCTGGCGCGGAAGTATCGGCTGCCGTGGCGCACGTCCGGTTTCCATGTCGGCTCGAAGCTGAACGACGCCCAGGCGGGCTACGAGGCGAACATGCTGATGCATGCCGCCATCCTTGCCGGCGCCAACTACATATGGCACTCCGCCGGTTGGCTCGAGGCCGGCCTGACCTGCGGCTATTCGAAATTTGCGACCGACTGCGAGCAGCTCGTCGGCTGGTACAAATATGCTGGCGGGCTGCCGTTCGACGATTTCAAGGAGGCTATGGCGGCTATCCGCGAGGTCGGACCGCAGGGCCATTTCCTCGGCACCCAACACACGCTCCAGCATTTTGAGTCCGCCTTCTTCATACCGAGCATCATGGACTTCAATTCGTTCGAACAGTGGAAGGCGGAAGGAGCAAAGGACCACGACACCCGCGGCCGCGAGAAAGCGCGCAACATGCTCGCCGATTATGAGGAGCCGAAGCTCGATGAGGGCATCGCCGATGGTCTCAAAGATTTGATTGCGCGGCGCGAGGAGAAACTGCCGGACAGCGTTAGTTGATAACGGGCGAAGACCCGATGGGAACCATAACGGAGGAAAAAATGACACTCTTCAGAAGCAATGGTGATCGCGTACCGAGCGCCATCGAAGCGATGGCCAGCGAGGCGCGTGCAGGTCGTGTGGATCGGCGCGAGTTTCTGGCTCTGGCAAGCGCTTTCGGCGCATCGACGGCCCTTGCCTACGGCATGATCGGTCTTGCCGTGCCAGAACGGGCTTTGGCTGAAGAGCCGAAGAAAGGCGGCACGCTGCATGTTTCGATGTCGGTGAAGGCACAAAAGGACCCGCGCACCTACGACTGGGTGGAACTTGCGAACATTTCACGCTGCTGGCTCGAGCCGCTTGTCCGCTACACCCGCCAGTTCACTTTCGAGCCGGTTCTGCTTGAAAGCTGGGAGGTCAATGACGACGCCACCGAATATGTGCTGCATGTGCGCAAGGGCATCACCTGGAACAACGGCGATGCCTTAGGCGCCGATGATGTGGTCTACAATCTGACGCGCTGGTGCGAGAAGGCTGCCGCCGGCAATTCCATGGCCGCGCGCGTCGGTGCGCTGATCGACGCAAAAACCGGCAAGGCCAGGGACGGCGCGATCACCAAGGTCGACGACAACACGGTCAAGCTGAAGCTGAACGAACCGGACATCTCGCTGATCCCGAACTTCACCGATTATCCAGCGCTCGTGGTCCATCGCAACTTCGACGCCGACGGCGCCAATCCGATCGAGAAGCCGATCGGCACCGGGCCGTTCGAACTGGTGTCCTATTCGGTCGGCCAGAAAGCGGTCGTCAAGCGTCGTGAGACTGGCAAGTGGTGGGGCGGTGAAGCGCTTCTCGACGGCGTCGAATTCATCGACTACGGAACCGATTTCAACGCGTCGATAAATGCATTCGACTCCGGCGAAATCGATCTCAACTTCGAGACGCCCGCCGACTTCATAGACATCCTCGACAAGATGGGGCTGGTAAAATCGGAGGTCGCGACAGCGACCACGCTCGTTGCCCGGACCAACGTCACGCACAAGCCCTACGACGACAAGCGCGTCCGCAACGCCCTGCAAATGGCCATCGACAACCAGGCGGTGCTCGAACTTGGCTATGCCGGGCGAGGCACTGTTGGTGAAAACCATCACGTCAGCCCGATTCATCCGGAATACTACGCGCTGCCCAAGAAGACACGCGACGCCGCGGGCGCCAAGAAGCTGATGGCCGAGGCTGGGCAGGCCGACTTCGAGCATGAACTGATCACCGTCGAGGACGATTGGCAAAAGAATACCGGTGACGCTATTGCCGGCCAGTTGCGCGACGCCGGGATCAAGGTGAAGCGCACCGTGCTGCCGGGTTCGACTTTCTGGAACGACTGGACCAAATATCCTTATTCCATGACCATCTGGTACATGCGCCCGCTTGGCGTCCAGGTGCTGGCGCTCGGCTATCGCACCGGCGAGGCGTGGAACGAAACCGGCTACTCGAACCCTGATTTCGATGCCAAGCTCAAGCAGGCTCTGTCGCTTATCGACGTCGAGAAGCGCCGCGAGGTCATGAAGGACATCGAGCAGATCCTCCAGGATTCGGGCGTCATCATTCAGCCGTTTTGGCAGAAGCTGTTCAGCCACATGAACGAGAAGGTGAAGAACTACGGTGTCCACCAAACCTTCGAGATGGATCTCCAGAACGTCTGGCTGAACGCCTGAGTTGCCAGCAGAGGACGCGTTGCAGGATTTCATGGACCGCAAGAAAGCCGACAGGCAAGATGCGTGGTACTGATAGCTTCTGTCAGTGAACAATCGGGGACACGCATGAACCTGCCACTCTTTGTTGCCGCGCTTTCGATTGCCTTGCCGGCGGCCGCGTTTGCCGGCCCTGCTGCCAACGCCGTGAAGTTCTTTTATGTCCCGTCGGTCAAATTCGAGGCCGATGCGCAATATCGCGACCGCTTCACCGCACCGGTGACGAAACTGTTCGAACTGAACGACAATGCGGCAAAGAACCATCCGGATGAAGTTCCTTGTATCGACTTCGCCCCTGGTCTCGATGCGCAGGACTATGACGAGAAGACCGTGGCCAAGACGCTGACGCTGGCCGAAACGCTGGATGGCGACAGCGCCGAGGTGACGGCGACGTTCAACCTTTTCCCGGAAGGCGATGATTCCAAACGCGAAATGGTTTGGTCGTTGAAGAAGATCGACGGCCAGTGGAAGGTCGCCGACATCACCTCGAAGACCAGCGGCTGGACGCTGAGTGCGCTCGAATGCCTGGCCGGGCAGTCGCCGGAGTGATGCCGTGCTGCGCTGCCGTCCCTGGGTTCTGGCGACTGCGTGCCTGCTGGCCGGATTGAGCAGCGCCGCCGCTCAGGGCCTGTTGGGCGCGCCGCCCGCAGACGCGCCGGCCGACAACGCGGCACCTCCGCCGGCAGAGTCGCCGGCAGAAAACGCACCGGCCGCACCCGTGCAGCCGGGCTCGCCGACGGCGGTGGTGAAGCCGTTCTACGAGCATGCCGGGCTCGAGGTCGATCCGGCTCAGCGGGGCCATTTCACCGATCCGGCAAAGTCGGTGCTGGACAAGAGCGACGCGCTGCGGAAGTCGGGGCAGGGCGAGTGCCTCGATCCCAACATGGCGCTCGACAATGCCGAATACGACGAGGCGGAGATCGACAAGAGCCTGAAGACCATCGAAGCGGTCAAGGGCGACCAGGCCAAGGTCGTTGTCGCTTTCGTCGCCTCCGGCAATCCGCACCGGCTGGAATGGAAGCTCAAAAAGGTCGACGGCGACTGGAAAATATCGGACCTGCTCTCGGTGACAGGCGAATGGGCGCTCAGCCAATACCAGTGTGAGTGAGAACGGAACCGATGAAGATCAGCAACATCCGCGTCACCCACGTCAACGTCCCGCTCGATGCTCCGTTCTGGTGGACGGCTGGTCTCTACGGCGGCGCCTCGAAATCGATCATCGAGGTCGAGACGGACGAAGGCGTGGTCGGACTGGGCGAGGCGCCATGGTGGCATTTCGGCGAGGTGATCAAGGCCGAGATCGCGCCGGCGCTGATTGGCGCCGATCCGCTCGACATCGCCGACTGCGAGGCGCGCTGTGTGCCGCCCTGGCAGATCACCGCCAACACCGGCGAGAACGCAGCCACGGTGGCGTTCGGCGCCATCGAACTGGCGCTCTGGGATATAAGAGGCAAGGTCTTCGGCATGCCGCTCTATAAGCTGCTCGGCGGCGCGGTGCGCAAGGACATTCCGTTTTCGGAATATTTCGCCTTTCGCCCCGCTCAAGGCGGAGCCGGCGGCGAGATGACCGCCGAAGCGATCGTCGACTATTGTCTCGGCATGCGAGAACAGCACGGCTCGACGATCTTCGAGGGCAAGCTGATCATGGGCGATCCCGAGCTCGAGATCAGGACAGTGCGCATGCTGCGCGAGGCGCTTGGCGATAAGGCGCAGATCAAACTCGATTCCAACATGCAGTGGTCGCTGACCACAGCGCGCTGGGTACTGCGCGAGATCGAGCCGTTCAACATCCGCAATTACGAGGATCCGGTCGCGACCTTCGAGGAGATGGCAGCGCTGCGCCAGCATTCGCGCATTCCGTTCTCCACGCACATCCCGGATCTCAGACGGGCAGTCGCGCTCGGTGCGCCGGATTACTTCGTCTGCAATTTCGCAGCACTCGGCGGATTGTCGAAAACTCTGAAATTCATCGCCGCCTGTGAGGCGATGGGCAAGGGGTTCTGGTGCTATTCGAACGATCTCGGCATCATGACATCGGCTTATCTGCACGTCGTGGCGGCGACACCGTGGATCACCGAAGCATCGCAGTCGCTGTTTCGCTGGCAGATCGGCGATGTCATCAAGGACGGTCCTTTCCGCCAGACGGGCAATACGGTGCGCGTGCCGGAGGGTGACGGGCTGGGCGTCGAACTCGATCCGGCTGCGATGAAACGCTGGGCGGGCCACTTCGCCGAACACGGGCCGATGGGCCATTTCAGCGACCCGAACAATCCCGGCCGCTACCGGCGGCTCCCGCTCAACTGATGCAACGTATTTTCCTCAGAAACTCAGGCTCACCCGCGCCCGCGATAGGGGGCGACGCCGGTGTCGGGCAGCCACACACCTTCCGGCGGGGCGCCCGTCTGCCAGAACACGTCGATCGGAATGCCGCCGCGCGGATACCAGTAGCCGCCGATGCGCAACCACAATGGCTTGGTCGCGGCGATGATGCGGCGGCCGATCATGACGGTGCATTCTTCGTGGAACGCGCCATGGTTGCGAAACGAGGTCATGAACAGCTTGAGCGACTTCGATTCCACCAGCAGCGCATCGGGTGCGTAGTCGACGACGATATGGGCGAAGTCCGGCTGGCCGGTGACCGGGCAGAGCGAAGTGAATTCCGGGCAGGTGAAGCGAACGATGGCCGGCGGGCCGTCGCCGCGCGAAAATGGCACGGTTTCCAGGACTGCCGCTTCAGGGCTCTGTGGCGCCTCGACGTTGGTGCCGAGCTGGGTGAGGTTTTTCGTATCGGTCATGAGCAGGTTCCTTGCTGCATGTCGCCCAAAACTGCGCAGCGATTTTGGGATAGCGACATGCGTAAAAACAAAAATTTGCCGCTCATTAGCACAATTTGAAACAGCAGGAAGACGATGACTAGCAACGACCCGCTCCTCCAGCCCTATCAGCTCAAGCATCTGACGCTGAAGAACCGGGTGATGTCGACCAGCCATGAGCCGGCCTATTCTGAGGACGGCATGCCAAAGGAGCGGTACCGGCTCTACCATGCCGAAAAGGCCAAGGGCGGCATGGCGCTGACCATGACCGCCGGCTCGGCGATCGTCTCGCGCGACAGCCCGGCCGCCTTCGGCAATCTGCATGTCTATGACGACCGCATCGTGCCGTGGCTCGCCGAGCTTACCGATGCCTGCCACGAGCATGACTGCAAGGTGATGATCCAGATCACCCATCTCGGCCGCCGCACCGGCTGGAACAAGGCCGACTGGCTGCCGGTGCTGTCGGCTTCGCCGGTGCGCGAACCGGCGCATCGCGCCTTTCCCAAGATTATCGAGGACTGGGATATCGAGCGCATCGTCGCCGACTACGCGGCGGCCGCCCAGCGCTGCCAGGCTGCCGGCCTCGACGGCATCGAATTCGAGGCCTACGGCCACCTGATGGACGGCTTCTGGTCGCCGGCCACCAACCAGCGCGACGACGATTTCGGCGGCTCGCTCGACAACCGGCTGCGCTTCACCGGAATGGTGCTCGATGCGGTGCGTGCCGCGGTCGGCGAAAAGTTCGTCGTCGGCATCCGCATGGTCGCCGACGAGGATTTCGAGAAAGGCCTGTCGAAACAGGAAGGCGTCGAAATCGCCAGGCGGCTGGCCGGCTCCGGCAAGGTCGATTTCCTCAACATCATCCGTGGCTCGATCGAGACTGATGCCGCGCTGACAAAAGTCATTCCGGTGACCGGCATGCGGTCGTCGCCGCATCTCGACTTCGCCGGCGAGGTGAGGGCGGCGACGAAATTCCCGACCTTCCATGCTGCGCGGATTTCCGACGTCGCCACCGCGCGTTACGCCATCGCCACCGGCAAGCTCGACATGGTCGGCATGACGCGCGCCCATATCGCCGACCCGCACATCGTCAAAAAAGTGATGGAGGGCCGCGAGCACGAGATACGTCCTTGCGTCGGTGCAACCTACTGCCTCGACCGCATCTATGAGGGCGGTGAGGCGCTGTGCATCCACAATGCGGCAACGGGCCGCGAGGCTGATATCCCGCATATCATCCCGAAAACCGAGGGACCGAAGCGAAAGGTGGTCGTGGTCGGCGCCGGCGCCGGCGGGCTGGAGGCAGCGCGGGTCGCCGCCGAGCGCGGGCACCAGGTAACGGTGCTGGAAGCATCGAGCCAGGCCGGCGGCCAAGTGCGGCTGGCAACGCAGAACCCGCGCCGCAAGGAATTGATCGGCATCATCGACTGGCGGTTGGCCGAGCTGGACCGGCTCGGCGTCGAGATCCGCTACGACACCTGGGCGGAGAAGGACGACGTGCTGGCGCTGTCGCCGGACGTGGTGGTGATCGCCACCGGCGGCCTGCCGCAGAACCCGCCTCTGACTGCGGGCGACGATCTCGTCACCTCGAGCTGGGACATCATGGCCGGCAGCGTCAAGCCGGCCGAGAACGTGCTGCTCTATGACGACAATGGCGGCCATCAGGGCATGGGTGCTGCCGAACTGATCGCCAACAGCGGCGCCAGGCTGGAGCTGGTTTCACCAGAGCGCTTCTTCGCGCCGGAAATGGGCGGCATGAACCATGTGCCTTACATGCGCGCCTTCCAGGAAAAGGGTGTCACGGTGACCATCAACACACGGCTGCGTTCGGTGCGGCGCGAGGGCAACCAGCTGATCGCCGAGCTCGCCTCCGACTTCGCTGATGGCTGGCGCGGAGAGCGCCGCGTCGACCAGGTGGTGGTCGAGCACGGCACGCTGCCGCTCGACGATCTCTATCTGGCGCTGAAGCCGCTGTCGAAGAACGCCGGCGCGATCGACTACGAAAAGCTGGTCAATGGCGGCGACATCTTTCCCGTGCGCAATCCTCACGCCGGTTTCGTGCTCTTCCGCATCGGCGATGCAGTAGCCTCGCGCAACATCCACGCCGCCATCTATGACGGCATCAGGTTCGGCTTGCGAATCTGAGGAATATTTTGGATTGATTGGTGGCGCGCAGCCGAACCTCCGTACGGAGAGCCACCACGGTACTTCGGCTCGTTCTGCGCGCCGCGCACGCCGCCGGCTTGCGGCCGGACACCGTACGATCTTGCGATTGCGGCAGGCCGCTCAAAACATCCTGGCGGTAGCCATGCAGAACACGGTGATGACCAGCAGCCCGCCGGCGATGCGTTCGCCTTTTGTCATCTTCGCGCGCAACTGGGTTTGCGTCGCCGCATCAGCGCCGGCCAACTGCCTGCTGGCGGAACCCACCAGTGCGCCCTGGACCCCGGCGGCAATCAAGGCAGTCAAGATGCCCAGCGCCAGGACCTTCTCCATCGAGCCGAAGGAGCCGTTGTGGAAGAAATACCAGAGCAGCAAACCCGTGAGGAAAACCACGCCGGCCGCGCCCATTTGCGGCCGGAAGAAACGTTCCGCCCGGATCTCCGGTTCGCGGGCAACCGCGATGGTGGTGCCGGCCCAGAACACACCCGCCATGACGTGAAGGCCGAGGACGATGATGTAGACATATTGCATGACCGCATTTCCTCTCTTGCCCACCGCTAACCATATGGATAGATATCAAATGATTAGATGTCAACGCATAAGCTCGAGCCGGTTCCATAGGCTTTGCCCTTGTTCTAGTGTCGGATCATGACGCCCTTTGACCGCCCGCCGATCGGGATGAATCTCGCCCGCACCGCCAAGCTGGTCGCGCAGGCTTTCGACGCTGCCCTGGTCGAGGCGGGGGGCACGCTGCCGGTCTGGGTGACTTTGCTGTCGGTCAAGTCGCGGGAGCTGGCCAACCAACGCGAGCTCGCCGGCATGATCGGTATTCGGGGCGCAACACTGACCCATCATCTCAACGCCATGGAGACGCAAGGCCTGCTGATACGGCGCCGCGATCCCGAAAATCGCCGGGTTCACCAGGTGGAGCTGACCCAAGCCGGAGAAGCGCTGTTCCTGAAATTGCGCACCGCCGCGTTAGCCTTCGACAAGCGGCTGCGGAAGGGATTATCCGACGACAGGTTGGCGGAGTTTGCACAGGTGCTGGCCGCGCTGCGGGCCAATGTCGAAGGTTAGAATTAGGCTAGGAAAACGCTATGCGCGAAATTTCGCTGAAGGATGCCAGGACTACACTCTCGGCGCTGCTCGATCAGGTCGTCGCGGGAGAACCGGCGGCCATCACGCGGCGCGGCCGCAAGCAGGCGGTCATTTTGTCATTTCAGGACTACGAAAAACTGGCGCGTGTGCCCAACATTGGACAATTGCTGGCAGCATTTCCCGGTGATGAGGATGACCTTCCGCCTCGGCTCATCAGGTCGGTTCGCAAGCCCGAACCATGACGGATCTACGCCCGGCTGCCCTGCAGCACCGTCAGCCTGGCCTTCTTGGGCGCCCGGGCCACCAGCCATTCGCGCACCCTGTCCGGTGGCATCGGGAAAGCGATGGAATAGCCTTGCACCTGGTCGCAGCCGATCGCCATCAGCGAGTCGAGCTCGGCTTCGGTTTCGGCGCCCTCGGCGACGATCGAGATGCCGAGACCGCGGGCGAGCTCGGTGAGGGCACGCACGATCTTGGTGTTGCCGCTGTTCTCGTTGATGTTCTGGACGAAACGGCGATCGATCTTCAGCCGGTCGATCTCGTTTGGATTGACATGGCTGAGCGATGCGTAGCCGGTGCCGAAATCATCGAGCTCAAGATGGATGCCGGCGGCGCGGATGTGCCGCAGCTTTGCCGCGATACCGGTCTTCTCGTCATCGAGAATAACGGATTCGACGATCTCCAGCGATAGTTTGTGCGCGGGCAGGCCAGCCCTCTCCAGCGTACCGAACAGGAAGACTTCGAAATCTGTCTCGCGCAGCTCCGAGCCGGACACATTGACGGCGATCCGTCCGAAGGCGATGCCTGCGCGGTTCCATTCGGCTGCTTCGTCGATCGCCTTGGCAATAACGATGCGGCCGATCTCGGGCATCAAGCCGCATTTTTCTGCGATCGGAATGAACTCGCCCGGCGCGATCATGCCGCGCTCGGCATGCCTCCAGCGAACCAAAGCCTCGATGCCACTGATAGCGCCATCCGACAGCGACACCTGCGGCTGGAAATAGACTTCGAACGCCTTCTCAGAGATGGCGATCCTGATGTCGAGTTCGAGCTGCTTGCGATTATCAAGTTCGCGCCTCAGCTCATCGGAGAAGAACGACAAACTGCCGCCGCCCTGCCTCTTGGCTGAATAGAGTGCCAGATCGGCATGGACGAGCAGGTCCTGCGCATTGTCGGCGTCGACGGGGTAGACCGCAATCCCGGCACTTACGCCTGGATGGATCGTCGTGCCTTGGAAGATGACCGGCTCATTGAGTTTGGCCAGCATGCGTCTGGCGACGATATCGATGTCCGCGGTGCTGCCGGCGTCGTTGAGGACGACAACGAATTCGTCGCCTCCGAGACGCACGTTGAGATCCGACGTCCGGCAGGAATCGCGCATGCGCTGCGCGGCCACCACCAGCACATAATCGCCAGCGGCGTGGCCGAGCGTGTCGTTGATCTGCTTGAACCGGTCGAGGTCGAACTGCACTACGGCGACCCGCTCACGCCTTCGCTGCGCACCACTGATGAACGTATCGAAATGGTCGGTCAGGAAGGTACGGTTGTGCAGGCCGGTCAGCCCGTCATGCACGGCAATGAAGGCCATGGAATTGCGTGCATCGACCAGCTCGCGCGTCCGGCGCAAGATGGCATTCGACATCGGCCGGAAAATGAAAAGTGCCACCAGCAGGATGACGCCGATGGTCGAATGGAACAATGTGCGATGAAGATCGAGGAGCCTTTCGGAGCGCTGGTCCGCGTAGGCGCTGATGCGCTGGCCGAGTGCTGCGTAGCCCGACAATGTTGCGTTGGCAACGGAAGCGTCCAGATTAACGCGCTCCTCTCCGCCCTTGTAGCCGCCGCTGCCGGTCGTGTTGAGCCGCGATTCGAATGAAGAGATCAGACGCTCGCCGTTGGCGATAAGCCCGACCGAGAAATAGTCGAGATGGTACGGCTTGGCGAAAAGCACGCTCTCGATCGATTTCGGATCGAATCTTGCCGGCGACACCGGATCGGCGGCGGTCCGCTCGAGCAGCAGATCGTAGTTCTTCTCGAACTCCACTGTCGCTTGCTTGAGCGCGCTAACCAGGGCGTGCTGTTGATCGCGCGAGGCGCTGCCTGTTGCGCCGGCAAGGAAGACGATGCGCTGCGACAGGGCTTTTTGTGTGCTGACGATATCGAGCAGCGCCTGATTGTGCCGTTGGGTCGCCATCACCTGTTGCAGCAGGATGAAGGACGCCACTACCATGGCGGCTATGATCAGCAGAGCCAGCCAGTAGCCGGACTTGATCAGGAGTATAAGCCTGCCCGAAACGGCGTGCACCGGCTGCTGCGACATTTTCCGAGTCGGCCCTCTCGCCAACGAATTCTTGTGCGACAACCTTTGGCTTCAAAGTGTTAACAGCTTTGGGATGGCAACAGGCCGGCGGCGACGACCGTGGCGGGAAACCCGCAAAGTGGTTATTGCAATCTTTCGCGGCGCCTCTGCATTTGAACATCGTGGCCTCTGCCGTGCCATTGCCGCCACCGAAGCGGTCGCTTTTGCGATGGATTTTTCGTCCGCGCGGCGCGACAGTCCTCATCGATCTCAACAGGGCCTGATCATGACCGAAGCATTCCTTTCCCACATCGACAGCGAGCTTGAAGGACTGAAATCGGCAGGTCTCTACAAATCCGAGCGGGTGATAACCTCGACCCAATCGGCCGAGATCGAGGTGGGCGGCGAGAAGGTGCTGAATTTCTGCGCCAATAATTATCTCGGCCTCGCCGACAGCGCCGAACTGCGGGAAGCAGCCAAGCAGGCGCTCGACCGTTACGGCTACGGCATGGCGTCGGTGCGCTTCATCTGCGGCACGCAGGAAGAACACAAGCAGCTCGAGGCGACCATTTCTGATTTCCTCGGCATGGAGGACACTATCCTCTACGGCTCCTGCTTCGATGCTAATGGCGGCCTGTTCGAGACGCTGCTCGGCGAGGAGGATGCGGTCATCTCCGATGCGCTGAACCACGCCTCGATCATCGACGGCGTGCGGCTGTCGAAGGCAAAGCGCTTCCGCTACGCCAACAACGACATGGCCGATCTGGAGGCGCGGTTGAAAGACGCGAGCGACTGCCGGTTCCGGCTGATCGCCACCGACGGCGTGTTCTCGATGGATGGCACCATCGCCAATCTGAAGGGCGTCTGCGACCTCGCCGACAAATACGATGCGATGGTGATGGTCGACGACAGCCATGCAGTTGGTTTCGTCGGCAGGAATGGCCGTGGCTCGGCCGAACATTGTGGCGTCGAGGGCAGGGTGGACATCATCACCGGTACGCTCGGCAAGGCATTGGGCGGAGCGTCGGGCGGCTACACGTCGGGCAGGAAGCCGGTGGTCGACTGGCTGCGCCAGCGCTCGCGGCCCTATCTTTTTTCCAACACGCTGATGCCGGCGATCGCCGGCGCCTCGATAAAGGTCTTCGAACTGATCAAAGTCGGGGATGGATTGCGGAAGAGGCTCTACGACAATGCCGGGCATTTCCGGTCCGAGATGGGCAAGCTCGGCTTCACCCTGGCCGGCGCTGACCACCCGATCATCCCCGTGATGCTTGGCGATGCGACGCTGGCGCAGGAGATGGCGGCGCGGATGCTGAAGCGCGGCATCTATGTCATCGGCTTCTCGTTCCCGGTGGTGCCGAAGGGCCAGGCGCGCATCCGCACGCAGATGTCGGCCGCCCATTCCAGCGCAGACATCGATCGCGCGGTTGAGGCGTTCGCCGCAGTCGGTCGGGAACTCGGCGTGATTTCCTGAACGGCCGGAACCGAAAAGCGATTCCGGATCAAGAGGTTCAAGCGACTAAGGTTCTGGGGAACAAAAGAATGTCGAACATGATGAAGGCGCTGGTCAAGGCCAAGGCCGAGCCGGGCATCTGGATGGAAGAAGTGCCGGTGCCGGAGATCGGCCCCAACGACGTGCTGATCAAGATCAGGAAGACGGCGATCTGCGGCACCGACGTCCACATCTATAATTGGGACCAGTGGGCGCAAAAGACCGTGCCGGTGCCGATGGTTACCGGCCACGAATTTGTCGGAACCGTCGCCGATTTCGGTGCGGCGGTGACCGAGTACAAACTCGGCCAGCGCGTTTCCGGCGAAGGCCATATCGTTTGCGGCCATTGCCGCAACTGCCGGGCGGGCAGGGGGCATTTGTGCCGCAACACGCTCGGCGTCGGCGTCAACCGGCCGGGCGCCTTTGGCGAATACCTGGCGATCCCGCAGCACAATGTGGTGCCGATCCCCGACGACGTGCCCGACGAGATCGCGGCGATCTTCGATCCCTTAGGCAATGCTGTTCACACCGCATTGTCCTTTGATCTCGTCGGCGAGGACGTGCTGGTCACCGGCGCCGGGCCTATCGGCATCATGGGTGCACTGGTGGCGCAGTGCGTCGGCGCGCGAAAAGTGGTCATCACCGATATCAACCCGGTGCGCCTGGCACTGGCGAAAAAGCTTGGCGTTCAGCATGTCGTCGACGCATCGAAGGAAAAGCTGCGCGACGTGATGCCGGCGCTTGGCATGACCGAGGGCTTTGACGTCGGCCTCGAAATGTCGGGCGCAGCCCCTGCCTTCCGCGACATGATCGACACCATGAACAATGGCGGCAAGATCGCCATTCTCGGCATCGCGCCGACCGGCTTCGAAATCGACTGGAACAAGGTCATCTTCAAGATGCTGCATCTGAAGGGCATCTACGGCCGCGAGATGTTCGAGACCTGGTACAAGATGATTGCGCTGGTGCAGGGTCCTCTCGATGTCAGCGGCCTGATCACCCACCGCATCGGCATCGACGACTATGTTTCCGGCTTCGAAGCGATGAAGAGCGGCAATTCCGGCAAGGTGGTGATGGACTGGTAGGCGATCAGAAATGTTGGCGGGACAGCACCCCCCTCTGGCCTGCCGGCCATCTCCCCCTCAAGGGGGGAGATTGGCAGCTTCGCCGACATCGCTCTTCTTTGGAGATTGGCGAAAGCCGAAGCGACGTCCAATCTCCCCCCTTGAGGGGGAGATGTCCGGCAGGACAGAGGGGGTGTGAACGATCGCTGCGTAGCAGCTTTCACAGCTCCTTTCGTCGATCCGGCAACGCCATCTCCAGGGCCGCCACTCCGCTGACAACGGCCGCTCGCTGTTCCGTGCTCAGCCTCGCAAGCAATTCCAGCTCGAACGCTTTAGCCAGCGGCACCATCTCGCGATAGGCGACAAGGCCAGCTCGGGTCAGCGTCAGATGCTCGACCCGCCTGTCTTTTCCATCCGGTGTGCGAGTGAGCCAGCGGCGCCGTTCGAGCTCGGCGACGGCTCGCGAAACCTTGGTCTTGTGCATGGCCGACTGCTCGCCGAGTTCCGTCGCGGTCATGGTGCCGTGCTGGCCGAGCCCGGCCAGCGTGCGCCATTCGGGTCGGGTCAGGCCGTGACGGTCCTTGTATATCCTGGAGAATTCCCGGCTGACGGCATCGGCGAGACGGTAGAGCCGGTAGGGCAGGAAGCTTTCGAGTTCCAGGACGTCCATGATTTTGTATCCCGGCAGACGCCGTGGTTGATAGTTACATTTTCAATGGTTACAGATGAAACCAGTTTGGTCAATGCTTGAGTGCCGCAGCCATCGGAGGCGAGGAGCGCGCTCTGTCAGTATCCAGGGAGGATGCCATGGCCTATTCCTACATGCCGGGTTTCGGCAACGACTTCGAGACCGAGACTTTGCCGGGCTCGCTGCCGCAAGGACGCAACTCGCCGCAGCGGCCGGCCTACGGCCTCTACGCCGAGCAGCTTTCGGGCTCTCCTTTCACTGCGCCGCGCGGCACCAATGAGCGCTCCTGGCTTTATCGGATAAGGCCGAGCGTCAGGCATACCGGTCGCTTCAAAGCGGCGAATTATCCGCTGTGGAAAAGCGCGCCGAACGTCGGCGACCACCAGCTCGCTCTCGGCCAGTATCGCTGGAGCCCCGTGCCGATGCCGAAAGAGCCGACAGACTTCATCGCCGGCATGCGCTCGATCACCACCGCCGGCGACGTGCTCGGCCAGACCGGCATGGCGGCACATGTCTATGTCGCCAACCGTTCGATGGCCGACGACCATTTCTTCAACGCCGATGGCGAGTTGCTGGTCGTGCCGCAGGTTGGAGCCTTGCGCTTCGTCACCGAGATGGGCGTCATCGAACTCAGGCCGGGCGAGATCGCCGTGCTGCCGCGCGGCCTGGTGTTCAAGGTCGAACTGGTGGATCCGCAAGTGCGTGGCTATGTCTGCGAGAATTACGGCGCCAAGCTGACGCTGCCGGATCGCGGCCCGATTGGCGCCAACTGCCTGGCCAATCCGCGCGATTTCAAGACGCCCTGTGCCTGGTTCGAGGACAAGGAAACACCGTGCCGGCTGATCGCGAAATGGTGTGGCCAGTTCCATGTCACCGAGATCGATCATTCGCCGCTGGATGTGGTGGCGTGGCACGGCAATTATTCGCCCTACAAATATGATCTTGCGACCTTTTCGCCGGTCGGCGCGATCTTGTTCGATCATCCTGACCCATCGATCTTCACCGTGCTGACCGCGCCGAGCGGCGAGGAAGGCACCGCCAATATCGATTTCGTCATCTTCCCGCCGCGCTGGCTTGTGGCGGAAAACACTTTCCGGCCGCCGTGGTATCACCGCAACATCATGAGCGAGTTCATGGGCCTGATCCATGGTCAGTACGATGCCAAGGAAGAGGGCTTTGTGCCCGGCGGCATCAGCCTGCACAACATGATGCTGGCCCACGGACCCGATGCGCCTGGCTTCGAAAAGGCCTCGCGCGCGGAGCTGAAACCGGTCAAGCTCGCCAACACCATGGCCTTCATGTTCGAGACACGCTTCCCGCAGATGGTGACCCGCTATGGCGCCGAGCTCGAAACCCGGCAGGACAATTATATCGACTGCTGGGCCGATCTGAAGAAACGCTTCAACGGCACGCCCGAGGGCGATTGGTCTTGAGCGCCGTCGCATGATGGATCGTCTGGTGCTTCTTGGCTCGAAGGGTGGTCCGGCGCTCCGGCCGGGCGGACCGTGGCCGAGTTCATCGCTGCTGGAGATTGGCGGCCGCACCCTCGTCGTCGATTGCGGGCTGGGCGTAACGCGCGGGCTGACCGATGCCGGCGTCAGTCTGAAGGCGCTTGACCTGATCTTCATCACGCATTTGCATTCAGACCATGTGCTGGAACTCGGACCGTTGATCCACACCGCATGGACGGCCGGCCTGGGGACAAAGGTCACCGTATTCGGCCCGCCCGGCATCGGCTACTACTGGCAGCGCTTTTGCCAGGCGATGGAGTTCGACATCGAGATCCGCATCGCCGACGAAGGGCGGCCGGATCTCCGCGACCTGGTCTCGATTGTCGAGTTTGGTGAAGGGCAGGTGGCGGAAGAGCGCGGTCTCAAAATATCGGCCTTGCGTGTCGACCACCCGCCGGTGACGGACTGCTTTGCGCTGCGCTTCGAGCAAGCCGGGCAAAGCATCGTCTTCTCGTCCGATACGGCGTTCTTTCCGCCATTGTCGGATTTCGCCGAAGGCGCCGACGTCCTGGTCCACGAGGCCATGCTGGAAGAGGGCATCGAGCGGTTGGTCGCGAAGACCGGCAACGGTGCAAGACTGAGGGAACACCTGCTTGCCAGCCACAGCTTTGCCGAGGAAGCGGGCCGCATCGCCAGCGATGCAGGCGTCAAAAGACTGGTCCTCAACCATCTCATTCCCGCCGACGATCCCGAGATCGGCGAGGCCGACTGGATTGCCGCCGTCAGGAAAACATGGGCCGGCGACTTGACGATCGCCCGCGACGGCCTTGTTGTGGGGCTGGAGCATGATCTCGAAAAGTGGAAACCGGTTTTCGGAAGAGATCATGCCTAGAACAAAAAATCAAAGCAGCACCAAAGCTGCGCCAGGAGAGGAAACCGCATGAAGCTTGCCACCTTGAAGGACGGGACGCGCGACGGAAAACTCGTCGTCGTCTCGCGCGACCTGACGCGGTTTACCGATGCGTCGTTCCTGGTGCGGACGCTGCAGGCCGCGCTCGATGACTGGCGTCGGATCGCGCCGCATCTCACCGCCATGGCCGAATCGCTGGAGAACAATGCGGTGCCGTCGGCTCGCTTTCACGAGCACGACGCCCATTCGCCGCTGCCGCGCGCCTACCAATGGGCCGACGGCTCGGCCTATGTGAACCATGTCGAGCTGGTGCGGAAGGCGCGCGGCGCCGAGATGCCGGCAAGCTTCTGGACCGATCCGCTGATCTACCAGGGCGGTTCGGACGCCTTCCTCGCACCGCGCGAACCAATCCGCATGACCGACGAGACCCTTGGCATCGACATGGAAGGAGAGGTCGCCGTCATAGTCGACGACGTGCCGATGGGCGCAAGCCTCGATGAGGCGCGGGCGGCGATCCGGCTGGTCATGCTGGTCAACGACGTGACGCTGCGCGGCCTGACCGGGCCTGAGCTCGCCAAGGGGTTCGGCTTCTATCAGTCGAAACCGTCATCGGCCTTTTCGCCGGTTGCGGTGACGCCGGACGAACTGGGCGATAGCTGGGATGGCGGCAAGGTCAGCCTGCCGCTGCTGGTCGATCTCAACGGCAAACCGTTCGGCCGGGCGAACGCCGGCATCGACATGACCTTCGACTTTCCGGCGCTGATTGCCCATGCCGCAAAAACGCGGCCGCTGGCCGCCGGCACCATCGTCGGTTCGGGCACCGTCTCCAACAAGCTCGATGGCGGGCCGGGCAAGCCTGTCTCGGCGGGCGGCGCCGGCTATTCCTGTATCGCCGAGTTGCGTATGATCGAGACCATCGAAGCCGGCGAACCGAAAACGCCGTTCCTGCGCTTTGGCGATACCGTGCGCATCGAGATGAAGGACAGGGGCGGGCATTCGATCTTCGGCGCCATCGAGCAGAAGGTCGAGAAATACGAGGGGGCAAGAGAATGACAGGCGAGACATTCTATCTCCTGTGCGGTGTCTGGGCCCTTGTCATGCTGGCGATCTTCATCCAGGCGATCCGGCTGAGCTATCGCATCGAGGCGCGCTCGCCCGGCCTGACCAACCGCAGCGGCTTTCCGCGCAAGGCGATGATGTTTCACACCGTCACCAACACGAACGTCGCGCGTGACCAGGAAACGCAAGGCATGCGGCGGCGCATGATCGGGCTGCTGCTGATTGTTCTCGCTGGATTCCTGCTAATGGGGGCAGGCTTGTCGTTGGTCCGGTCAGCTGCGTGAAGTCATGGACCTGCTGAACCATTTCCGCCGCATGGCGCGCAACAATCTCTGGTCGAACGACCGGCTTTATGGCGCCGTACTGCAGCTTAAGCCTGGTGAATTCGAAGCCGAGCGAACCAGCTTCTTCCCGTCGATCAAGGCAACGCTGAACCACATTCTGGCGGTCGATCACCTCTATCTCGATTTTCTCGAAGAGGGCGGCGTCGGCGCCGCGGCCTATGATGAGTTCTTGCGCTTCGACGAAGCGGACGCGCTCTTTAGCAAGCGGGCGGAGGCCGACCGGCGGCTGATCGCTTTTTGCGACCGCCTGTCGGCGGACGATCTCGAACGCCGCGTCGTCACTGATCGGCGCGAGGACGGCATGATACCGGAGCGGATCGGCGATTTGCTCGCCCATCTCTTCATCCACGACATCCATCATCGCGGCCAGGTGCACGCGATGCTGTCTGGCACCTCGGTGAAACCGCCACAACTCGACGAGTTCTTCCTCGATTACGATGTTAAGTTGAGGAAAGCCGAAGTCGAGCGGCTGGGACTGCGAGACCAACTGCTTGGCTAATTATGCCAAAGCCACATCGTAACTGGCGAAATGCGGGTCGGATGTAAGGATGGTGAGATTCTCCATTTGCGCCTGCGCAATCAGAAGTCTGTCCAACGGATCACCATGGTGGTGGGGTAGGCTGCCGACGGCGTTTGCGTGCTGGAAGGTTACGGCGAGCGGCTGAAATTGCATCCTTGGAAGCAGCGTTGGCAGGTCGTCCGGCGCATCGAGTTTTCTGATCGAGCGTTTGATGGCAATTTCCCAGACGCTAGCCGCGCTCGCGAACACCACCGCTTCCGAAGCCAGAATAGCGCGGTGGTGCTCGCTGAGACGCCGATCGTCCGAAATCGACCAGAGGATGATGTGTGTGTCGGCGAGAAACGGGCCGACCGTCATTTCACGTACTCATCCCACTCGGGACCGAGTTCATCAAAATCGTCCGCAATCCAGATCTTGCCCTTCAATGCGCCGATACGCGGCAGGGATTCGGCCACTGCCGGAGGTACGATACGCGCCGCCACCTTGCCGTGGCGTGTGAGCACGATCTCCTCGCCGGCTTCCGCACGGCTGACGAGTTCCGACAATTTGGCCTTGGCTTCGGCAATGGAAACATTCATGACTCGATCCTTTATGACCAGAATTTAGGTCATAACTGATCAAACCACAAGGCACCTCGGCCGAACTGGCTACGCTGCCTTGCCGTCCACCTTCAGCACGCCGCGCTT
The DNA here is from genome assembly GCF_040318415.1 of Mesorhizobium sp. M1163. Lineage (NCBI taxonomy): Bacteria > Pseudomonadati > Pseudomonadota > Alphaproteobacteria > Hyphomicrobiales > Phyllobacteriaceae > Mesorhizobium > Mesorhizobium sp. M1163. The sequence continues at coordinate 186,608 of NZ_JAMYMF010000005.1, read as the reverse complement.
GATCTGGTCCTGCTCGATGGATTCGAACAGAGCGCGGAAATTGCCCTCGCCAAAACCTTCGTCGCCCTTCCTCTGGATAAACTCGAAGAAGATCGGCCCGATCACAGTCTTTGAAAAAATCTGCAGCAGGATCTTGGTCGTGCCGCCGTCGACGACGCCTTCGCCGTCGATCAGGATGCCGTGCCTTTTCATGCGCTCGATCGGCTCTTCATGGCCGTTCACGCGGGCATAAGACATGTCGTAATAGGTCTCGGGCGGGCCCGGCATGAACTTCAGGCCGTTGGCGGCCAGCCTGTCGGTGGCGCCGTAAATGTCGTCGGTGCCGACGGCGATGTGCTGGATGCCCTCGCCATTGTACTTCTTCAGATATTCGGCGATCTGGCTGGTCTCGTCCTTGGACTCGTTGAGCGGGATGCGGATCTTGCCGCAGGGCGAGGTGATGGCGCGGCTGACCAGGCCGGTGATCTTGCCGTCGATGTCGAAGAAATGGATCTGCTTGAAGCCGAACAGGTCGCGGTAGAAATCCCACCATTTGTCCATCTGGCCGCGATAGACATTGTGGGTCAGGTGGTCGAGATAATAGAAGCCGACGCCTTCCGGCCTGGGATCGCGCTCGCCCAGCCAGTCGAACTCGGCGTCGTAAGCCGAGCCCTTCTCGCCATAGGTTTCGATGAAATAGAGCAGCGATCCGCCGATACCGACGATCGCCGGCACGTCAAGCGCCTTCTCGGCGCCTTCATAGGGCGTCGCGCCCTTGGCCACGGCGTGGTCGAAGGCATGCCTGGCATCGACCACCCGCCACGCCATCGAGGCGGCGCAAGGGCCGTGCTTGTCGACGAATTTCATCGCATGCGAGCCGGGTTCGGCATTGACGACATAATTGATGTCGCCCTGCCGCCAGACGGTGATGTCCTTGCTGCGGTGCTTGGCCACCGGCACGTAGCCCATGCGGGTGAAAAGCTCGGCGAGCTTTTCCGGCTCGGCATGCGCGAATTCGACGAATTCGAAGCCGTCGGTGCCGGCGGGATTGGTTTTGCTGATCTTGGCGGGCGGTGCGTCGTGCGGGAAGGGACCCATGGCATTGCTCCGAATCTGGCCCGAAATCTGGCATTGGTCGCATCGGCCATATCTGAGCCCAATCATAGCGCGGAGCGAGTGCAAATTGCTTGCATTCAAACGCTTGAAATGGTCTTGTCATGCGCGAGTTGTGCACTGCGGAGCGGATATTCATGGATGACGCGCGCATCGACCAGTTTGACCGCAAGATAATGGCTCTGCTGCAGGGCGATGCACGGCTGACCAACAACGATTTGTCGGAACGGGTGAACCTGTCCGCGTCGCAATGCTCGCGCCGTCGCCAGCGGCTGGAGGAAGACGGTTATATCAAGGGCTACCGGGCGGTGCTCGACCGCGACAAGCTCGGCTTTTCCCTGGTCAACGTCATTTCGGTGACGCTCGCCACCCACAACCGCGACAATGCGCGGCGTTTCGGCGAATTAGTGGCGCGGCTGCCGCAAGTGCAGGAAGCGCACGCGCTGACCGGCGAGATGGATTATATATTGAAAGTGGTGACGCCGGACCTGAAGTCGCTGTCGGAATTCGTCAACAGCGTGCTGCTCCCGCACGAATCGGTGCAGCATGTGAAGACGGCGATCGTGCTGGAGACGTTGAAGGAGACCGGCGCGCTGCCGATCTGAGGGCGCGAACGTTCACCCCTTCGATTGCTGGATCAGCCCATAGAGATTGGTGCAGCGGGCGCCGGACCGGCAATAGGCGAACACCGGGCCTTCGAGTTCGTCGAGTGCCTCAGCCTGGTCCTCGACATTCTCGGCCGTGATCTGGCCGCTGATGACGGGGATGTAGCGGAAGGCGAGCCCGGCGCCCTCGACCGCCGCCTTGACGGTGTCGGCCGATGGCTGGCCGGGCTGCTCGTCGTCCGGCCGGTTGCAGATCACGCTCTTGAAGCCGGCGGCCTTGATGGTCGCGACATCCTCGGGCTGGATCTGGCCCGAGACCGAATAGTCCTCGCTGATCTGACGGTATTCCATGGCTGGGGTCCTCGCAATCTGGTTAGCGGCAGTCTTGCCACTCCCTGACCCGGTCGGCAATCCGCGCGAAAAGAAATCCATCCGCGCAGATAGAGATTTCGATGCCGGAAATCCAGCCGGGCTAACGCCGCATGTCGCCAGGACGCATCATGCGCCAGCCCGGCTGGATGAACCGGATCGGTCGGCTCAGCTGCCGAGGATCGCGCCTTTGATCTGGGCGATGTTGTTGTGCATCAGGTCGATATAGGTCGCGGCCGGGCCGTCGGGCTGTGAGAGCGCATCGGAATAGAGCGTGCCGCCCACCTTGATGCCGGTCTCGCTGGCGATCTGCTCGATCAGCCGCGGATTGGTGATGTTCTCGACGAAGATCGCCGCCGCCTTGTCCTGTTTCACCTGGCTGACCAGCTTGGCGACGTCGGCGGCGGAGGGCTCCGACTCGGTCGACACGCCTTCCGGGGCCAGGAACGTCAAGCCGTAGGCCTGCTCGAAATAGCCGAAGGCATCATGCGAGGTGATGACGACGCGCTTCTCTTGCGGGATCGACTGGATCGCTGCCTGTACCTCGCCCTCGAGCGCATCGAGCTTTTGCGTATAGGCGGCTGCATTGGCCTTGTAGCTGTCGCAACCCGCAGCGTCGGCCGTGCAGAAGGCGTCGGCGATGTTCTTCACATAGATCTTGGCATTGGCGATCGACTGGAAGGCGTGCGGATCGGTTGCCGTCTCACCATCGGCGTGGGCGTCGGCCTCGGCGAATTCGGGCTTGAAATTGATCGGCGTGACGCCCTTGGTCAGCACGGCGACGGTCGCCTTGGTTGCGCTGGCGTCGACCAGGCGCTGCAGAAAACCTTCGAAATGCAGGCCGTTGACCAGCACGATGTCGGCCTTGGCCATCGCCACCGCATCGGCTGGGCTCGGCTCGTAGACATGCGCATCCCCGTTCGGCCCGACGATGGTGGTCAGATCGATCCGGTCGCCGCCGACATTCTTGGCGAAGTCTCCGATGATGGTGAAACTGGCGACCACTTTCAACGGCTCCGCGAAAGCCGAAGATGCGCCAAAGGCGGTTAATGTTATAACGCTCACGGCCAAAGCGGCGCGGATCGATTTCAGCATGGACAAGTCTCCTTCGTTGGGATCAGGCAGTTCTGTGGCGGTGATGGATGATGCGGGCGCGCAGGATGCCGCGCGTCCCGAACAGGATCGAGGCGAAATAGACGACGCCGGCGGACAGGATGATGGCCGGGCCGGAGGGCAGCGACGCATGATAGGACAACAGCAGCCCGGCAATGCAAGAGGCAAAGCCGATCACTGTCGCCAGCACGCACATCGGCTCGACGCGCATGGTCCAGAAGCGAGCGGCTGCCGCCGGCAGCATCATCAGCCCGACCGACAGCAAGGTGCCGAGCGCCTGGAAGCCGCCGACGAGGTTGAGCACGACGAGGCCGAGGAAGATGAAATGCACCGGGCTGCCCAGCCGGCTGACCGAGCGCAGGAACAATGGGTCGAGGCATTCGGCGACCAGCGCTCGCCAGAAGATGGCGAGGCTGACCAGCGTCACCACGACGATGCCGCCGATCAGCGTCAGCGCCTCGTTGTTGAGCGCCAGCACGGTGCCGAAAAGCACATGCATGAGATCGACGCTGGAGCCGCGGATCGACACCATAAGCACGCCGATCGCCAGCGAAATCAGATAGAAGGCCGCCATCGAGGCGTCCTCGCGCTGGATGGTGAAGCGCGAGACGGCGCCGGCGCCGAGCGCCACGATGATGCCGGCGATCAGTCCGCCGATGGTCATCGGCAGGATCTCCAGGCCATAAAACAGGAAGCCGGCGGCAGCACCCGGCAGGATGGCATGGGCCATGGCGTCGCCGGACAGGCTCATGCGCCGCAGCATCAGGAACACGCCGACCGGGCAGGCGCCGAGCGACAGCATCATCGAACCGGCGAGCGCCCGCTGCATGAAGGCGTAGTCGGCAAACGGGGCGACGAAAAGACCGTAAAGCACGTCCATCATGCCGCCCTCGGCCCGGAGCCGTGATGATGGTCATGGCTATGCTCGTGGCTGCTGTGATCGTGCACACTGTGATCATGCTCACCAGGCTCGCACCATGGCGCGTTGTCCTCCCAGGCTTCGTGGAAGCGGCGCGCGCGCAACAAATTCTCCGGCCGCAGCGTCTCTCTGGTCTCGCCCCAGGCGACCGGCTGGCGCGCCAGGAGCAGTGTTTCGGGGAAATTCTGCCGCACTAGGTCGAGATCGTGGACGACCACCATGATCGTACGCTCCTCGCCATGCCAGCGCTTGATCAGTGCGATCAGGTCGCCGACGGTCTTCGTGTCGACGGCATTGAACGGCTCATCGAGCAGGATGAGCTCGGCATCCTGCAACAGCACGCGGGCAAACAGCGTGCGCTGCAGCTGGCCGCCCGACAACGTGTCGATCGGCCGCTTCTCGAAACCGCCGAGGCCGACGGCCATCAGCGCCTTGCTGACCGAGTCGCGATCTTCCCTGGTATAGCGGCCGAGCATGCCACGCCGCGGCCACAGGCCAAGCGAAACCAGGTCGACGACCCGGGCCGGAAAGGAGCGGTCGAGCTCGGACTGCTGCGGCAGGTAGGCGGCGCGCACGCCGGGCGCCCGGATCACCGCGCCGGCCATCGGCTTCAGGACGCCAACGATGCCCTTCATCAGCGTCGACTTGCCGGAGCCGTTGGCGCCGACGACCGCCGTCAAGGACCCCTTGCGGATCGTACCATTGAGGTGGTGGATCGCAGGATGGCTGTTATAGCCCAGCGTCAGGTCGCGGAAGGTCAGGCAGGTTTGGCTCATGTGACGATCCATGGGGCGACGATCGGTGCTGCAGGGGCGGATTCGATATGTGATGTTATTACATTAGTCAACAAGCCAATCGGGCGGAATTGCGGCCGGGCCGTCATGTTGTCCGCTTTGGCTTGGCTCAAGAGGTTCCGCTCGAGCGGCCTTGCTCGAAGCCAGCAGCGATCCTAAACAGGCGCAGCCGACAAGAGAAAGCCGGACAAGAGAAGGAATATCCAATGAGCATTCGTCGCATCGATGTGGGCCCGCGCATGAGCCAGATCGTGATCCACGGCAACACCGTCTATCTGGCCGGTCAGGTCGGCAAGCCGGGTGGAAACGTCGGCGCCCAGACAAAAGACATTCTGGCGGCGATCGACGAATTGCTGGCCAAGGCCGGCACCGACAAGACCAAGATCCTGCAGGCGATCATCTGGCTGGCCGACATGAGCACCTTTGCCGAGATGAACGCCGAGTGGGACAAATGGGTACCGCAGGGCAACACGCCGGCCCGCGCCACCGGCGAGGCCAAGCTTGCCGGACCGGAATATCTGGTCGAGATCATTGTCACCGCGGCGATTTGAGCAGCTCCGTAGGTTCCCCCTCATCCGGCCGCTTCGCGGCCACCTTCTCCCCGAGGGAGAAGAGACTGGCGCTGGCACCAGCGATCTCCTCTCCCCTCGGGGAGAGGTCGGATTGCCCCGAATGCTCTTCGCAATTCGGTCGGCAATCCGGGTGAGGGGGTCTGACCCTCAGTTGAAATGCTCACCCCTGCGACGGCGTGAACCGCGCCACCAGCGTGTGGCTCTCGGCCGCGTAGGTGAACCGGACATGGGTGACGGGGTGCTCGGCGCTCCATGTTCGCCGCTCGATCACCAGGCACGGCGCGCCGGTCGCGATGTCGAGAGCCGCCGCGATATGCTTGTCGGCTGCAACCGCGCGGATGCGATGCTCGGCCGCACTCCATGGCACACGGCCGATCAGCCACGGACCGGGCGCCGTGTCGAAAAACGCCTCTTCGGCGGCCTCCGGCACGGCAGCCAGGTTGATCAGCCGCTGCTCGTGGGCGAACGGCCGGTTGCCGGCGAAATGCCGGCATTCCAGCGCCAGCACCGGCCCGGCGACGTCGAGTTCCAGCAGGGCGCGATCGTCGGCACTGCTGCGCCTTCTGCTTCCCGCCACGCGCTCGTAGCGGTAGGGCAGGCCAAGTGCCTCGACCTCGATTCGGATGTCGTGGATTTCGAGAACGGCCGCCTGCGATTGCGGCCGGCGGACAAAACTGCCGGAGCGACGCCGGCGCTCGATCAGCCCGGCCTTGGCCAATTGCGACAGCGCCTTGTTCACCGTCATGCGCGAACATCTGTATTCTTCCGTCAGTTCATGCTCGAACGGAATGCGGTGGCCGGGCGCCCAGGCGCCGGACAGGATCCGTTCGCTGATGTCCGACAGGATGCGCCGGTGTAGCGAAAGGGCCTCGCCGCCGTCCGCGCTTCCAGAATCCGCGCTTATCGCCTCGATCATGCTCATGCCGAAAGCGCCGTCATCACCTTGCGGAAGCGCTCGGCAATGGCATCGCGTCTTGCATGCCTGCCGTCGCTGACCAGTTTCCTGCCATGCACCCAGACGCAATCGATCTTGGTGCCGTTGGCAAAAATCCAGGCGTCGAGGATCGCATCACCTGCCTTGCCCGCCAACGATGGATGCTTGCCGTCGAGCGAGACGAGATCGGCCGAGGCACCGGCAGTGATCCGCGAGGCGCCGGCGCCCAGCGCGGAACTGCCACCCTCGAGCGCCGCATCGAACAACGCGCGACCGGTCGATCCGCCGGCCACCGCCAGCACGTTGCGGGCGCGGTGGGCGAGGCGCTGCGAATATTCGAGCTGGCGCAACTCGTCGGGCAGGCCGATCAGCACGTTGGAATCCGAGCCGATGCCGAAGCGGCCGCCATGCTGCATAAAAAGGGGCGCGGCAAAGGTGCCGTCGCCGAGATTGGCCTCGGTGATCGGGCAGAGGCCGGCAACGGCGCCGCTTTTCGCCATATCGGTCGTCTCGGTGTCGGTCATGTGGGTGGCGTGGATGAGGCACCAGCGCTGGTCGACCTTGGCATTGGCAAGCAGCCATTCGACCGGCCGCGCCCCGGACCAGGCAAGGCAGTCCTCGACCTCCTTCATCTGCTCGGCGATGTGGATGTGGATCGGCCCCTCCGGCGCCATCGCCGTGATGTTTTCCAGTTCCTCGGGTGCCACGGCACGCAGGCTGTGTGGGGCCACGCCGACGACAGCCTGAGTCGACGCGCGAAGGGATTCGCGGCTTTTCTCAACAAGCCGCGAGAACTGGTTCACATCGTTGATGAATCGCCGCTGGCCTTCATTTGGCGCAGCGCGGTTGAAAGAGGAATGCGCGTAGAAGACGGGCAGCAAAGTCAGCCCGATGCCTGTCTCGGACGCTGCGGCAACGATGCGCTCCGCAATCTCGGCGATATTGGCATAGGGCCGCCCGTCGCGGTCGTGGTGTAAATAGTGAAACTCGCCGACGCGCGAGAACCCGGCCTCCAGCATCTCGACATAGAGTTGCGCCGCGACCGCCTCGACCTGGTCCGGCGTCATCGACAGCGCGAAACGATACATCACCTCGCGCCAGCTCCAGAAACTGTCGGCGGAAGGGCCGCGCAATTCGGCAAGGCCGGCCATGCCGCGCTGGAAGGCATGGCTGTGCAGGTTCGGCATGCCGGACAAAAGGATAGAATGGCGCTCGTCGCCAGGCAGAGGCGAGGTATCCGCCTCGACCGTTGCGATCTTGCCGTCGGAGACTACGATCCGCACATCGCTGCGCCAGCCGTCGGGCAGAAGTGCCTGTTCCGCAAAAATCGCCGTCACGTCTTTCTCCAAATCCCGGTTGGCCATGTGATGATAGCGCTTGCAGTGCCTTTTGATATGTATATACATAATAACTCCCGATTGAAACGGAAAAGATGATGGCTGGAGAGAGCAAAAACCGGGCACGGGAGCTTCGCCTCTGGCGCAATGCGCGCCTCGCGACCATGGCTGATAGCAGCGCCGGGTTAGGCGTCGTCGAGCACGGTGCAATCGCCGTGCGCAACGGCCGGATCGTCTATGCCGGGTCGGAAGCCGACATGCCGGCAGCGCTCCGCCCCAGAGCACTTGGCAAAGACGCCGAGGCGACCGACTGCGAAGGCCGCTGGATCACGCCTGGCCTGATCGACTGCCACACCCATCTGGTCCATGCCGGCAACCGTGCCAATGAATTCGAGATGCGGCTGGCCGGCGCCACCTATGAGGAGGTCGCCAAGGCCGGCGGCGGCATCGTTTCCTCGGTCAAGGCACTGCGCGCCGCGAGCGAGGACGAGCTGGTCGCCCAGTCGCTGCCACGCCTCGACGCGCTGATCGCCGAAGGCGTCACCACCGTCGAGATCAAATCCGGCTACGGTCTCGACCTCGAAAACGAGAAGAAGTCGCTGCGCGCCGCGCGACGGCTGGGCGGTGAGCGGCCGGTGACGGTCAGAACCACTCTCCTCGGCGCTCATGCGCTGCCGCCCGAAGCAAAAGGCGACAAGGACGCCTTTATCGATCTTGTCGCCAACGAGATTTTGCCGGCCGTCGCTGCCGAGGGCCTGGCCGATGCCGTCGACGGCTTTTGCGAAGGCATCGCCTTTTGGCCGGAGCAGATTTCTCGCGTGTTCGATGCGGCCAAGGCGGCGGGCCTGCCGGTCAAGCTTCATGCGGACCAGCTGTCCAATCTGCACGGCGCGGAACTTGCGGCACGCTATGGTGCGCTATCGGCCGATCACCTCGAATATACCGACGAGGCGGGCGCGGCGGCGATGGCGAAGGCAGGAACCGTGGCGACCATCCTGCCCGGCGCCTACTACTTCATCCGCGAGACCAAGAAGCCGCCGATCGCCCTGTTTCGCCAGCATGGCGTCAGGATGGCCGTTGCCACCGATAACAATCCCGGCACCTCGCCGCTGACCTCGCTGCTGCTGACCATGAACATGGCGGCGACATTGTTCGGCCTGACCGTCGATGAATGCCTTGCCGGCGTCACGCGCGAGGCTGCCCGCGCGCTCGGGTTGCTTGGACAGACCGGTACGCTGGAGGTCGGAAAATCCGCCGATCTGGCGATCTGGGACGTCGAACGCCCGGCCGAACTCGTCTACCGCATTGGCTTCAACCCGCTGCATGCCCGCATCTGGAGGGGACAATGACCGAACTCAAGCTCAGGCCAGGCAATGCCAAGCTGGCCGATTGGCGCGCCATCTATCGCGGCGCCGCACTGAGGCTCGACGATGCCTGCCGGCCGAAGATCAAGGCCAGCGCCGAGGCCGTCGCCAGGATCGTTGCCAAGGGCGAGCCGGTCTACGGCATCAACACCGGCTTCGGCAAGCTGGCCAGCGTGCGCATCCCCGCCGCCGACCTCGAGACGCTGCAGCGAAACATCGTGCTGTCGCATGCCGCCGGCGTCGGCGAGCCGATGCCGCTGGCAATTTGCCGGCTGATGATGGCGCTGAAGCTGGCCAGCCTGGCCCAGGGCGCCTCCGGCGTGCGGCCGCGGACGATCGAGCTGCTCGAGGCGATGCTGGCCAACGACGTTATCCCCGTGGTGCCGGCGCAAGGCTCGGTCGGCGCTTCCGGCGACCTCGCGCCGCTGTCGCACATGACCGCGGTGATGATCGGTGTCGGCGAATGCTTTACCCCGCATGGCCGCTTCCCGGCCAAGGTCGCCTTTGTCTCGCACGGCCTGGAGCCGGTGATATTGGGCGCCAAGGAAGGCCTTGCGCTGCTCAACGGTACGCAGTTTTCGACCGCCTATGCGCTGGCGGCTTTGTTCGAGGCGGAAGTGCTCTATCAGTCAGCGCTGGTCGCCGGCGCGTTGTCGACCGATGCCGCCAAGGGCTCCGACGCGCCGTTCGATCCACGCATCCATCTGCTCAGGAAACATCGCGGCCAGATCGAGACGGCCGAGGCGTTGCGTAATTTGATGGCCGGCAGCGCCATCCGTGAATCGCACCGCGTCGGCGACGAGCGCGTGCAGGACCCATACTGCCTGCGCTGCCAGCCGCAGGTGATGGGCGCAGCACTCAGCGTGCTGCGTCAGGCCGCCGATACGCTCGGCACCGAGGCCAATGGCGTCACCGACAATCCGCTGATCTTTGCCGAGGACGACACAGCGCTTTCTGGCGGAAATTTCCACGCCGAGCCGGTGGCCTTCGCCGCCGACATGATCGCGCTCGCCGTCTGCGAGATCGGCTCGCTGTCGGAACGGCGCATCGCCATGCTGGTCGACCCGGCGCTGTCGGGCATGCCGGCCTTTCTGACGCCCAAGCCGGGTCTGAATTCCGGTTTCATGATCCCGCAAGTGACAGCCGCGGCGCTCGTCTCGGAAAACAAACAAAAAGCGTATCCGGCCAGCGTCGATTCGATCCCGACCTCGGCCAACCAGGAAGACCACGTCTCGATGGCGGCACATGGCGCGCGCCGGCTCATCGGCATGGTCGAGAATGCGACGGCCGTCATCGGCATCGAATTGCTGGCCGCGGCGCAAGGCTGCGATTTCCATGCCCCGCTGGCCTCGAGCGCGGCACTGGAGGCGGTGCGCCGGCTGGTCAGGGCAGAGGTGCCGCATCTCGACAACGACCGGCACTTCCATCCCGACATGGAGAAGGCCATCGCCATGGTACGCAGCGGCGCGGCGGTGGAAGCGGCAAGCGCGGTAAAGCTGCCGGGAGTGACGTCGTGAGACTATACGCCGCCACAGGTCGGACGTTGGCGAAACCCTCGACGCCAGCTGATCTCCCCCCAAGTGGGGGAGATGTCCGGCAGGACAGAGGGCGGCGCTGTCCCGCCAACCTCAGCCCGGCAATACCGAAATTTTCAAAGTCAAAAACAAAAAACCCGCCTCGAGGGCGGGTCGTCGGTGACAATCATCACCATACCCATATTAGTAGCATAGCTGCCGGCACAAAGCAAGAACAAAATACGACACGGCCGGCAAAAAGCGAGGTCGGTGTTCACGGACAATTGCAAGGTCGCGTTCTGCCGCGCCCCCCTCTGCCCTGCCGGGCATCTCCCCCACGAGTGGGGAGATTGGCCGTTACACTGGCTTTCGCCAATCTCCAACGTTGCAGGACTGAGCGAGGCGCCGCAGCTGCCAATCTCCCCCCCTGTGGGGGAGATGCCCGGCAGGGCAGAGGGGGGCGCCGTAGAGCTCCAACGCGCGGAGACTTCTCATGACTTGGCTCACCGTCACCCGAGGCACGGCACCCCTGCTGGTTTCGATCCCGCATACCGGCATCGATCTGGCCGGCCTCGACAACCGACTTATCTCGCCCTGGCTCGGCCGCCGTGACGCCGACTGGTGGATCGACAAGCTTTATGATTTCGCCGAGAGCCTTGGCGCGACGGTGGTGCATACGGCGATCTCGCGCACCGTCATCGACGTCAACCGCGATCCGTCTGGCGTTTCGCTCTATCCCGGCCAGACGACGACTGGGCTCTGCCCGACCGAGACCTTCGACGGCGATCCGCTCTACCGCGAAGGCGAGGAGCCGGGGCCGTCTGAGATCGACGAACGCCGCGAAAAATTCTTCGTGCCCTATCATGCCGCGTTGCAGGCCGAGATCGACAGGCTGCGCGCTTTGCACGGGAAGATCGTCGTCTATGACTGCCACTCGATCCGTTCGGTGCTGCCGCGCCTGTTCGAAGGCAAATTGCCGGTCTTCAATCTCGGCACCAATGACGGCAAGAGCGCCGATCCGGCGTTGCAGGAGAAAGTCACGCAGATTGTCGCAGAAACCGGCGAGAGCTTTGTCGTCAACGGCCGCTTCAAGGGCGGCTGGATCACGCGTCATTTCGGCCAGCCGCAAGCCGGCGTCCACGCGCTGCAGATGGAGCTCTCCAACCGTGGCTATCTGCGCGAGCCCGAAGGCAAGGGCGAACCGGATAACTGGCCGGTGCCTTACGACGCCGAATTCGCAGCGCCGATCCGCGTCACGCTGAGAAAGATCCTGGAAACGGCGATCGCCTGGGCTGAACGCTGACGCACGGCGCACCTCACTCGAAAGGGACAATCATGACCGATCCTCGCCACAATATCCGTGAAGTGCGCAGCCCGCGCGGCAGCGAGCTCAACGCCCGCACCTGGCTGACGGAAGCGCCGTTGCGCATGCTGATGAACAATCTCGATCCGGACGTCGCCGAAAATCCCAACGAACTGGTCGTCTATGGCGGCATCGGCCGGGCGGCGCGCACCTGGAACGATTTCGACCGCATCGTTGCCTCGCTGAAGACGCTTGCCGACGACGAGACGCTGCTGGTGCAATCCGGCAAGCCGGTCGGCGTGTTCCGCACCCATGCCGATGCGCCGCGCGTGCTGATCGCCAATTCGAACCTCGTGCCGCACTGGGCGACATGGGAGAAGTTCAACGAGCTCGATAGAAAAGGCCTTATGATGTACGGCCAGATGACGGCCGGCTCATGGATCTACATCGGCACGCAAGGCATCGTGCAGGGCACCTACGAGACCTTCGTCGAGGCAGGCCGTCAGCACTATGGCGGCAATCTCAAAGGCAAATGGATCCTGACCGGCGGCCTCGGCGGCATGGGCGGTGCCCAGCCGCTCGCCGCGGTCATGGCCGGCGCCTGCTGCCTGGCGGTCGAATGCGATCCCGACCGCATCGATTTCCGGCTGCGCACCCGCTATGTCGATGAGCGCGCCGACACCCTCGACGAGGCGCTGGAGAAGATCGAGCGCTGGACCACAGCCGGTGAGGCGAAATCGGTCGGCCTGGTCGGCAACACCGCCGACATCGTGCCGGAACTGGTGCGGCGCGGCGTACGCCCCGACATCGTCACCGACCAGACCTCGGCGCATGACCCGCTCCACGGCTATCTGCCCAAGGGCTGGTCGCTGGCCGAATGGCGCGAGAAGCGCACCAGCGACCCGAAGGCGGTCGAAAAGGCTGCCCGCGCGTCGATGCGCGAGCATGTCGAGGCGATGGTGGCGTTCTGGAACGCCGGCGTGCCGACGCTCGACTACGGCAACAACATCCGCCAGGTGGCGAAGGAGGAGGGGTTTGAGAATGCCTTTGCCTTCCCGGGTTTCGTGCCGGCTTATATCCGTCCGCTGTTTTGCCGCGGCATCGGCCCGTTCCGCTGGGCAGCACTTTCCGGCGATCCCGAGGATATCTACAGAACCGACGCCAAGGTGCGCGAGCTGACTCCTGGTAACACCCATCTGCACAACTGGCTCGACATGGCGCGTGAGCGCATCGCCTTCCAAGGGTTGCCGGCCCGCATCTGCTGGGTTGGCCTTGGCGACCGCCACCGGCTCGGCCTCGCCTTCAACGAGATGGTCGCCAGCGGCGAACTGAAGGCACCGGTGGTCATCGGCCGCGACCACCTCGATTCCGGCTCGGTCGCCTCGCCGAACCGCGAGACGGAGGCGATGAAGGACGGCTCCGATGCCGTCTCCGACTGGCCGCTGCTCAACGCCTTGCTCAACACCGCGTCCGGTGCCACCTGGGTGTCGCTGCACCATGGCGGCGGCGTCGGCATGGGCTTTTCGCAGCATGCCGGCATGGTTATCGTCGCCGACGGCACGCGTGAGGCGGCCAAGCGCCTTGAGCGGGTTCTGTGGAACGATCCGGCGACGGGCGTCATGCGTCACGCCGACGCCGGCTACGACATCGCGATCGAGTGCGCCAGGGAGAACCAGCTCAACCTGCCCGGCATATTGGGCTGAGCCGCGCCTTGCGCATCCTTCGGGCCTCGGAATACCGGTCGATGCCGTGGAAGAACGGCGGCGGCGTGACGACGGAGATTGCCGTCTCGCCGGCAGGTGCTGGGCTCGACGATTTCGACTGGCGCGTCTCGATGGCGCTGGTCGAGGGCGGCGGCCCGTTTTCCGGCTTTCCCGGCGTCGACCGGACTTTGGCCTTGCTGGAAGGCGAGGGCATGGTCCTCGATATCGCCGGCCGGCCGCCGGTCGAAATCACCAAGGCTTCCGCACCGCTTGCCTTTCCGGCCGACGTGCCAACGCAAGCGACGCTGATCGCCGGTCCGATCACCGACCTCAACGTCATGACCCGCCGGACCCGGGCGATCCACCAGATCGAGCGCCTGTTGATTTCGGCTCCGACGAAAATCCGGTTTGGAGCCGATGAAACACTCATCCTGTCCCTCGACGGCGAGCTTAGGGTGGCCGGCGCCGCGCCCGTGCAACTGGGGCCGCTCGATGCGCTGTTGCTCGGGCCGCAAGCGCCGGAACTGCGCCTTGATCCCGTCCGGCCGGCGATGCTGTTCGTGATCCGCATCGATCGCATTGCCGGCAACGATTAACGCCTGTTTCCAAACATGATCGAGACGCCGGTCAAATATTGCGTAAGCTGGTCCCTGCATCACGAAAAAGCCTGAATCTTCCGCCGATCAGAAGCCGAAACGATGCTCGGAGGCGCTCGCCTGGAAGTTGTCGAAAGACGACACCTTGTCGTGGTGCGGAAACAAACATTCGGCCAAGTGTTGCGATGCAACCAATTGCATTTGGACCGGTTTTAGGGACATTGCCGTGGCGGTGACGCCGCACTGCGTCCCCAACACGGAACCTTAGATGAATATCCAGACCAATCTCGCACAGATCGAAAAGACGAGCGCCAGCTTCCCGGCTGTCACCGACGAGCCGATACGCTCCCATTTCCTGACGGAAGATCGGCTGCGCGCGTTGGGCGCAGCCCTTGCCAATGGCGATGCCAAGGATTTGTTCGGGCTGACGCCTTTCGATTTTCAGGCGCGCATCCGCGACAGCGCCAGGAAGATTCTCGATGTCTACCGTTCCACCAACGCTGCCCAGGCGAGGGGCGAAACGATCACGCCCGCGGCACAGTGGCTGCTCGACAACAACTACCTGGTCGAGGAGACCATTTTCCAGGTCAAGCGCGACCTGCCGCGCCGCTTCTATCGCCAGTTGCCGACGCTGAAACTGTCCGACGGATCCAGCGTGCCGCGCGCGTTGGCGGTCGCATGGACCTATGTCGCGCATTCCGACAGTTCCGTCTCGTCGGCCATGTTCAAGGCGATCGTCGAAGGCTTCCAGTCCGTCGAGCCGCTGAAGATCGGCGAACTATGGGCGCTGCCGTCGCTGCTGCGCTTTGTCCTGATCGAGAATCTTCGCCGGATCGCGGTGCGCGTCAATCGCACGCGGGAGTTGCGCCAGATCGCCAACGAGGTCGCCGACCGTGTGCTGGCGACGGACGACAGCGCCGACCGGCAGACGATACTTTCCGGCTACAGCGCCCATGCGCAGGACACCACCTTCGCAACCCAGTTGCTCTACCGGCTGCGCGACGGCTCGCAAAATGCCGGCAGGGCGCTGGAATGGCTGGAGGGCGAGCTGGAAAGGACGGGCTCCGACGCCGAGGAAATCATCCTCAGCGAGCACCGCACGCTGTCCAGCGGCAATGTGACCACCGGCAACATCATCCGCGGCCTGCGCCTCATCAATGACATCGACTGGACGGTGTGGTTCGAGGGCGTCAGCCGCATCGACACTTTGCTGCGCGAGCGCACCGATTTCGCGGCGCTCGATTTCTTTTCGCGCGACCAATACCGGACTGCGATCGAGGAGCTGGCACGCCGTTCCGATCTTTCCGAATTTCGCGTTGCCGAACGGGCGATTGAACTCGCCGGCCATGCTGCCGATGCGCCGGGCTCCGAAACCGGTCCGATCGCTCACACCGACGTCGGCTTCTTTCTGGTCGGTCCGCGCCGGATGGAACTGGAGCGGTCGATCGGCTACCGGCCTACCATCGGCAAGACGATCAACCGGACGTTCCGCAAGACCGGATGGCTGGGCATCGTCGTGCCGGTGTTTGCGCTGACGGTCCTGCTTCTGGTCGTCTCCGGCAATGCGCTCGCCAATCTCGGCCTGTCAGTGCCGTCGATCGTCCTGATGCTGGCCCTGTTCGCGGTGCCGGCCAGCGAAGGCGCGCTCGCATTCTTCAACACCGTCGTCTCGCTGTTTTTGAAGCCGACGCGTCTCATCGGCTATGATTTCAGGCATGGTGTACCGCCCGAGGCACGGACGCTGGTGGTGGTGCCGTCGCTGATCGGCTCGCGCGACGACGTCGAGGAGAACATCCGCAACATCGAAGTGCATCACCTCGCCAACACGGCGGGCGAGATCCATTTCGCGCTGCTTTCCGACTGGCCGGACTCGAAGACCGAGATCGATACGGCGGATGTCGAAATCCTCGAATTCGCCCGCGCCGAAATCGCCCGACTGAACGCCCGCTATCCCTCGGATGGCGCGCCGCGCTTTTATCTGCTGCATCGGCGCCGGCTCTACAACGCCTCGCAAGGCGTCTGGATGGGCTGGGAGCGCAAGCGCGGCAAGCTGCACGAATTGAACCTCTTGCTGCGCGGCGACAGCGACACCACCTTCCTGCCGTTGGAAGTGCCCTTGCCGGAGAGCGTCGTCCACGTCATGACGCTGGACGCCGACACCCGCACAACCCGCGACGCCGTCGCCGCGCTGGCCGGCAAGCTTTGCCACCCGCTCAACCGTCCGCATTTCGACGCGGCCCGGCGCGAAGTCACGGCAGGCTATTCTATCCTGCAGCCGCGCATCACCGCGTCGCTGACCAGTGGCGACGAGGCGTCGTTCTTCCAGCGTGTCTTTTCCGCCAATCGCGGGCTCGACCCGTACGTCTTTGCCGTGTCGGACCTCTACCAGGACATCTTCGGCGACGGTTCCTTCACCGGCAAGGGTCTCTACCATGTCGACGCCTTCGAGGCGGCGCTGAAGGGCCGCATCGAGGAAAACACCATCCTCAGCCACGATCTGCTCGAAGGCGCGCTGGCGCGATCGGCCTTGGTCACCGACGTCGAACTGGTCGAGGATTATCCGACCCGCTATTCGGTCGACGCATCGCGCCACCATCGCTGGGCACGCGGCGACTGGCAGCTTCTGGGCTTCATCCTCGGCCCGCGCTCAAACGTGCCGGCGCTGTCGCGTTGGAAGATGGTGGACAATCTGCGCCGCTCGGTGACGCCGATCTTCTGGGTGATGGCCGCGATCGCCGGCTGGACGCTGCTGCCATTCACGCAGGCGGCGCAATGGCAGGCGCTGCTGATCCTCACGCTGTTCATGGCGCCCACTTTCGACATCGTCAACGCCATCCTGCCGAAGAGCGGCGACCAGACGCCGCGCGGCCATTTCTCGGCATTGGCGCGCGACGTTGCCTTCGGTACCGCCTTGGTGGCGCTGAAGATCGTGCTGATGGCGCATCTTGCCTGGATGATGGGCGACGCGATCATCCGCACGCTCTACCGCCTGTTCGTCAGCCGCCAGAACCTGCTCGAATGGCGCACCGCCTCGCAGGCACACAAGGGCGGCGACAACGATCTCGGCTCCTATTACAGCATCATGTACGGCGCGGTGATCATCGGCGTCGTCGGCCTCGCTGTGCCGGTGCTGGCCGATTCCACCGGCGCCTTCGTCGCCTTCTTCTTTGCCTTGTTCTGGATCGGCTCGCCCGCCATCGCCTGCTGGATCAGCCGTTCGGCCGAAACCGAGGATCGCCTGCGCATATCGGCCGCCGATATCCACGCGCTGCGCACCGTGGCGCGGCGAACGTGGCACTATTTCGAGACCTTCGTGACGGCCGAGCATCACCATCTGCCGCCGGACAATTTCCAGGAAAGCCCGGCCCCCGTGGTGGCGCCCCGCACCTCGCCGACCAATATCGGCGTCTACCTGCTGTCCGTGATTTCGGCACGCGATTTCGGCTGGATCAGCCTCTCCGACGCCGTCAACCGCATCGACGCGACCATGTCGACCATCGAGAGCATGCCGCGCGATCGCGGCCATCTCTTCAACTGGTACGACACCACGACGTTGAAGCCGCTCTATCCGCTGTACATTTCTGCCGTCGACAGCGGCAATCTCGCCGGCCATCTGGTGGCCGTGGCCGCTGCCTGCGCCGAATGGGCGGAAGCGCCGTCGGTGCATGTGCAGGGCGACTTCGAAGGCATCCTCGACACCGTCACCATCCTCGACGAAAGCCTTGAGGAGTTGCCCGACGACCGCCGTCAATTGCGGCCCTTGCGCCAGCGGCTCGCCGACCGTCTCGACGGCATGCGGCGGGCGGTGGAATTGATCAAGGCGCAGCCGGAGATGGCGTCGATCCGCACTATCAACCTGGCCGTCCTGGCCGGCGAGATACGCAAGCTCGCGACAGCCATCCACACCGAGGCCGCATCGACCCAGAGCGACACCATCGCCGATTGGGCGGCCAGGCTCGAAGCCACCTGCGAGGCGCATGTCCACGACGCGCACAGCGACGAAAACGCCGTCGCGGCATTGCGGGCTAAGCTTCTGACCTTGCGCGAGCGCACGCGCCGTTTCGCCTTCGAGATGGATTTCTCGTTCCTGATGCGGCCCGAACGCAAGCTCTTGTCGATCGGTTACCGGGTCGAAGAGCATCAGCTCGACGAAAGCTGCTACGACCTTTTGGCCTCCGAAGCGCGGCTGACCAGCCTGTTCGCCATCGCCAAGGGCGATTTGCCGACCGAGCACTGGTTCCGGCTCGGCCGGCCGATCGTCGAGATCGGCTTCCAGGGCGCGCTGATGTCCTGGTCCGGCTCGATGTTCGAGTATCTGATGCCGCCGCTGGTGATGAAGGAGCCGCAAGGCAGCATTCTCAACCAGACCAGCAAGCTCATCATCAAGCGCCAGATCCAGTATGGCCGGTCGAAGAACGTTCCCTGGGGGATTTCGGAAGCGGCCTACAACGCCCGCGACCGCGAACTGACCTATCAGTACACCAATTTCGGCGTGCCCGGGCTCGGGCTGAAGCGCGGCCTTGGCCAAAACACGGTGATCGCGCCCTACGCGACCGTGCTGGCAGCGCAGTTCACGCCGCATGAATCCGTGCAGAACCTGGCCAGGCTGAGGCGGCTGGGCGCACTGGGCCGGCATGGCTTTTACGACGCGGTGGATTTCACGCCGCAGCGCGTCCCCGAGGGCACCGACCACGCCGTCGTGCTGAACTACATGGCCCACCACTCGGGCATGTCGATCGCCGCCGTTGCCGATGCGATCTTCGAAGGGCGCCTGCGCGACCGCTTCCACAGCGATCCGGTGATCGAATCGGCCGAATTGCTGCTGCAGGAAAGGGCGCCGCGCGACATCCCGACGGCGACCGTCAGGACCGAGGCCGACGAGCGCTCGAAGGACGAGACCGAACTCGAGAGCCCGGATACGCGTATCGTGCTCGATCCGCTCAGGGCGCTGCGCTCGACCAGTGTCATGTCCAACGGCCGCTACTCGGTCATGGCCACCGCCACCGGCTCGGGCTACAGCCGCTGGGGCGAACTTGCCGTCACGCGCTGGCAGCCGGATCCGACCGAGGACCGCCTTGGTTCCTACATTTTCCTGCGCGACGCCAGCAATGGCGACTGGTGGTCGGCCACCGCCGAGCCGAAGCGCGCCACCGACGAGCGTGTGCAGACGCTGTTTTCCGACGATAAGGCGAGCTTCGTCAAATCGATTGGGTCGCTGCGTTCGGAGGTCGAGTGCATCGTCATCTCGGAAGGCAATGGCGAGGGCCGGCGGGTAACGCTCTACAATGACGGCGCCGCCGACCGGCACATCGAAGTGACTTCGTATGCCGAACTGGTGCTGGGCTCCGAGCCCTCGGACAATGCGCATCCGGCCTTTTCGAAGATGTTCGTGGAAACCGAGATTGCACCGAACAACGGCGCGATTTTCGCCACCAGGCGCAAGCGCGAAAAGGACGAACCCGATGTCACCATGGTGCATTTCGTCACCGATCCGTCTGGATCGGCGCGTGATGCCGAGGCGGAAACCGACAGGCGCACCTTCATCGGCCGCGGCCGCACCATCACGGACGCGGCTGCCTTTGATCCCGGCGCCAAGCTTGGCGGCCATTCCGGCTTCACCCTGGATCCGATCGCCTCGCTTCGCCGGCAGGTGCGCGTGCCGGCCAACAAGAAGATTTCGCTGACGTTCTGGACCGTCGTCGGCGCCGATCGCGCCGAATTGGATGCCGCTATCGCACGGCTCGACCATCCCGAAAGCTTCTCCCGCCAGGCGATGCTCGCCTGGACGCGCTCGCAGGTGCAGACCCGTCACCTCGGCCTCAGCCTGTCCGACGCCGCCAATGTGCAGAAGCTGGCGCGCTACCTGATCTATCCCGATCCGTTCCTGCGCCTGCCCGGCGAATCCATCGCCTCCGGGCTCGGCAGGCAGTCCAGCCTGTGGCCGACCAGCATATCTGGCGATTTTCCGATTTTCCTGGTCAGGATCGCCGATGTCGCCGATCTGGAGATCGTCGCCCAGGCGCTTCGCTTCCAGGAATACATGCGCGCCCGCGGCATGATGATCGATTTTGTCGTCGTCAACGAGCAGGCTTCGTCATACGTGCAGGACTTGCAGCGCGCGGTCGAGACGCTGTGCGAAAACAGCCGGTTGCGCGGCAAGGAGCTCGGACCTCGCCAGCACATCTTCGCGGTGCGCCGCGACCTGATGGAGGAAACGACCTACAGGACCTTGCTCGCCGTCGCCCGGGTGGTGCTGCATACGCGTAACGGCACCATCTTCGACCAGATCGAGCGCGCCGAGGCCGCGGCACTGCAGGCGCGAGACGCCGCCCTCCAGCCGGCGGAGCTTGCAGCGCTTCGCGAGCCGTCCTTGCCGGTGCCGACGGCGCAAGCGTTTGCCGCCCAGGCACTGATCGAGGCCCGCGTCGACGGCAGCGGGCTCGACCAATGGAACGGTTTCGGCGGCTTCGACGGCGGCGGACGCCACTACGTCGTGCGTCTTGCCGGCCGGCGCACGACGCCGCAACCGTGGATCAACGTCATCTCCAACCCATCGTTCGGGTTCCACATATCGGCTGAAGGCGCTGCCTTCACCTGGAGCCGCAACAGCCGCGACTATCAGTTGACGCCGTGGTCGAACGATCCGGTCACCAACCGGCCGGGCGAGGGCATCTATATCTACGATCATGCCAGTGGCAAAGCGTTCTCGCCGCTGGCTGCCGTGGTGCGTGACCCGACAATGACTTACGAAACCTGGCACGGGCAGGGTTTTTCGACGTTCCGTTCAAAACGCGGGCCGCTGTCGATGGACCTGACCCATGTCGTCGATCCCGTCGATCCGGTGAAGATATCGCGGCTGCGCATCCAGAATTCGGGTTCGGCGCCGATGCGGCTACGCGTCTACGCCTATGCTGAATGGGTTCTTGGCGGCCATCGTTCGCGCACCGCGGCAAGCATCGTTCCGTCCCGGGATGCCGCGACCGGCGCTCTGCTGGCGCAAAATCCCTATGGGCTCGATTTTGGCGAACGGATCGCCTTTCTGGCCGCCGACGGTGCGGTGCATTCCGTCACCGCCGACCGCGGCGAATTCATCGGCAGGCTGGGCACCAGCGAGCTTCCGCATGCCGTGCTGAGCGGCGCCGGCCTGTCGGGCCGTGTCGAGGCCGGCGACGATCCCTGCGCGGCCATCGCACGCGACATCGACATCGCTGCCGGTGGCGACGTCACGCTGCTCTGGCTGCTCGGCGACGCGGCCTCGCCCGAGGAGGCCAGCGCGCTGGTGCAGACCCATCGCTCCAGGGATTTCGATCAGCGGCTGGCCGACAATGAGCGCACGTGGCGCGGCTTTCTCGACACCATCCAGGTCGAGACGCCGGACAAGGCACTCGACGCCATGGTCAATCACTGGCTGCCCTATCAGAGCCTGGCCTGCCGCATCCGTGCCCGCTCTGCGTTCTATCAGGCAAGCGGTGCCTTCGGCTTCCGCGATCAACTGCAGGACACCTTGGCCTTGCTGGCGCATGACCCCAAGCTGGCGCGTGATCAGATCCTCAATGCGGCGCGGCGGCAATTTCCCGAAGGCGACGTGCAGCATTGGTGGCTGCCGCGCACAGAGGCAGGCGTTCGCACCATGATCTCGGACGACGTGGTCTGGCTGGCCCACGCCACGGCGCGCTACCTGCTGGTGACGGGCGATACCGCGATCCTGAAGGAGCAATTGCCCTTCATCGAGGGGCAGGCGCTGGGCGAAGGCGAGCACGATGCTTTCTTCATCCCGGAAATCTCGAAGAAGACAGCCTCGCTCTATGACCATTGCGCGCGGGCGCTCGATCTTGCCGTCAAGCGCAGCAGCCCAGCCGGGCTGCCGCTGATCCTCGGCGGCGACTGGAACGACGGCATGAACCGCGTCGGCGAGCACGGCAAGGGCGAGAGCGTGTGGCTGGGCTGGTTCCTGCTGAAGACGCTGGGCGACTTTGCCGCTGTCGCCAAGGCGCAGAGCGATGCCAAGCGCGCGCAGGCCTGGACAAAGCACGCCGAGATGCTGAAGCGGGCGCTGGAAAGCACCGCCTGGGATGGCGAGTGGTATCGGCGCGGCAGCTTCGACGACGGCACGCCGCTCGGCTCGCGCAAATCGGACGAGTGCAAGATCGACTCGATCGCCCAGTCCTGGAGCGTGCTTTCGGGCGAGGGCGACCCGGCGCGGTCGACGACGGCAATGGGGCAGGCGCTGAAAACGCTCGTCGACGACGAGCTCAAGATCGTCAAGCTGTTCACCCCGCCGTTCTCGAGGACGGAAAAGGACCCGGGCTACATCAAGAGCTATCCGCCGGGGGTCCGTGAAAACGGCGGCCAATACACGCACGCGGCGACATGGTTCGTCATTGCGCTCGCCGAGATGGGTCGCACCGACGATGCCTACCGTTGCCTTTCGATGCTCAATCCGGTCAACCATGCACTCGATGAAGCCGCGGCAGAGCGCTACCGGGTGGAACCCTACGTCGTCGCGGCCGACGTTTATTCCGGGCAGGACAAGGGCGGCCGCGGCGGCTGGACCTGGTATACCGGTTCGGCGGGCTGGCTTTATCGCGCGGCGGTCGAGAGCATTCTCGGCATCGAGCGTCGCGGACAGCGCATTCAATTCACGCCGAGACTTCCCAGCCATTGGGACGGTTATTCGGCGACCCTGAAGATGCTGGGCGCCGAGATCAAGGTATGCGTCGTCCGCGACAAAAAGGCTCGGGCCATCTCACTTGAAGTGAATGGCACGAAGACCAAATCTTCGTCCTTCGAGCCAAAAGCCGGAGACAACGCCGAGGTGATCGTCAGAATACCGGCCTAGATTCAAGGGCTTGGAGCGTCCCTTGCGCTTCCCCAGGGAACGCACGGGCACTCCAAGTGCCTCTACCGGTTATATTTGCGTTTGACCTTGCTGAATGCCTGCACACGACTTTAGACGTCGTGCCCGGGGTCTTGCTGATTAAAATTGTGGCAGTGCTTTCCAGCTGCCATGATTTTGCCGCAACGCTGACATTTCACCTTTTATCTCAAACTGTTAGACGATCACGGCAAATTTCGAAGCGTCGTCATCTTTTGTTCGCGGAATGGGAACGGAAGAGGTAGACGAGCATTGTTTTGCGACGCGTCAACCGATACGAGTCAAAAAATGACGCACTGCACCATAAATAATTGGCGGAGTAGCTGAAGTGTCACTTCTGCAAATCTACTGGCGAGCCCTTGGTTATCTCGCTGCCGACAGGAAACGCGTTGCGTTTATCTGCGGGGCGAATGTCGCGCTTGCCATTATCGCCATTCTCGAGCCGATCATGTTCGGCCGGGTGATCGATGCCATTTCGGACCGCGGCTCGGTATTCTCGACGCTGGCGATGTGGGCCGGCCTCGGCGCGTTCAACATCATCGCCTTCGTGCTGGTGGCGCGCGGCGCCGACCGCTTTGCCCACCAGCGGCGCAGCGAGGTTCTTTGCCAGTCGTTCGAGCGCGTTATCACCATGCCGCTAGCCTGGCATCATCAGCGCGGCACCTCCAATTCCCTGCACACGCTCCTGCGCGCGGTCGAGACCCTGTTCAGCCTCTGGCTCGAATTCATGCGGCAGCATCTGTCGACCGCGGTCGCGCTGGTTCTGCTGGTGCCCACGGCGCTCAGCATGGATATCCGCATGTCGATGGTGCTGCTGGCGCTTGGCGCGCTCTATGTTGGCATCGGACGGCTGGTGATGCGGCGCACCAAGGAAGGCCAGGCGGCCGTCGAGCGGCATTACCACAAGGTGTTTGCGCATGTGACCGACTCGGTCAGCAACGTCGCTGTCCTGCAGAGCTACAACCGCATCGGCCACGAGACCGAGGCGCTCAAGCGCTACGTCAAGAACCTGCTCGATGCACAGAATCCGGTGCTCGACTGGTGGGCGATGGCCAACGCGCTGCACCGGCTGTCGTCGACGATTTCGATGATGGTGGTGCTCTTGATTGGCGCCTATCTGGTGACGCACGGCCAGTTGCGCATCGGCGACGTCATCGCCTTTACCGGCTTTGCCACGCTGCTGATTGCCCGGCTCGACCAGATGTCGGCTTTCGCCAACCAGATTTCCGAGGCACGCGCCAAGCTCGAGGAATTCTATCATCTCGAGGACTCCGCTTCCGATGCCGCCGAGCCCGACGGGCTGCGCGACCTCGTCAACGTCACGGGTCATGTGCGTTTCGAGAATGTCTGCTTCGAGTTCGGCAATTCCGGGCAGGGCGTCGACGACGCGTCGTTCGAGGTCCAGGCCGGCCAGACCGTCGCCATCGTCGGCCCGACGGGCGCCGGCAAGACGACGCTCATCAACCTCCTGCAGCGCGTCTTCACGCCGTCCGGCGGCCGTATCCTGATCGATGGCATCGACACCCGCACGGTGACCCGCAAGTCGCTGCGCCATTCGATCGCCACCGTGTTCCAGGATGCCGGCCTGCTCAACCGCTCGATCGAGGACAACATCCGCGTCGGCCGTGCGGAGGCGACCTATGACGAGGTCCATGCCGCTGCCAACGCCGCCGCCGCGCAGGATTTCATCCTGTCGAAGAGCGAAGGCTACGACACGGTCGTCGGCGAACGCGGCGGACAGCTGTCCGGTGGCGAGCGCCAGCGCATCGCGATTGCCCGCGCCGTGCTGAAGGACGCGCCCATCCTGGTTCTCGACGAGGCGACCAGCGCGCTCGACGTCGAGACGGAAGACCGCGTCAAGGACGCCATCGACGAATTGCGGCGCGGCCGCACCACCTTCATCATCGCCCACCGCCTGACCACCGTTCGCGATGCCGATCTGGTCGTGTTCATGGACAAGGGCCGGGTGGTCGAGATGGGCGGGTTCACCGAACTGTCGCTGCGCAACGGCCGCTTCGCCAGCCTGCTGCGTGCTGGCGGCCTGCTCAACGACGAGGAGGTTCGCCGCCTCAGCCATCCGGTGAACGAAGCCGCCTGAGTGGCACGGTTCACCTTCTCCCCTTGTTGTGGGAGAAGGTGTCACCGTAGGCGACGGATGAGGTGCGCTCCAGCTCGGCGCACACCTTCATCCAAAATCCAGACTGCGGCGCACCGAGTAGCGCCTTACTCCGTCCAGCATCCCTCATCCGTCTCGGCGCTGCGCGCCAATCCACCTTCTCCCACAGGGGAGAAGGGGAGACCGCGTCACCGCCACGGCTGCAAGCTCTCATCGCGGACCTAGGCGATAATTGTGTCGCAGACGGCGTTCAGATCCCGCAACTCCAGCTTGGCGCAAAATCTTCATCCAAAAATGGAGATGTAAGCGCACTGCAGATCAGGATGTGAACCCGTAAATCGGGATTGACCGGAAGGGCCTCGGTCTGCGTTCAGGGCGCAAGCTCGCAAAAGCGGTCGATGGAACAAGGCAGCCCCTACGCGCAGCCTCGCCGAATTGGCCCATCGCGCTATCACGACCTCTGATCGGAAGCGGCGCCCTGCAATGAAATAGGTCAAGACCGATGTCGATTTCGGGGAGGCTCATTCGTCTCACGATAGGAAGCCGAAGAAATTCGCCCAAGCAAAGAAACGGATGCGATGACAATCACTATTACAGCATTTGAACGATCGCCCGATGGCGGCAAGGGACTGGCGCGCGATACGCGCGTTCGCTGGGCGCTCGAAGAAGTGGGTCAGCCTTATGAGGTTCGTCTTGTTTCCTTCGCAGAGATGAAGGCGCCTGACCATCTGGCAATCCATCCTTTCGGCCAGATCCCCACCTATGAGGAAGGTTCTCTCTCGCTGTTCGAGACCGGCTCGATCGTCTTTCATCTTGCCGAGCAGCATGCGGGCCTGCTGCCGAAGGATCGCGATGCCCGCGCGCGCGCAATCACGTGGATGTTTGCCGCACTTAACACCGTCGAGCCGCCGATCCTGGAATTAACGACGGCAAGAATATTCGAAGGTGACAAGCCTTGGAGCGAGGAGCGCTTGCCGTTGGTGAAGGACCGTGTTCGCGCTCGGCTGGACAAACTCTCGGCTCACTTAGGCGTCGCCGACTGGCTCGATGATGCGTTCAGCGCGGGCGATCTATTGATGGTATCGGTGCTGCTGCGACTAAGAACGTCAGGCATTTTGGACGAATATCAAAACGTGGCTGCCTATGTTGCGCGCGGGGAAGCACGGCCCGCCTATATCCGGGCTTTCGCCTCGCAATTTGCGATCAACGCCCCATCAACCAACAGCCCACAGCAGGTTTGAAGTCTGCCGCCGAGCGTTTGACCAATCCTCGACGCTTCCAGCTTGACCGCTTTTGGCGTCAACTTCGGCGCGATCAAACACCCCGATCGGGTTGTTTACCGACTGGCGGCTTTCATATTGCGATGAGTACTGATTCAGGCTCGACATGAGCCGTCATCCGACTCGGAGCCACGCGCCGATCCACCTTCTCCCACAAAGGGAAGAAGGAGAGACCGCCGGCGCCGTGGTTGCCGCAACTCCGCCGGCGGTCTATGTAAAGCCGCATGAGCGACACGACTTCACGCCTCTCCGGCTGGATGGACCTTGCCAACCCGACGCGGTTCGTCGGGCTGGTCGACAAGGTAGTGCCGTGGTTGGCGAGCGTGGCCGCCATCATCCTCACTGTCGGTCTCTATATGAGCTTCACGGCGCCTGAGGATTTCCAGCAAGGCATCACCGTGCGCATCATGTATATCCACGTGCCTTTCGCCTGGCTTGCCATGATGTGCTACACGCTGATGGCGATCTCGGCGTTGGGCACGCTGGTCTGGCGCCATCCGCTGGCCGACGTGGCGCTGAAATCGGCGGCGCCCATCGGTGCCGTCTTCACCGCCCTTGCGCTGATCACCGGTTCGATCTGGGGCAAGCCGATGTGGGGCACCTGGTGGGTGTGGGACGCGCGGCTGACCTCGGTCTTCATCCTGTTCCTGATGTATCTCGGCATCATCGCGCTGACCCGAGCGCTCGACGATGCCGGGCGCGCCGCCTGGGCCGCCGCCATCATCACCCTGGTCGGCTTCATCAACATTCCGATCATCAAATTTTCGGTCGACTGGTGGAACACGCTGCATCAGCCGGCTTCGGTGTTCCGGCTTGGCGGGCCGACCATCGATCCAAGCCTGTTGTGGCCCTTGCTGGTGATGGCACTCGGCTTCACCGTGCTGTTCTTCGCGCTGCATCTGATGGCAATGCGCACCGAGATCCGCCGCCGCCGTGTCATTTCGATGCGCCGCGTCGCGGCAAGGCAAGCTGAACGGCAACCCGGCTGATCTTATCCGTCGAGTTTCTTCCCACCCCCCTCTGTCCTGCCGGACATCTCCCCCGCAAGGGGGAGATCGGATGTTGCTTCTGCTTTCGCCAATTACCAACGTGTGGGTGCGGGCGGCGGAGCTGCCAATCTCCCCCCTTGCGGGGGAGATGTCCGGCAGGACAGAGGGGGTGCTGTCCCTCCGGCGTCCGGAAAATTCTATACATTAAAGCCTCCGCACGCGCTCCGGGCTGGTTCACCCCATACGCCCGCGCGCCTTGACCGGCAGCGTCTCGATCACTTTCTCGCCTTCAATCAGATGCACCTCGTCGAACAGATTGGTGACGACGCAGCAATGGTCGGGCACGACGCGCACGCGCTCGCCGATGCCAAGCTCGGCGCCGCCCGAAAGCGTGACATTGCCGTGCTCTTCGCTGAGGCTGGTCACCCTTGCGCCTGAAATGCCCAGCAGCTCGCCGAAATCGGCGAGCCCCAGCGTGTCGCTGGACAGCGCCTTGCTGCCGGCGTCGAGGATGGCGCGTGTCGGCGTTGGACGGCTGACCACCGTCGACAGCACCGTCAGCGCGCAATCGTCGAGGCTGCCGACGCCTTTGGCGACTTGGTAGCGGTCGAGATAGATGTAGGTGCCAGGCCGGTATTCGGTAACGACGGAATGCTCGCCCGAGCGCCACATGTCGGGCGTGCCGCCGCTGGAGATACGCTCGCAGGCAAGGCCGGATGCGGCAAGTGCTTGCTGCGCATCGGCGAGCCACGCCTCGGTCTCTGCGGCGCGGCCCGCCCCCGGGTAGGTCATCAAGCCGCCGAAGACGAGCCCCCGGACCTTGTCGATCTCGCTCGCCAGCGCGACTGCCTCGCCGGCCGACTGCACACCGCAGCGGCCCATGCCGGTGTCGCATTCGACCAGCACCGGCAGGCGGTGGCCGGGATCGGTAAAGGTGGCGGCAAGTCCCATCAGCGTGTCCATGCTGTCCGTTGTCACCGACAGTGTTACGCGGCCGTGCAGCGCCTTGAGGCGCTCCAGCTTCGCCCGCCCGAGGATATTGTAGGGCAGAAAGATGTCGGTCAGGCCGGCGTCGGCCATGATTTCGGCCTCGCCGATCTTCTGGCAAGTGATGCCGACGGCGCCGGCCGCGATCTGCTTCTTTGCCCAGTAGGGCAGTTTGTGGGTCTTGATGTGCGGCCGGAGTTTCAGCCCGTGCCGGTCGGCATGGGCCTGCGCCCGCGCGATGTTGGCTTCGGCGCGGCCGGCATCGATCAGGATCGCCGGCGTATCGAGGTCGTCTATGCTGCGCATGGTCTCACCATCGGAAAATTGGTTGACCTTATGGCCCTGATCGGACCGCATGTCATGGGGCCAGCGACAGCAGTTTGCATCGACACCGAATTGACGTTCGGCTATTGCGTTAGCGCTCGCAAAGCGACGGGAAGGAACCACGATCATGAAACGCTCCGCCATCAACGACATCATCCGCGACGCCGACGCCTTCATCCGCTCGTTCGGCTACATCATGCCGCCCTTCGCCTACTGGAGCCCCGAAGAGATGAAGGCGCGCCGGCAGGATTCGTCGGCGATCTTCTCCTCCCGGCTCGGCTGGGACATCACCGATTATGGCCAGGAGAAGTTCGACGAGCTCGGCCTGTTCCTGTTCACCGTCCGCAACGGCCGCTACGAGGACATGAAGAAGGGCATGGGCATGCTCTATGCCGAGAAGATCATGATCTCGCGCAAGGACCAGCTGTCGCCGATGCACCGCCACAACATCAAGGCCGAGGACATCATCAACCGTGGTGGCGGCAAGCTGGTGCTAGAGCTGTTCATGCATGATCGCGATGGCGGCATCGATCCGAAGGCCGAAGTATCGGTGCCTGTCGACGGAACCATCCACAGGCTGCCTGCGGGTGGGCTGCTGAAGCTCGACCCAGGCCAGAGCGTGACGCTGCTGCCGGGCGTCTGGCACGCCTTCTGGGCGGAAGGCAAGGACGTGCTGATCGGCGAGGTTTCGACGGTCAACGACGATCTCACCGACAATGTCTTTCGCGAACCAATCGGCCGCTTCGCAGACATCGACGAGGACACAGCACCGCTGCACCTGTTGGTGTCCGACTACGAGAAGTGGGTGGGATAGGGCAGGGTGGCGAGGAACACTTACGCTCGAGAGTGAAGGTCCTCGGCAATCAGCCGCTTCTGTCGCAAGTCGACCCGAGTCGTTGTGCACAGCTGATCCAGCGGCATTTTGACGTGGGCCTCGTCAAGCGGGATTAGCGCGTAGTAATTGCCCTCGCCGGGCTGTGGGATTGGCGCCGGGGCCGACTTGTCATCGTCAGGATCGACTCGTGAGGCGGCAATGATGACGCCTCGGGAATCGTATACCGCGTGAAGCGCTATTGGCATGGCTTGGCTCCTCAGGGAGAACTTATCGCCGCGAATCTTATTTGCATATCGTCTGATACGTTCGTCTGTATTACCTCGGTCTGGCCTGACTCGTCGATGTAGGTATACAGGCTTTCCCAGCGCAAAGTGGCCGTGCGAAGGACGACCGCCGCACGTACCGAGTATCCCCAGTAGGCATCGCCTGTTCCGAGCTTCCAAAACCACACCATTTGGCTGCCAGCTCGTTGGAAAGTGGATTGAGTGACGAAAGTGGCCAAGGAAGTCTCCTTGCAGCTTGATTTCCGTAGAACCTGGAACTCTCGAGGAGTTTTCTTGCAACATCCGCTTGCGACTGCGAGGGAACACGAGCACCCTCGGACGGATAGGCATTTCAACCCCGCGAGACTGAATTTGCGGGAGAAGATGGCACCGGTCAAGCATCAATCTTCGGTGGCAATGGGCTGCTGCGCACGCTTTTCGTGCATTTCCACTCCTGAGTCTAACGCTGATGCTTGTCGGCCCTGCGGTTGCCCAGCAGCAGCTTGCGTTCGAGATGCGCCCGCAGCTCTCCGTAATACGCCGTCAGGAACGCGCGTGCGTCATGGGCTTGTGGTGCTGCGCCGATCTTGCGTCCGATCGTTTCGGCCACCGTCCGCAACGCGAAATAGTCGTCGCGGCGCAGCACTTCCTCCAGCTTGTGGAGTTCGGCAATTCCGTACGCGTCGAGCTGGGCGTGGCTGAATCGGAACGCACCAGTGCCTGCATCCTGCCGGGCCGACAGATCTTCCAGCAAGGCGCGCTTCGGTGCCTCGACCACCCAGGTCCCCGCCAACAGGTCGCCGATCCGCATGCGGTCTCGATTGAAGAGCGGGAACAACGCAAACAGCAGCGTCCACACCAGTCCGAACTCCGTCGTCAGCGTGTCGGCAAGGTCGGTGCCGCTGCGTCCGACGATGATCGACAGCGGCAGGAACACTTCGATCTCGCGCATCAGGTTGCGGGCGATGACCTGGTCGATCGACAGGCCGTCTCCGCTGCGCGATGCGACCCGGATGCCGACGATCCGCTTGCCGGGCGTAGCCGCGCGCCGGCCCGCTTCGAAGACGATGAAATAGGCGTTGCGCAGAAAGAAGATCAGGATGATCCAGACGACGAAGAGCGGCTGAAACCCCTCGCTGCCAAGGCCTCCCGCCCCGAACAGTGCGACGATCGTGATCACGATTGCAGCCACCGCGATGAACACGATGTCGAGGAGGAAGGCGGAGGCCCGCGTGCCGGCGTCGGCCAGCTTTATCCGAAGATCGACGCCCTCGGGCGTGATCAGCGGCCGTATAGCCGCAAAGGCGGCGCGTCTACCGATCGCCATGCCGCACCATCCGGAACAGGTAGAAGTAACCGATCCACAGCGCCAGCATGCCACCGCCAATGGCGTAGCGCGTGACGTCGCTGGTGATGGTCTGCCTGCCAATGCCCTCGAGCAGCCCGGCAAACAGCAGCATGACCGAGACCCCGACCATAGCATTCGCGGCGATGCGTCCGGCACGAGCCGCTGCCGCCATGCGTGTCAATCCGCAGGGAAAAGCGATGCTGGTGCCGATGCGCATGCCGGCCGCGCCGGCCAAAGCGATTGCGAACAATTCGGTGGTGCCGTGGATGGCCAGCCAGCCGCCGAGCTCCATGCCGAGCCCCTTGGACCAATAGACTTGGAACAACGCGCCGATCATGCAGCCGTTGAACAGCATCAGCAGTACCGTCGGCACGGCGAAGGCAAAGCCGAGGGCGAAGGCCAGGATCGCGACCTGGACGTTGTGCGTGAACAGATAGGCGGCAAAGCCTGAGAGAAAGCCATTGTCGCCATCATAAAGCATGCTGCGCAGCAGTTCGGCCGAAGCATCTGGACCGCGGCCCCCTGCCAGGCTGGACGGGATGATCGCGTCGAACCAGCTTTTGTCGGATGCCACCAGCCAGGCGCCTGCACCAATGCCGATCACCATCAGCGCGACCGAAACCAATGTCTCGCGCCACAGGTCGCGAATGGCTTCGGGCCAGTCGTGCAGGAAGAAATCGGCGAGGCGCTGCCGCAGCCCGCGGCGTGCGCCATAGAGATAGAAATAACCGCGCAGCGACAGCGCTTCGAGATAGGCGACCAGCGCGTTGTCGAGCGAGGTCGCCCGCGCCACCGAAAGGGAAGACAGCGCCGATCGATAGAGTAGGGGCAGCGACAGCAGCTCCTCTTCGGAAAGCGTGCGCGGCGCACGCTTCTCGACACGCGCGAGAAGCGCCTCGAATGCTTTCCAGTCGGCCTCGCGCTCGCGGCGGAAGCTGGCCAGCGACTGGCGTACCGCGTCGCCACGTACCGCACTGCCGGGTACTGGCGCCGTCACAACAGATCCTCCTGCTTGAACTGCAGATAACGCTCGACCAGCGCGGGACCCAGCCGATTGTGGTTGGCTTCGATGACATGCGCCCCGAGCAGCCGCAGCCGGCCGATGACGACCTGCCTTTCGCGCAAGAGCCCTCCGGCAACGACCGCGCGGGCAACGTCCTCGCCGGAGCGTGGCGGCATGTCGGCCAGGCCCTCCAGTTCGGTATCCTTCATCAGCATGAACAGCACCAGATGCCGTTCGGTGAGCCGGCCCACGGTGCGCAGCATCAATTCGGCACTGATCGGATCGACGAAATCGGTGAAGATGATGACCAGCGAACGGCGGTCGAGCCGCGCCGCCAGCGTCGTCAGCGCCAAGGTGAAGTTTGTCTCCTCGCTGGAATAGTCGATCTCGGCGGCCCGTTTCTGGATCATCGCAAAGCTGGCGGGGCCGCGTACCGCGCCGCTCGAAACGCGCGGCCTTGCATCGAAGCCGAACAGGCTGACCATGTCGCCGCCCTTCAGCGCGATGAATGCCGAGAGCAGGGCGGCCGTCACCGCCCGATCCACCTTCGGCACACCGTCGACCGGCTCGCACATCAGGCGTCCGCTATCGATGGCCAGCACGATATTGTTGTTCTCCTCGATGCGGAACTCGCGCGCCAAAAGCTTGCCGTGGCGGGCGCTGCGCTTCCAGTCGATCATGCGCCGGCCCATGCCCGGCTGGTAATCCTTGAGCGCGTCGAACTCGCGGCCTTGGCCGGCGCGGCGCTGCGCATGGCCTTCAGCGAGGGTCGCACGCTGCAGCAGCGTGAGCGCCTCGCCGCGGGCGCTGCTGACGTCGGGCAGCACCGCAACCTTGCTTTCCACCGGCAGCACGACCTGGTTCCAGACCAGCCCGAACGGCCCGCGCCAGCGCACCCAAAGACGGTCGAAGCTGGCGATCCCACGCCGCAGCGCCTGGAAGCGAAGGTCGAGCGACCCGCCTCCGGGGGTTGGCAGCAATGTCCCACCGCTGTCGCTCACCGGCGCCAGACGCGCATCGTGGCCGACGCGAGCCTCCGCGGCGCGCGGCCCCGAGTGACGGGCGGCGATTTGCACGCTGAACTCGCCGCCGACACCGACCTGCTGCGGCGCATCGATGCTGGCATTCAGCGATGCCCGTCCGCGTCCGGCCGCGGCATCCACCGCCAGGAAGGCAAGCAGCAGGCAACTCCACAGCAATCCCAGATACCAGAATGACGGCAGCGCCAGCGCGACCAGGAAGGCCGGCACCGCGCCGGCCGCTGCTGCCCACACCGCTCGGCCGCTGGGATAGATCAACGTGGTGCTTCCGTCTGGTCGACCAGGTCGGAGACGATCTGCTCGACCATGCGGCCGTCGATCTGGGCGGCAGGCGAAAGGATGACGCGATGGCGCAGCGCCGGCACTGCCAGCGCCTTGACGTCGTCGGGGATCACATAGGCGCGTCCGTCCAGCGCCGCCCGGGCACGCGCCGCCCGCGCCAGCATGGCGCCCGCGCGTGGACTGGCCCCCACTTCCAGATCGGCATTTTCGCGCGTAGCCCGAACCAGCGCCGCTATATAGCCGACGACATCGTCGACGAGGGTGACGGAGCCGACGGTTGCAAGTGCCTCCTGCAGCGTCTCGCGGTCCGTCTGCGCCTCGATGCCATATTGCGCGATGTCGTGCGAGGCGGAGCCGCCGCCGTGATGGACGATGATGGCCCGTTCTTCCTCGGGGCCGGGATAGCTGACGCGGTGCTTGAACAGGAAGCGGTCGAGCTGTGCCTCGGGCAGCGGATAGACACCCTGGTGCTCGATCGGATTCTGGGTCGCGACGACCATGAAGTTGCGGCCGAGCGAATGCGTGGTGCCGTCGAACGTGACCGCATGTTCCTGCATCGCCTCGAGCAGTGCGGCTTGCGTCTTGGGTGGCGTGCGGTTGATTTCGTCGGCAAGCAGGAGATCGCAGAAGATCGGGCCGCGCGTCAGCGTGAACTGCCCGGTCTGGAAGTTGTAGATGTTCGACCCGACGATGTCGCCGGGCATCAGGTCCGGTGTGAACTGGATCCGCCCGTAGGCGACCCCAAGCGCTTGGGCGAAGCAGCGCGCGGTCATTGTCTTGGCCGTGCCGGGAGGGCCTTCGAGCAGGATATGCCCGCCTGCAAACAAGGCGGTCAGCATCAGGTCGACCGTATCGTGCTGCCCGGTAATCGCCTTGGCCACTTCTTCCCTAATCCGTGTCGCCAGGGCCTTCACATCATCGACGTTCACCGAGCCTCCTTGCTGTCCAGTCGTGCAGCCGCTCAGCTGCCTGTTGCATCTGCGCCAAGTTCTTGGCCTCGCCGGCGGCTTGCGAGCGCATCGTGAAGCCGCCAGCTTGCTCCTTATCGCGAGAGTCGAGCCAGTGGTCGAGCGCTGTGCCTTGCAACCCTTGCGGTGCCCCGAGCAGCGCGCCGGCGCGCACCCGCATCAAGGCCGCATAGCGGCTTCCCAGCTCGTCCAGCCGGCCGGCACGCCGCATGAGCATCGCCGTCGTATCGACCAGCGCACGCTTGCCGAAAGCAATTGCACGCTGGTCGGCACGCGGCGGGCCGAATCGGCCGAGGCCATGCAGGAACGCCAGCGCCGCAGCGACCAGGATCGTCAGTGTCAGCGCCAGGAAGGGCGGCTCGACCAGAAGCTTGGCCAGATCATACTTCCGCCCCGCGCCGTGCAGCGTCAGATCGAACATCACCGGCCCGTCGTCCGGCTGGAGCAAGGCGATCAGCCCGAGCGCCGCTGCCGCCTTGTCGGGATCCTTGAGGGCGGCGTTGTTGATCAGGTCGGGGTCGGTCAGGATATAGAACGGCTTGTTCTCCACTTGCGTCAGGACGGCCTGGCCTTTGCCGGCTGCAATGACCGGGTGTTCGTCCGCTACCCACTGCAATTCGTCCGGGGTGTTGACGAGCTGGCCCTCGATGTCGAGTTGCTTTGGCGTACTCTGGCCAGCACCGATCTTTGCATCGGCGATCCGGCCAAGCCATTCGTTCACCACCGAACCGGGCAATCGCCCGAATTTCATATTCCAGCCTTCGTGCTCCTGTAGCGGCAGGATCTGCCATTTGGGCAGCACGAAGAGTGTGTTCTGGTCCTGGCGAAGGTTGAGGATGTGGTCGAGAGCCTCCGGATCGCTGTCGGGCGAAATGGTGACGATCAGCAGCATGTCGGTGCCGAGATCGTCCTCTGTCCGCGCCATGGCCGGCGTCTCGCCGGTGAGACGCAGCCATTCGGCCAGGCCGGCGTAGCCGACGCCGCTTTTCGACAGCGGCGTGGCGCCGCCATTGCCGGGTTGCCGGAAATCGGGAGCATAGGTGGACAGCAGGAAGAAACCGGCTGCCGCAAGCAGGCTGGCGAAAATCCCCCAAAACAGTGTCTTTCGATTGAACGGCTCCTGCGCCTCGACCGCCGGTGCGCTCACGTCCAGGCATCCCGGAAGGCGAAACGTTCATAGGCGCCGCGTGCTTGCCGCCAGCCTTCCGCGCCGACCGGCCGGCGCGCGAACAGCGCCGCCTCGACAATGCGGGCGATCTCGGTAAACGCATGGCGTGCCCTTCCCGGCAGGGAAGGGGCATTGGCGATGTCGCGCGCGGTGAGCGACGGGCGGAGGAAGTCCGGCAGCCGGCCGGCAATATCGGCGACGCTGCGCCGAAGCAGCAAGTGAACCGCCTCGTCATAGTCGCCGCGCGCGGCCAGCGTGTCGGCTTCCGACAGCAGGACCTGCGCGGCGCCGGCGTCGGGGCGCCAGGTCTCTTCGGCCTCGGCCTCGGGCCGCGCGCGCTGCCACGGCAGGCGCCAGGCGATGCCTTTCACCTCGAGGAAGACCACAAGCAGGATGATTGCGGCGCCTGATATCACCGCCCCCCAGAACAGATAGATCATGTAGGGACCGAGCGATGACAAAAGATCCAGCAGCGGCTTCAGCCAGTCGGGCGGCTGGGGCGGCACATAGGCCGGCAGGTCGAACTGGATCGACTCATCGGCGATCAGCTGCTTGTGCAGATTGGTCAGCCATTCGGCTTCCGCTGTGCCTGGCTGTGCCACCGTCACCCGCTCCCCTGCAACCTGCAGTTCCCAGCCGACACTGACAATGCAGCACAAGAATTGCAAGTGGGCTGGACGCCCACGGTTAATCTTGGCAGAATTGCTATTAGGGCGCCGTGATACTGTTACGGCGAAACACGGGGGGAATCATGGCTTCAACGACACTGGAACGGCCTGAGAAATTCGAGATCGGCAGAGTGTTCAACAACAGCTTCGCCGTGATCGGCCGCAACATCGGCTTATGCCTTGGGCTCGCGCTGCTGTTTTCAGGCTTGCCGGCGATTATTCTTCGGCTGTGGAGCCAACCGCAACTAGATGCGGTTCTGCAGGGCGACCCCGGCGCCGCGGCCGATCCCTCGATGATGTTTCAGAATTCATGGATTACGGTTATTGCGGGATTGCTATCCTTCGTTTTCGCGCTGCTGCTCCAGTCGGCGCTGGTGCGGGCAACGATCGAGGACTTGAACGGCAAGCGGCCGACCTTTGGCGACTGTATTCAGATAGCCATCCGCAATTTGCTGCCGACCCTTGGTATTGGCCTGCTCGTCGCCCTGGGTGCGGGCCTGGCGTCGATAGCCTTGCTGGTTCCCGGCATCATCTTGTGGCTCGGATGGTGCGTGGCGGTGCCGGTTCTGATCCAGGAGCGGCTTGGCGTGTTCGGTTCGATGTCTCGCAGCCGCGTCCTGACCAAGGGCAACCGCTGGCCGCTATTTGGCCTCTTCCTGATCCTGATGATCATCGCGATGGTCATCCAGTGGGTGATGCTGGCAGTCATCGTCATGTTGGGTGGGATCATTGCCGATGTGGCGGCAGCCTTGGTGTCGACCGTACTGTCGATGGTGCTGTCGGTGGCCACGGCGGTCAGCTATGTCGAGCTGCGTCAGGTCAAGGAAGGCACCAGCGTCGAAGAACTGTCGCAAATCTTCTCCTGAGGACGGGTGGAGGCTTTTCACGGACGGCTCGGCTCTCGCGTTGCGCTCGAGCAGCCGACCTTGGTCACAACGCCTTTGTCTGCTGCGCCGGCAACGCTGCGGCCAGACGGTGCGCCCATTCCTCGATGCCGGAGCGGCCCGCCAGCAGGTCCTGCCTGATCTCGATGAGGACTGCGGGAACGCCGCGATCGTCGCCATGGACGGGTATGGCATAGTCGCCGTCGCGGCTGATCACGTAGGGCTCGTTTGCCGCGGCGTTGAGCGCACTGTCGGCGCGCAGGCCGGCAAGCACGGTTTGGCCGAACTCGATTGCCCTGTCGTAAAGCACGCCGGCATGCCAGGGCCTGCCAACACCGAGGTAGACCGGCGTGAAGGAGTGGATCGTCGCGATCCGTGTCGCTCTGCCCTGCTTCGCCCGCTCGTCGAGATGGGCAGCGACGCGGTCATGAAACGGCGCGAACATGATCTCGGCGCGCCGGCTTCGCTCCTCCGGATCGAGGCCGACATTGCCGGGGATCTCAGTGTCCTCCGATAGCACCGGAATGCTGCCGCTGGAACCAAGCGGCCGGTTGAGATCGATCAAAAGCCGCGAATAGGAGCTGAGGAAGGCCGGAGCATCGAGCAGCTTCGACAGAAGGCGGGTCACTTCGGCGGCGCCGATATCCCAGGCGATATGGCGCTGCAAATGGCTGCTGTCGAGACCAAGCCGCGCATACTCGGCCGGGATGTGATTTGACGCGTGCTCGCATATCAGAACGATATCGGAACGCCCCGTTTCGTTGATTGCGTCGACCGCGGGTGGCCAACCTTCCGGTAGGATGGCGTTGGCAAGCGGCTCAGCCATCAATACAGCGTCCGGTAAAGGTCGCAGACTGCCACTGGATCAAGCCCGGCAAGGCGCTCGGTCTCATGCCGCTTGAGGCCGACAAAGGTCTCGACGAACACCGGCGCGAACCATCCTGTCACGGTCTTGTCGGCAACGAGCGCGTCGAGTGCCGCCGGCAGCGTTTCCGGCAGCCGTACGAGGCCAAGCTTCTTGCGTTCGGCGGCGCTCATCTGCGTCGGGTCGCCGGTGACCAGCGGCGGCGCCGGCAGCTTGGCCTTCAGCCCTTCCAGCCCGGCGCGCACGATCGCCGCCAGCGACAAATAGGGATTGCCGGTGGCGTCGGCTGCCCGGTATTCGATGTTGTACTGCCGCGCCGGATCGCGCCCGCCGATGGTCACCGTCGGGCAGATGCGTAAGGACGCCTCGCGGTCGCGATCGGCAAGCCAAGTGTAGGACGAACTCCAGCTATGCGGCTTCAGCCGGTAGTAGGACGACACACTCGCCGCCGTCATGGCGGTGATCGCGGGCAGGTGGCGCAGCACGCCGGCGCAGAACGAAGCGGTCCGGCTGGAAAGACCGCCCGGCTGGGCCGGATCGTAGGTCGCCGGCTTGCCGGCCTCGTCGACGAAACTGAAATGGATGTGGACGCCGTTGCCGACGGCATCCGGCGCGATCTTGGGCGCGAAGCTCGCCCGCCACCCGGCACACCGCGCGACTTCGCGCGTGATCTCGCGGATGGCGACGGCGCGATCGGCCGCGGCAAGCGCATCGGTTGGCTCGCATGTCACCTCGAATTGGTCGGTGCCGAATTCGGCGATCACCACTTCGGGCGCGACGCCGGCTTCCTCCAGCGCCGCCATCAGATTGGCGGCAAACGGATCGGCGCGGCGCAGGGCGGCGAGCGACATCGAATGAGCCGGGCCAAAGTCGCCCTCGATATGGAATTCATGCTCGAAGGCGGCGATGACGGAAAACCCGGCCGCCGCCTTCAGTTCGGCCAGCGCATCGCTCAGCATGGTCCGCGTGCAGCCAACCCACGGGCTGCCGTCGAGTTCGACGATGTTGGCGGCGACCATATCGAAGGGCGTCGCCGATCCGGTCAGCGCCGTGCGAAACCGCGCGTTGAGATCGGGAATGAGACGCACATCGCCGGACGAACCCCACGGATTGGGGTCGACGATGGAGTTGAACGGTGTCAGCGACAGATTGGCCTGCAGCCAGCCGACGCCGGTCGCAGCGATCTTCTGCAGCTTGCTTTCGACGACCGAGCGGCCGCGCGTGATCGCCGAAAGGTCGGTGGTGACGACGGCAACGAGCGGTTCGACGGTCGATGTCATGCAGCTTTTCCCAAAACTTCGAAGCGGGCGGCGACGGTGGAGGTGTCGGCGATCCAGCAATAGCCGCCGAAAGCCTCGAGCGCGCCGTCATGGCGCTCCTGCGAGGCGGCGGCGCAAGCGTCCGATACGCAGGTGACGAGGTAGCCGCGATCGGCGGCATCGCGCACCGCCATGTCGACGCACTGGTCGGTCATGATACCGGCGACGACCAGGTAACGCACGCCGAGGTTTTTCAGGACATAATCGATGTTGGTCGAGTTGAAGACGCCCGACGATGTCTTCGGCAGCATGATCTCGTCGCCGACCGGCGCCAGCGGCGGCACCGGCAGGCCCTCGGGCCGGCTCGGCGCAATGTGTATCGGCGTCAGCTTGTGGTCGAGCGAGCAGTCGCGGCCGTCCTCGGTCAGGCTTTGGATGATGGTGTGGATCACCTCGACGCCGTTGGCCCGCGCCGCCGCCAGCAGGCGCTCCTGGTTGGGGATCGTTTGCGACGCGGTCTGCCGGTAGAAATAGTGGTCGGGACCGCGCTCCGGATGCGCCGGATCAGCACCCGGCTCCAGCCAGACCCGCTGCATGTCGACCAGCAGCAGCGCGGTTTCGCCAGCCCGGAACGGCTCGTTTCGTTTCGGCAATGATGGCGTCATGCTTTCTGGTCCTGTGTTGGCGATCACAATCCGGCTGATTTAGCTGATTTTGGTCCACGCGTCCTGCATGGCGGACACACTTATTGGGAGTATTCGAAGTTGCTAATTTAATGTAAGCTTTGTTTTCGGCGTGGAGACGGGGGTCTCTGTCATGATCGATTCAGACGTGTTCGACTTTGTCGAACGCTGCAGGAAACACACAGCCACCGGGCCGCTGCTGGGCGACTTGCTCGAAACCGTGCGAAATCTCGGCTTCGAGCACCTGATCCTGAGCGGCGTGCCGCTCGGTGGCCAGAAGCTTGCACCGATGGTCGAACTGAATGGCTGGCCGGCCGGCTGGTTCGAGCGCTATGTCGAGGCCGAGCATGCCGCGGCTGATGGTGTCTGCATCTATTCGGCAAAGACTTTAAAGCCGTTCCTGTGGTCCGAAGTCCCGGCAAAGTGGTCGGATACGGAGGGCTCGCGACGCGTCGCCGGCGAGGCGACGGAGTTCGGCATCTGTAGCGGCTTCGCCGTGCCGATGCTCAGTGTTCACCATTGGCAATCCGTGCTGTCGTTTGCCTCTTCCGCGAAGGCCTGCACCCTGTCGCCGCGCCATCAGGTGCAATTGGTGACAATGGCGGTATACGCGGGCATGTCGATCCAGGCGTTGTCGAATGACGACTACGACGATGAAGGCTTGCTGACCGACCGAGAAAAAGAGGTGCTCTTGTGGGCCGCGGCCGGCAAGACCTCATCGGAAACCTCGCAAATCCTTGGCCTGACCGAGCGCACGGTCAAATGGCACTCGACACGAGCCAGGGAAGCTTTCGGCGTCGCCACGACCACGCAAGCGGTCGTCGAAGCGGTGCGCCGGCGCCTGATCCACCCCTAAACGCGTCAACTGTCCCATCGGACAGGTGACGTATATTAGCGCGACTGCGAGTATCCCTTTGAGAACGATCGGGGGATCGCGCCATGATAACGGCCCACGTAGTCAATGCGCATAACAAGCATCTCTACGAAAACGAATTCGACGAGTTTCTGCGCCGGCGGCACGACTTCTTCGTGCACCAGAAACATTGGCGCCCTCCGAGCCCGGACGGTCGCGAGCTAGACCAATTCGATACCGACGCGGCGACATACCTGCTGGGCATTGAAGACGGTCGCGTGGTGACTTCGGCTCGATTGATCCCAACGAGCGAGCCGCACATGGTCTCGGAGGTTTTTTCTCACATGTGTGAAAAATCGGGCGTCCCAAGACGTCCCGATTGGGCCGAATGGACCCGCACATTCGTCGTTCCCGACAAGCGAACTGCCGGACTGAGGGGCACGCTGACGCAGCTGTGCTGCGCGGTGATGGAATACGCTCTCGACGAAGGCCTCAGCGCCGTCGGCGGCATCCAGGAAACCTACTTCATGCCCCACCACGGCGCGCTGAAGTGGCGCGCCGAGCCGATGGGCATGGCCAGGGAAGAAAACGGCGAATGGTACATCGTCGCGTATATCGAGGTGAACGAGGCGGCGTTGGCGAGTGTGCGGAAGATTCTGGGGATTGAGCAGTCGTTGCTGGTGAGGCGGGGGGCGCAACTGCCTTTTATCGAGCAGAGCAGCGAAATCGTAGAGGTTACTTCGTGATCGGGTCGAATCCACGTTGATGGTACGAATACATTACTATTTGGAGATGCGTTTATGCCCACACTTTACTCGAACAAGCGCTACTTTCGTGACGACGGAAATACGTGGTACGGACGGTGGGGGATGAATCGTAATAACGCTTGCCTGGGCAATGGATTTGGAATCGGCTACGACAAGGGCTTCTACGAAGACCCAGTTGAAGAGGGCTGCTCGAATGGCGAGCGCGTGATAAAGTTGGTGCAGATAGCCAATGTCACTGATCCGAACTTTGATAACAATATCAAGGAATTGGGCGAACCAAACTGATGTCCTCTGGGAGGAGGCAAGGCAGCCTTTTTATGTCTGGCGGCGACGTTGAGTTAACGATTTCGCGCTTGCGGTACTGTTGCCAATAAAAGTAGGCGCTCTGATCCTCGCTGATTGCAAGGTACGACGTCGTGACAAGGCGTGACAAGGGAGGGGATGGCAGTGCGACAGAGGGAGTCCAGTGTTTTGGGATCATTATGGCTTCCCAGCGCCCGGCTTATGGCGGTTTCCATTGCCGTTGTGCTTCCGAGTTGCGCGGGCTTTGAGTCATATAAGTATGGCGGTAGTAACGAGGATACACTATTCATTGTCAACACTGCGCCGCCATTTACAGCGGCGCGGTACACGCAGGTGACACCGCTCGATTTGCCGCATATTCCTCCTGGGAGCCCTGCCGGAAATCAGCGACCGATGCCAAAGGGTTTGGCGCCCGAAATTGTTGTCCCTCCCTTCCATCTTGAACCTCCGATCAAGCCAAAAGCGGCTGATGGACAGGTCGAGCTCGCAGACCTTACCAAGAGTCCCTACAAGGCTGCGGGCCGGCTGGATTTTAATTTCCCAAGCGACCTGCCTGGATGGGGTCATCTGTGTACGGCGCAATTTATTGGGTCTTCTGGCGTGATACTGACCGCCGCCCATTGTGTCTGGGATCAAGCGACAAGGGCTTGGGGAACAAACTTTCAGTTTCTGCTTAGATACAATCAGGGGGTCGCGACTACGTTCGATTGGCAGTGTGCCGCGATTGTATCTGGCTGGCCCAACGGTGCCTACGCGTACGATTTCGCGTTCATAAAAGTGCGAGGTGTCCCTGAGCAAGGGATCGGCATGGAGATTAACGTCGGAGCGACGCATGTCGACGCAATGGGCTATCCCTCGAACTACGGATCTAACCGAAGACTCTACCACGTTTCCGGCAACAAGGACGGAGGCAATCCGACCCGTATGCCCAATCTCCTGTCACACGGAGCAAGCGGCGGCGCCTGGGTGTCGGACAGCCTAACTGTTGTCAGCCTGAACTCATTTAAGTATACCGATGATGAAAGCACCATGTATGGTCCGGCGCTATCGAAAGCAGCCTTACATACGTATGAATTTGTAGCTCGTGGATGCCGAGATCAGATTTCCGGGCTTGGTTCGTCCACGTCTGTTGACCAGTCCGGTGTCGATACCAGCAAGGCGGACACCATCGTAACCTTATCGAATCGGGACCTTTCTTCCGGAGCCCGCTTGGAAACAGTAGCGTCCGAGTCCTGCGGTTGCGATGAGTCGGGCGAGACACTGTTGATCAACGACAGTGAGGACCGGCAGCTAACTGGGATCCAGGAGATCACAAGCAACAGTGCAATTGCCAAAAGCGAGGTCAGTTCGATCTACCTAGTGCTCCAACCCAAGGAGCGGAAGTCACTTGGGTGCAATCGGAGGAAGGACGATCAGGGCAAGCTGTGCCCCGTTGACTACAGCTATCGCATCGCCTCAACCAGAGCCGTTTCCGTCGATAAACCCGCTATGCCGAAGGCGGTGGCAGGAATCTCGGTCGCGAGTGCTCTGGCCATTCAGGACGTGAACTCTTGTGTTACGGCCTGCGCTAACCACGACGCCGCGAGGTGTCTAGACCTAGGACCAGGCGGGATAGCTGCGCTCGGTCCATTAGGTGAGTTTGTGGAGACCGTAGACAGCTCGTCCGGGGCTCCGGAAGGCATGCTGATTTCGAAGGACGATGTGATCATGAAATACGGCGGGGATCCCAAGAAGACAGAGGACGTTTGCGTCAGAAGCAATGTCCAGCGTGAAGGCGACAGCTTGACTAACCGCGGGCTTGGATGCGCGATGCTAACAAAGAGCGTATATCCAACGGTTGACTTTAAGACACGGCTATCGATGACCCCAGCGATCCAAGGTTATCCGACCGCATGGAACAAGGCGTTTGATGCTATGGTGTCCGGCAAGCCGATCACATTATTTCCGGACGCAGGCGTTGCGCCAAAACTGGATTTCGTAGGTGCCGGAGCAGACAACATAAATAGGCATTTCGCCGGAGATGTCTACGGAATCTCAGCAGTCTCGGACAACCAGCTTGTCGTAGCCACGGCCCGCGGTTGCATCACTGGCGCCTTTAAGAAGTGATTCCCATGAGAACGCTCGCAGCAGCCGCCCTACTTTGCATAGCCGCCGACGTAGCCTGTGCACAGAGTGATGCGGATCTTAGCGTGGACCGCCCATTTAGCACAAGCACTTCAATTGACAACGTAAAGTTATGTGATCCGAACATACAAAACGCTGAGGAGCTCTCGCGGATAGAGAAGTTCTTCTACGATTTTGTGCCTCAAAAAGGCGGTGATGGACAGGATACGTCACCAGAAGTGACGATCACCCGCAACATCTCGTTTTCGATGCCAGAAGTTGGTTCATCGCCGATAAGTGCAAAAATCCACTCATTTGACCATTCCAGCTGTGAAAGCGAGCTCAAGACATCGGCGATCGTGGTTGATATTCCGGACAGCCATCATATCACGGTTTCCTTCCACGTGGATGTCAGCGCCAACGACTGCGGTTGGTTCCTGGGGGTTCACTACAAGAATTATAGTGGGTCGGGAGGCGCGGATATTAGACTATCGTTCGTTCTTGACGGAAATCTACAGATGAAACCCGACGGGGCGCCTGTAATATCTAACGAACATTAC
This sequence comes from Mesorhizobium sp. M1163, assembly GCF_040318415.1. Lineage (NCBI taxonomy): Bacteria > Pseudomonadati > Pseudomonadota > Alphaproteobacteria > Hyphomicrobiales > Phyllobacteriaceae > Mesorhizobium > Mesorhizobium sp. M1163. The sequence goes on along the minus strand of NZ_JAMYMF010000005.1, from coordinate 141,970 downwards.
GACACTAACCCATTCTTTAACTTCATTGACGCAATAACACCTTTGGGCATACCTATTGGCGCGCTGTTGCGTGACATGGTTCGCGCCGCCGTGGTAGACAATCTAGGAGCAGCCGCCGCCCATCTGTATGACGTTGGGGATCAAGCGGCGTTCAAAGCGTTCAACGCAAGCAACAGTTCCATAGCAGCGTACAGTAAGTCACTGGACCTGCTGGGTTCTCCATCATGGACGTTGAATACCGACCCTACGGTGTCCGGATTCTCACCCGGGAACGCGGCAACACCTAGCTTTCTGCTAGTGCAACAAACGACCATACCTTCCTTTTTTGGCCCCACAGCTTACGCCATTCGACTCGGTGAAATCGCTTACATCAAAGACTTGGCGATACCGAAGCCTCGGGTGCATGAGGTCAAGTCCGGTGAAAGTATCTGGAGGATCGCGGAGGGATACCGACTTGACCCCCATATATACTTGAGAATTGAGGATATAAATGGGCTGCGAGGAAAATTGATACGACCTGGAGATAAGATCATTGTGCCCCTGTTGTACGAAGCATGTGAAGCGATAGTCGTCCAGGATAGATTGGTGCGCCCGACCGACTCAGTGTACAAGATAAATCTAAGGAAGCCTGGAGGCTTTCATCCTAAACGGCGCGGTCTACGCTCGGGCAATCTGAACCTCCTCTATCCATACGAGACTATCTCAGGCGACGACTGACGAAATAAGTTTAAGTGGAGCTTTTCATTATTCGGCATTTGCCTCAATTACGTCTTGCCGAATCAACGGTTCGGGGCTCTCGGTCGCGCAGGTCGCAGCGCACAAAGCCGACCTCGCCGATCGGATAGCGGCAGCCGAGGCAGAGGCCCCACTCGCGGGCAGAGCGACTTTCGGATTACTGTGACAGTGCACTATTTTCTTTTCGCCGCCTGCCCTCGTTTTCCGGGGTCACGGCTTTGCGATTTGCCCCGCGATGCGACGGACCGGCAACGCCGGCAAGGTGCACCATGCGGCGAGGGCGACATGGTAAAAAGTGCACTCACCGTAATTCTGATCTATACTCCGGACACCAGCCCGAACGCCTGTGGCAAGGCGAAGGGCGGACGAAGCGCTTGATAGAGTTCTCTTTTTAGTCATGGGGCGATATTAAGATGTTAGCCTCCGACCTGACGAAATTTATCGAGCAGGATCATCTGGCTCTGGATGCCTTCGTAAAGGGCGATCCTGAGCCCTTGAAAAACCTCTACTCGCGACAGGACGACGTCATTATTGCCAATCCATTTGGCCCGCCGGCGAAGGGATGGAGAAAGGCCGCTGAGACTATGGAACGGGCCGCCACCAATTACCGGCACGGCAAGGCCGTCGGCTTTGAGCGCATCTCAGAGTATGCGACAGCCGATTTGGGATACATAATCGAGGTCGAGCGGTTCCAATCCAAGGTCGGCGGTGGCAACAAACTGGTGCCGATTGCGCTTCGAGTCACCACCATATTCCGGCGCGAGGAAGGCGCCTGGAGGATCGTCCTTCGTCATGCCGATCCGATAACCTCGGCACGCCCGCCGACGTCCATTGTCGGGGAGTAGAAGGGTTGCCGGAGAGGTTTTAGGAATTACGGTGACAGTGCACTATTTTCATTTTCGCCGCTTGCCTGGTTTTCCGGGTTTCTCGGCTTTTGCCGATTTGCCCGGCGATGCTCTCGGCCCACGGGTGTCGAGAACCGCGACATCGGCGACGCGGCAATACTCGATGAGCAGTTCTTGTGGAACAAACAGTCTTCGGACGTGAAAACACTTCGGCTCGCCCGTACGGTGCCGGGGGATGCGGCAGACCGGGAACGCGGGCAAGGTGCACCATGAGGCGGGGGCGACATGGTAAAAAGTGCACTGTCACCGTAATTCCCGAACTGGCAGCCGGCTGTGGCGGCGTTTGGATGATGCCCCGTTGCGACCTCAATTGACTATTAATGTGTTCCACGTATGTTCTGATCAGGGGGCAAGAATCATGACATTGCGACTAAGGTTCAGGACGTGCGCCCACTGCCAGCGCCCTCATGAGTTCGAAGGACAAGAGTTTAGCCCGCCACTCTATTGCAGTGTGTGCAGCGACCAGCGCAAGGCAATCGCAGCGACTGCATTTGGTTCTCGGATGATCACATCCGCCGACTTTGAAGGCGAGTACCTAATAGCTATTGGGGCGTCAGCCTAAGCCAACCGATCAGCGAGCCTTGTCAAAAAAGGCACGTAGTTCTTTCAGGGCCGCTGCCTGTCCGACCGGCTTTGTCGACCTGCCTAACGTCAGTTTGCGACCTGCGCCAACTGGAAGACTGACCGCCTCCCACACGTATTTGTTTGGAATATCGGGCTTCATCTCGACACGAATGGTCCGTTTTGCGGTGGTTCGAGTCCAAACAAGATTTTTTGGCCCGAAAGCGCAATCCCAGTCAACATCGGTGGAAAGGTCAGCCAGTACATTCAGAAGCTTATGAGAATCCGCTGGTCTGAGAGAGCTATTGTCGTTCAGCATGGAACGTATAAGCCTGCGCCACTTCGATGATACATGGGGCAGCCAAGAAAGTGCATCGGCAAAGCCACCATCCCGGACGGTATGCCTTGGGGCAGGGCTCAATTTGTACCACGCGTCACCATGAAGTAGGCGGTAGAGCGTAATTCCCGTAGCCCAAATATCAGTCTTCTTACTCGTCTGCCCGTTATGCCATACTTCTGGGGCCAGATGGTCGGAATAGCCTGCCCCTGCGGCATAGCCCAAAATGATATCATCGGTAACTAACCCAAAGTCGCCGAGCTTGGCGTGCCCTTTCCTGTGGATCAGGATATTGCCCGGCTTAATGTCCCGATGGATCATGCCCCGGTCGTGAAGTGCGCAAAGCCCATGGGCGACATCCGTCGCTATCTTATGGACCTCAGAAGATGACATTGGGCCAGCCTCGTAGGGCTTTTGAAGTGATCCGCCGTGGCAGTACTCCATGACCAGATGGATGGCATCCTTTGCTTGAGTTTCCAAAATATGATGAACTTGGACCACGTGTTTGTGGCTAGCCTTTTTCAAGCTCGCCGCTTCTTCCAGCAGCCCTGCTCGTCGGGCATCCCAAGCGGGAGTGGTTTCACCGAGCTTTTGACGAAGAATTTTCACCGCTACTTCGCCATGAACGGCGTCCGTTCCAATATGGACATCACCGAAATGGCCATTTCCCACTTTGACGCCAACGTCGAGGTTTGCGATGAACTCAGCCACAAGACTACCTCGCCGCGAGCATGTAGATTACAGCTTCCCTGCTCCCCATGCGAAGTGGGTGCCCATTTATCTCACCCCGCCAGAACCCGTCGTCGGCAAGATATTCGTCAGTCTTTCGATCGCCAAATGTCTTGCTTACGTGCGCCTTTGCCATTGTCTTTGTCGCGCAGACGGATCCAAAGGCACACATAGCGACGCCGCGAAGTTCAGCGGATAGAAGATGGCCCTTTTTGGTTCCGCCCAAGCTCAGTGCGCTTTCCTTAATGAAAACCTTCTTGATGCTGTTGTCGGTCGCGTAGTCCACGAGCCTCTGGTATATCGTACCATATGCTTTCGAACGGTCCCCATTCGGTAGTGCGATCGTCTGGTCGGACACAATAGTCAGCGGACCAGTCGCCGGTACTTCTGCGTCGACGATGATCAATTTCTCGCCAGAGACCGTCACGCCAAGCCATCTTTCACTCATACTCTGATTCTCCCCAAGCCAACGCCAATCTCTCACGGCACCGACTCGCTGTCCACTTGACCGCCACAGGCGTTTGTTCCTATTTCGTTCTCATGCCGGAGAGCAATAGCCGACCAAGCGGAATCATATGGCGTTTGAGCAAAGCCCAGGACGTTGGGCAGCTAGTTCGAGTTAGGTGCGGGTATTGCCCCGGCTGGCGGTACTATATGCCGGCCGACCTGCAACGCGTGCTCGGTGACGTCGAGGTGCGGCGGATTCCCTACCGAATCCGGTGCGAGCGCTGTAACCGCGGAGACCAGATGACGGCCGAAGTTTTCATTCCGGTAGCAGCTGAGCGTGCGCGCCTAACGGTACGGCGGCTTGTCGACATCAAGACGCGACGCATCCCTGTTTGGCGCGACGAGCACGGCTAGCGCGCGTGTAGAAGCGGCGCACTTCGCCATCCTGCGCTGTCCGTATAGGTGGCCTTTCCGATTCGTCCAGTCCGTGGCATATGGCGAAGGATAGAGGGGAAGGCTTCCATGGAGGGAAGGGGCATCACCGATATACTGCTCGCAGTCATAGCGGGCGTCTTGTTGTTCGGTCGGGACGCAATGACAAGCGGCCTACAGGGCTTCGCCGTCGTCGCTGTCGCCATCTTCGCCATTTATCTCGTCCTCAGAGGAGTCGGCGCAATCCTGTCGTGGATCGGGACCGAGTGGCGCGCTGCGGGGAACACCGAAGGACACTTGGGCGTCGTCTTTGCCACTGTGGCCGGGTGCATCCTCGTGCCTTTGTGCGGCTACGTCGTGTGGCTGTGGGTCACCGGCGCGGAGAACCCGATTTCGACCGCTTCGTCCAGCTGGCTCGGGTGGGCCTGGATGGGGCTGCTCCTGCTCCTGATGGCTGGCTACGGCATCTACGGCGCGAGGAAGGCCCTGCGCTGGCTTTCCGGGCACTGGAGCGAGGTCCCGGGTATTGTCGCCTATCGCCTACGCGTCTTCCTGCGAGGCTACCTCGAGTTCCTCGGTGGGCCCGTCACCTTCCCGATACGCGAGTGGCGCATCCGGAGCGAGGCGGGATCGGGAACGGCCGTCAAGCTTGTGTCCGCTGCCTACACAACCGTCCTCGGCCTTGTCGTGGCGTTCATGACTGTGTCCCTCAGCATCCTTGCTGCCTACGGCCTTTTCTCTAGTCTTGGCATCATCAACTAGTCGGCGGAACCTGAGGGGCTCGCAGACGTACAGCTGAACCGAAGCCCACCCACTACAAGACGGAACTGCCTACCACGTTTGTCGAGCCTTTTCGCGTCGCGCGATGTTGCTATCCATGTTGCTATTCGCAGCCTCCGCTTATTATCACGCCTTACAATCAACGGCTTATGTCGCTAAACATTTCGGGGCTAGTAACATGGCTTCGGGCGGTTTTGGTAGCTAAGTGCTTGAAATATCTTGGCTGGGGAACCTGGATTCGAACCAGGACTAACGGAGTCAGAGTCCGTGGGTCTACCGTTAACCTATTCCCCAGCAGGCGCGGCCGTTGAAAACCGCGCGGCAGGGCGGCGATGTCGCCGCGCGTGCCTTGTAGCCGCCGCCGGAAAATAGTCAACCCTGTGTCTGGCTTCAATTCTCGCTGCGGCTGTATTGCGAGTGCTCGAAGAACAGCACCACGCCGAGCGCGATCAGCAGCGGGATGATCAGGTAGAACAGCCGGAACACCAGGAGCGCCGCCAGTACGCCGACCTGGTCCATATGTGACAAGCCGGCGAGGAACACCACCTCGAACACCCCGAGCCCGCCCGGCGCATGCGAGATCTGCGCGATCGAGAACGACACCAGGAACACGCCGAGCACGACGAAATAGCCGGGATTGCCGGTGGCGGGCAGGGCAAAGAAGATGATTGCCGCCGCCGCCAGCAGCTCGATCGGGCCGACCAGCAATTGCCGCGCCACGATCGGCAGCGCCGGGTAGTGCAGCTGGAAGCTGCCGATCCTCAGCGGCCTCAGATGCAGCCAGCTGCCGAAGACATAGGCCGCCACCACGAGCAGCATGGCGAGCCCTGCCGCTTGCGCCAGCCGGTGATGTGGTGTGCCGGAAAACCGGTCGATCACCTCGGGCTCGAGCAGCAGCACGATGCTTGAGACGAACAGCGTCGACAGCACGAAGGTGATCCAGCAGATCGCCACCAGAATGCCGACATCCTGGCCGGTCAACCCCCTGGTGCCGTAGGCGCGGTAGCGGATCACGGCGCCGGAAAACACCGAGCCGCCGATATTGTGCGACAGCGCATAGGTGGTGAACGAGCAGAAGGTGACGAACAGCCACGATACTTTTTTGCCGATGTGCAGCAGCGCGATGTGGTCGTAGCCGGCGAGCGAGGCATAGGCGATGACCGAGCCCAGCGCCGCCAGCACCCAGCCGCGCGCCGGGATGGCGACGATGCCGTCCCAGACATCGTCGAGCGATATGCCCCGCAATTCGTGCAGCAGCAGCCACAGCGAAAACACCACCGCGGCGATGCCGATGACGGGCCAGAAATAGCGCCTCCAGTTCATGGCGTGACGATCATGCGTTGCAGCCCGTACCCGTTTTCCGGTTCGCGGCAGGAAAACCGCGGTCCCGAATGGTTTCCCCCTCCATTTCAGAAATGCCTCATTGAAGCCGGCTATTCAACCGGGAAGGCGCGCCATCCTTCGCCGAGGGCAGGGGCGAGACAACGCCGCCGGCAAAATTCGCCGCGAGCACTCTTGGTGATCCGGCCCGGCGCTGATAGTCTGGCGGCAACTTGAACATGTAAATGCGCCTGCTGCGTCCGGTCTCCGGTTCGCGCGGCGCCGGAAGGAACCACAGTGGAAGACCACGAAGCCGGCGCTGGTGCGCCGGAAGTGGGCGTGTCCAGGGGTTCGCCGACGCCGTCCGGCCAGGCAAGCCCATCCACCGGACGCTACGGCCGTCAGGTGCAGCCCCGGTCCGGCAATGGACAGGGTGGCGACACGTCCCACGACCAGAAGGGCCAGCACCAAAAGGGCCCGCATCAGAACGGCAAACCCAAGAAACGGCGCAAGCGCCGGCGCGGGCGCAAGGTTTTCGCACGCGACGAGGCTCGTCCGCTGGCTACCGGCGCTTCGGTGCCTGCCGCCAACGAGACCCCGGCCGCGCGCCCGCCCCAGCCAGCGGCTTACGCGCCTCCGCCCTCAGCCCCGGCAACGTCGCCAAGGCCGGGGCAAGGTGCCCGCACGCCACCACCGCTGCAGGAGTTGCCGGTGTTTGCCGCGCTCGATCTCGGCACCAACAATTGCCGTCTGCTGGTCGCGGTGCCGACGCGTCATGGCCAGTTCCGCGTCATCGATGCCTTCTCGCGCATCGTCAGGCTGGGCGAAGGCCTTACCGCCAACGGCCGGCTCGGCGACGCTGCAATGGACCGCGCGGTCGAGGCGCTGAAGATCTGCGGTGACAAATTGCGCAACCGCAAGGTCAGGAAGGCCAGGCTGATCGCCACCGAGGCCTGCCGCACCGCCGCCAACGGCGTCGAGTTCCTCGAGCGCGTCGAGCGCGAGGCCGGCCTGAAGCTCGAGATCATCGACCGCCAGACCGAGGCGCGGCTGGCGGTGTCGGGCTGCGGCTCGCTGGTCGAGCGCGACACGCAAGGCGTCGTGCTGTTCGATATCGGCGGCGGCTCATCCGAAATCGCGCTGATCGACCTCACCGGCCATCGCTCGCCAAGGCTTGCCAACCATATCGTCTCGTGGACCTCGCTGCCGGTCGGTGTCGTCTCGCTGGCCGAGCGTTTTGGCGGCCGCACGGTAACGCGCGAGATCTTTGGCGCCATGGTCGAGGATGTTGCAATGCGGCTGCGCGCCTTCGACGGGCGCGACCGGCTGAGCCACCTCCTCTCCAGCCCGAAATTCCATTTGCTAGGCACCTCGGGCACGGTGACGACGCTGGCCGGCGTCCATCTCGATCTTGAACGCTACGACCGCCGCCGCGTCGACGGGCTGTGGATGGACCGCGACAGCGTTGATCGCATGGTCGAAAAGCTGGTCGGCTGGGATTTCCAGCAACGCGTCGCCAATCCTTGCATCGGCGCCGACCGCGCCGACCTGGTTCTGGCCGGCTGCGCCATATTGGAGGCGATACGTGCCGTCTGGCCGTCGGAGCGGCTGCGTGTCGCCGACCGCGGCCTGCGCGAGGGCATATTGAGCGAATTGATGGCCGATGACGGCGTCTGGCGAAACAGCGGGCGGGGCAGAGCATGATCCCGAAAAGTGGCTGCCGGTTTTCGGACAAGATCATGCTCAAACAGGCAATCAAGCAATGACGAAGAAACCGGAAAGACCGAGTTCGGCCGGCATTCGCGTGCTGAAGACGAAGATCAAGAAGAAAAGCGGCTTGAAGGAATCGTCTCGCCGCTGGCTGCAGCGCCACATCAACGATCCCTATGTCCAGCGCTCGAAGGCCGACGGCTATCGCTCGCGCGCGGCCTACAAGCTGATCGAGATCGACGACAAGCACCATTTGCTCAAGCCAGGCATGAAGGTGATCGACCTTGGTGCGGCACCCGGCGGCTGGTGCCAGGTCGCTGCCGCACGTACGAAATCTACCGCGGAACACCCGAACGTCGTCGGCATCGATTATCTCGAGATGGACGCGGTGCCGGGCGCGCCGGTGCTGCTGATGGATTTCCTCGATCCGCAGGCGCCCGAGAAGCTGGCTGAGGCGCTGGGCGGCCAACCGGACATCGTGCTTTCCGACATGGCCGCACCCACCACCGGCCACAAGCGGACCGACCACATCCGCACCATGCATCTTTGCGAGGTGGCGGCCGATTTCGCGCTGTCGGTATTGAAGCCGGGCGGCCACTTCCTCGCCAAGACCTTTCAGGGCGGCGCCGAAAACGAATTGCTGGCGAGGCTGAAGCGGAATTTCCGCTCGGTCCATCACGTCAAGCCGCCGGCCTCGCGCGATGAGTCGGTGGAGCTGTATTTGTTGGCGAAGGATTTTAAAGGCGGAAACGGCGCGGCGTGAAAATCGCTCTGTAGCGATCCTTCGCGCCCCCCTCTGTCCTGCCGGACATCTCCCCCACGAGGGGGGAGATTGGCAGCTTCGGCGCGCTGTCTAATCCTGCAACGTTGAATATTGGCGAAAGCCGATGTCACGTCCGATCTCCCCCCACGTGGGGGAGATGTCCGGCAGGACAGAGGGGGGCGCTGTCCCTCCGGCGTCCGTAAGCACGAGCAAAGGTCAACTCCCCGGCGGGCTCACCGGCTCCAGCGTCTTCGGCGGTGTCAGTCGGCCATGTCCCGACACGGCATTGCCGGCGTCCGGCGCCAGCCGCATGAACGACAGCGAGGCTGCCGCCGACACCGCCGCTACGATGAAGAAGGCGGTGTGGAAGTCGCTCAGCGTCAGTGGGCCGCCATGGATCTTGGTCGACACTTCCAGGATGCCGCCGGCCAGCGCCACACCGAGCGCGATTGCCAACTGCTGGAACACCGCGGTGATCGGCGTCGCCTTGCTGGTGTCGGCGGCTGAAATCTCGGCATAGGCAAGCGCGTTGATGCCGGTGAAGAACATCGAACGGATGAAGCCCCCGGCGAGCAGCATGGCGAGGATCAGCCCATAGGGTGTGTCGGGTGTGAACAGGCCGTTGACGGCGATGGACGCGGCCGCGACGAGCGAGCCTGAAATCAGCACACGGCGGAAGCCCGCGACCCTGAAGATCAGGGCAGTGACGAATTTCATGCCTATGGCGCCGATTGCCGAGACGAAGGTGATCATGCCGGACTGGAACGGCGTCAGCCCGAAACCGATCTGGAACATCAGCGGCAAAAGAAAAGGTACGGCACCAATGCCGATGCGGAACAGTCCGCCGCCGAGCACCGACGAGCGGAACACCCGATTGCGAAACAGCTCGAGCGCCAGCAGCGGATTCTTGGCGTGGCGCGCGTGCAGCAGATAAAGCACCGCCGATGCCAGCCCGACGGCAACGGTGATAAAGCCGGCAACGGGCGGCAGAGCCGGCAGGCTGACCACCGACAGGCCGAACACAATTCCCGATGCCGCCAGCCCGCTCAGCACGAAACCGAAGAAATCGAGCGGCGGCGTCTGCGCGGCGTCCGTCTTCGGCAGGAAACGCGTGGCCAGCCAGATCCCGACCAGGCCGATCGGCACATTGATCAGAAAAATCCAGTGCCAGGTGAAATAGGTCGTGATGAAGCCGCCGACCGGCGGACCGACCAGGGGGCCGACCAGAGCCGGGACGGTCAGCCACGACATGGCGGCGACGAGTTCGCTTTTCGGCGTCGCGCGTACCAGCACCAGGCGTCCCACCGGCGTCATCATGGCGCCGCCAATGCCTTGCAGGAAGCGTGAGACCACGAAAGCCGGCAACGAATTGGACATGGCGCAAGCGACCGAACCGACGATGAACACGGCGATCGCGGCGCGGAAGACATTCTTGGCGCCGAAGCGGTCGGCCATCCAGCCGCTGATCGGAATGAAGATCGCCAGGGATACCAGATAGGCGGTCAGCGCCAGCTTGAGCGCGATCGGGCTGGTGTGGATGTCGATGGCGATCGCCGGCAACGATGTCGCAATGACGGTCGAATCCATGTTTTCCATGAATAGAGCGACCGCCAGAATAAGCGGAATGGTGCGGTTCACGATGGATCCGGCCTTGAAATGTGCGTCGCTATTGCTTGCCGGCCTTGGGGCCAAACCGACACGTAGGGCGGTTATCACGCCTTGGCCCGGATGTCGCATTAATTTGCTGTCACGTTTGTGCGACCGCAAGTCGTGCGCAGCACCTGGGGCAAAATGCATCGTCGCCACTATACAACCATCGGCTTTTCAACGGCGACGGGACGTGTTACGAGCCAGCGCCAATCCTGAAAGGGAAGAAGACGAGTCGGCGCTGTCCATCCAGGGCGAGCGCCTTTCCTGCATTCCGAGGGCTGGCCATGGCAAAAATCATCGAGACGTCCACCGGCGCATTGGCGCTGACCTTTGACGACGTGCTGCTGCAGCCCGGTCATTCCGAGGTCATGCCTGGCGAGACCGACATCCGCACCCGCATCGCCGGCGACATCGACCTCAACGTGCCGATCCTGTCGGCCGCCATGGACACGGTCACCGAGGCGCGGCTTGCCATCGCCATGGCCCAGGCCGGCGGCATCGGCGTCATCCACCGCAATTTCTCGCCGGCCGAACAGGCCGAGCAGGTGCGGCAGGTAAAGAAATTCGAATCCGGCATGGTGGTCAACCCCGTCACCATCGGTCCCGAGGCGACGCTGGCCGATGCGCTGGGTCTGATGCGCACCTACAGCATTTCGGGCATTCCGGTGGTCGAGAACGGCGGCACCGGCGGCCACACCGTCGGCCGGCTCGTCGGCATCCTGACCAACCGCGACGTCCGCTTCGCCTCCGACCCGGCGCAGAAGGTCTATGAGCTGATGACCCGCGAGAACCTGATCACCGTCAAGGAGAACGTCGATCAGGACGAGGCCAAGCGGCTGCTCCATCAGCACCGCATCGAGAAGCTGGTTGTGGTCGATCGGGACGGCAATTGCGTCGGGCTGATCACGGTCAAGGACATCGAGAAGTCGCAGCTCAACCCGCACGCCACCAAGGATGCGCAGGGACGCTTGCGCGCCGCCGCCGCCACCAGCGTCGGCGATGACGGTTTCGAGCGGGCCGAGCGCCTCATCGACGCCGGCGTCGACCTTCTAGTGATCGACACCGCGCACGGTCATTCGCAGCGCGTCCTGGATGCGGTGACGCGGGCCAAGAAGCTTTCCAACTCGGTTCGCATCCTGGCCGGCAACGTCGCCACAGCGGAAGGCACGCTGGCGCTGATCGATGCCGGCGCCGACGCGGTCAAGGTCGGCATCGGGCCGGGCTCCATCTGCACCACCCGCATCGTCGCCGGCGTCGGCGTGCCGCAGCTCTCGGCAATCATGTCGGCGGTCGAGACGGCGCAAAAATCGGGTGTCTCGGTCATTGCAGATGGCGGCATCAAATATTCGGGCGATCTGGCCAAGGCGCTGGCCGCCGGCGCCAGCGCGGCGATGATCGGTTCGTTGCTGGCCGGCACCGACGAGAGCCCGGGCGAGGTCTATCTGCACCAGGGCCGCTCCTTCAAAGCCTATCGCGGCATGGGCTCGGTCGGCGCGATGGCGCGCGGCTCCGCCGATCGCTACTTCCAGGCCGAGGTGCGCGACACGCTGAAACTGGTCCCGGAAGGCATCGAAGGGCAGGTGCCGTACAAAGGACCTGTGTCTGGCGTGCTGCACCAGCTTGCGGGCGGCCTGAAAGCCGCTATGGGTTATGTCGGTGGCCGCGACCTTGCCGATTTCCGCGAGCGCGCCACTTTTGTGCGGATATCCAATGCCGGACTTCGTGAAAGCCACGCCCATGACGTCACGATTACCCGCGAAAGCCCGAATTATCCTGGCGGAGCATGATCGCCATGCGCCTTGGCGCAATCTGGCGGCGATGATCCTGCGGCTGTCGCGCCACGCCGCCGCACTCTGTTTCGCCACCGTGGCGATTTTCATCATCATGACGGCGATGGAGTTCCTCTATTTTCGCCAATTGAGCGGCGGTCTGCCCTCGCTCGACATGCGCTATGCCGGTTTCACTCCGGATGAGGGCATGGCCTGGCTGACGGCGCTCGGCCGGCGTGGCAGCGAGATCATTCTCGTCTGGCATTACCTGACCTTCGACCTGCTGTTTCCGGCGCTGCTGTCGCTGACGATGGTCAGCCTGATCCTGGCAACGGGCCGGCGGCTGAAGAATTTCCATTCGCTGCCTGCGCAAAGCCAGTCGATATTCGCAGCTGTGCTGGTGCTGCCCTACACGCTCGCCGACTATGCCCAGAACATCGCCGTGGCTCGTCTTTTGTCCGATTTCCTGTCTGCCAATCCGGATTCGCTATCCTTTGCCTCGGCGCTGATCGTCACCAAATTCGCGCTTCTGGCGGTGCCGGTGACCGTCATTGCGGCTTTCACTCTGATGGCTCAGAAACGGCCTTGAAGGCTGGGTGACAACGACAGGGGGCGTCTTGAACCAGACCGCGATCTTCTGGCCGATGCTGGCGCAGGTGCTGCTGGTCTATATCGTCTATGTCGTAATGGGCCGGCGCCGCCATGGTGCGGTCAGATCGGGCGAAGCCAAGACCGGCCAGTTCAAGACGCGCTCGACGGAGCCTGGTTCCAGCATCACCGTCGCCAACAATCTGAGCAATCAGTTCGAACTGCCGGTGCTTTTCTATGTCTTATGCTTGACGCTGCACGTGACCAATGGCGTCAATTATCTGACCTTGGCGCTGATGTGGATCTTTGTCGTCTCCCGCTATTTTCACGCATCGGTCCACTTGACCAGCAATCGGCTAATCCTGCGCAGCAGGGCATTCTACGTGGGTGCGGTAGTTCTCGCACTTGGCTGGATATGGGTGGCACTGCATCTGCTCGGCTTGGTCTGAGCAAGCTCAAGCCTACAAATCGAACACCGCGATCTTGCGCTTGTCGAACCTGATCGCGAGTTCACCGCGCACCAGCCTGAGCGCGGCCTCGCCAAAGACGGCGCGCCGCCAGCCTTGCAATGCCGGCACATCGGCGTCCTCGCCCTCTGCAGCGATGCGATCGATGTCGTCACTGGAGGCGAGTACCTTCGATGCGACACCTTCCTTTTCGGCAACGATCCGCAGCAGCACCTTCAGCAACTCCGCCGCGGCGCTCGACCCCTCCGGCGGCTGGAAGCTCTTCGGCAGCTTCGGCATCTCTTCCCTGGGCAGCGCCAGGGCAGCGTTGACTGCGCCAAGCAGTGCCGTCGCCGTCGACGAGCGCTCCCAGCCCTTCGGCGTGGTACGCAGCTTGCTCAGCGCCGCCGTATCGCGCGGCGCCTGCTGCGCTACTTCGTAGATCGCATCGTCCTTGAGCACCCGGCCGCGGGGCACGTCGCGCTCGCGCGCTTCGCGTTCGCGCCAGGCGGCCACCGCCTGCACGATCGCCAGTTCCTGTGGCTTGCGCAGCCGCATCTTGAGCCGCTTCCAGGCATCCTCGGGATGCGGATCGTAGGTCTCGCGCGAGGTCAGCACGTCCATCTCCTCGTTCAGCCAGTGGGCGCGGTTTTCCCGCACCAGCTCGGCGCTGAGGTGCTTGTAGACCTCGATCAGATGGGTGACGTCGGCGAGCGCGTAGTCGAGCTGCTTTTCGGACAGTGGACGATGGCGCCAGTCGGTGAAACGCGACGACTTGTCGAGCCGCGCGCCGGTGATGCGCTGCACCAACTGGTCGTAGGAGACGCTGTCGCCGAAGCCGCAGACCATCGCCGCGACCTGGGTGTCGAACACCGGATGCGGCACCAGATCGCCGAGATGCACAATGATTTCAATGTCCTGCCGCGCCGCATGGAAGACTTTGACGATCGCCTCGTTGGCCATCAGCCTGAAGAACGGTTTCAGGTCGATGTCGGGCGACAGCGGATCGATCAGCGCCGTCACCCCGGGCGCTGCCATCTGGATCAGGCACAGGATCGGCCAGAAGGTCGTTTCGCGAATGAATTCAGTATCGACGGTGACGAATTCCGCCTTTTCGAAAGCGGCAATAACGGTCTCGAGTTCGTTCTGGGTGGTGATGACGTGCATCAAATCGCTTTTGGCAAGGGATAGGGTCTCTTTCAATTTCAGCCGCGCGCGCTTTCGTCAAGCGCAAGCACCTTTATCGGGCTTTGCGGGTTCATCGGGATCGGCATTCCGCTTCGCCAACCGGGCAAAAACCGTCGATGTGCGCAACAGCGCCGTAAAACGGCTGCGATGGCTCGCCGGCACAGCAGAGCGCGCCCGCATCCGGAAAAGGATGACCGCCACGAAGATCGCATAGACGGTGGCGCTGAACACGAACAGCGCGCTCGGCCCGAAATATTGCATCACCGTCGAGGCTGCGAAGGGGCCGCCAATGGCGCCGAAGGAATAAAACAGCATCAAGGCTGCGTTGATCAGCACAAACTCGCCCTTGTCGGCGCGGTCGTTGGAATGCGCCGCCGACAACGAATAGAGCGGCATGGCAAAGCAGCCGAAGATAAAGACGAGCAGGAAGTTGAGGAAAGGGCTGCCGCCTGCCACGAACGCCAGCGCCAGTGCCGCCACCATCGCACAGCACGTCGTCATCAGCAGCACCGAGCGCCGGTCCCAGCGGTCGGAGAGATAGCCAAGCGGATATTGGATGATGGCGCCGCCGAAAATGCCGACGCTGACGAAGGTGACGACGTCGGCGACCGACATGCCGATCTGCTCGGCATAGACCGGCGACAGGGTGCGGAAGGCGCTGTTGGTCACGCCGACGGCGATGCAGCCGAAGCAGCCAAGCGGCGAGATGCGCCAGACGCGTGCCAAATCGAGTTTGACGTCTTCCGGCGGCGTCGGGTTGGAGCGGTCGCCGAGCGAAACCGGCACCAGCGACACGGTGATCATCATCGACATGATGGCGAAGATGGCAAAGCCGCCAGCGCCGAAGATCGGGATCAGGAATTGGGCGCCCGTCACCGAACCGATGTCGACCATGCGGTAAATGGCAAGCACCCGCGCCCGGTCGGTGTTGGTGACGCCGGAATTCAGCCAGGCTTCCATGATGGTGAACAGGCCGGCAAAGCAGAACCCGCCGGCAAAGCGCACGGCGCACCACATCACCGGATCGATGACCAGCACCAGCAGCAGCGTTCCCGCCGAGGCGATCGCCGCCAGCGCGGAAAAGGCGCGCACATGGCCGACGGACTTCATGATGCGGGTGACGGCAAGGCAGCCGAGCAAAAAGCCGGCGAAATAGAACGTGCCCATCAGGCCGATAGAGGAAGCGGGAAAACCCTCCTGCGCACCACGCAGCGCAATCAAAGTGCTCTGCAGGCCGTTGCCGCCGAGCAGGATGCCGGCGGCGATCAGGAGCGGGATCAGCGGGCGGATGGAGGACATGAAGGAAAGCCTGTCGTTGATCCTTCTTGAACCATCGCCTTCGCCAATGCCAGCGGCAATTCCCGGAGGCGTTGGGGCCAGCCGGGGGCTGCCGCTTCGCGCCGGACGTTCCGTGTTGGGAACTCAAGGCGTATCGTTGTAGTTCAGTGCTGGTGGGCGAATGCGCGTCTTGTGAGCTGCGGGTGTGCTGAGGACGGTGTCGGGCATCGACGTCCGTTTCTGCTGCTGCCTGAAGCTCCAAAGGGAGATCCGACATCATGAAGTTTCGTTCCGCATTCGCTGGATTTGCCGTGGCCGCAGTTCTGGCGGCCGGGCCGGCGCGGGCTGTCGACCTCGCCATGGTGTCGGGCGATACCGGCAACGGCCAGAGAATCCTTCGCGAGATCCTCGATCAATACGAGAAGAAGACCGGCAACAAGGTTAGCGTGGTTCCGGTGCCGCCCTCGGGGACCGACCAGTTTAGTCAATACAGGCTGTGGCTTGCCGCTGGAAACAGCGACGTTGACGTCTATCAGACGGACGTCATTTGGGCCCCCCAGCTTGCAAAGCAGCTCGTCGACCTGACCGCGGCGACCAAGGATGTCGTCGGCGCTCATTTCCCATCGATCATCAAATCGCAGACCGTCGACGGCAAGCTCGTCGCCTTGCCGATATTCACCGACGCTCCGGCGCTCTACTACCGCAAGGATCTCCTCGACAAATACGGCGCCAAGGTTCCGACCAGCTGGGCCGAGCTTGCCGATACTGCCAAGCTTGTCATGGACAAGGAACGCGAGGCCGGCAACAAGGACATGTGGGGCTTCGTTTTCCAGGGCAACGCCTATGAGGGACTGACCTGCGATGCACTCGAATGGGTGAAGTCGAACGGCGGTGGTCAGATCATCGAGCCGGACGGCACGATCTCCATCAATAACCCGCAAGCAGCCGCGGCGCTGGAAATGGCGAGGAGCTGGGTGGGAACCATCTCGCCTCCCGGCATTCTGGCCTATCAGGAAGAAGAGTCGCGCGGTGTCTGGCAGATCGGCAACGCCGTCTTCATGCGCAACTGGCCCTACGCCTATGCGCTTGGCAACAGCGAAAGCTCCCCCATCAAGGGCAAGTTCGAGGTGACGACGCTGCCGTCCGGGTCGGGTGAGGGCGCCCGCCCGGCAGCAACGCTTGGCGGCTGGAATCTTGCCGTTTCCAAATATTCGAAGAACCCCGCCGCAGCCGTCGAACTGGTCAAATGGATCGCTTCGCCTGAGATGCAGAAGTACCGCGCCTTGAAGGGGGCATATCTGCCGACCATTCAGGCGCTCTATGACGATGCCGACATCGCCAGCGCCCAGCCGGTTATCCCGCGCTGGAAGGAAGTTGTCCTCAACGCGGTGCCGCGTCCCTCGGCCCAGGCCAAGACCAGGTACAATGAGGCATCGAGCGAGTTCTGGACCGCCGTCCACAACACCATGTCCGGCGAGGGCACGGCCGCCGACAACCTTGCCGATCTGGAGTTCTCCTTGACCAGGCTCAAGGGCACCGCCTGGTGACCTCGCCGCGCTCAGGCTCGCTGCTGGCGCGTCAGCGTGTGCGCTCGGCATGGCTGCTGCTTGCCCCGATGCTCATCGTGCTCGCCGCCGTTGCCGGCTGGCCGTTGATGCGCACGATCTATTTCGGCTTCACCGATGCCTCGCTCGCCGACCTCGAAGCCCGCCGCTGGGTTGGCTTCGCCAACTATTTCTCCGTCCTGCAAATGCCGAGCGGCCGCGTCATCTATGACGGGCTGCTCGCCGATCCGGTCTGGTGGCGCGCCGTCTGGAATACGGTGCGCTTCGCGGTGATTTCGGTAACCTGCGAGACGGTGCTCGGCATGATCGTCGCGCTGGTGCTCAACACCAAGTTTCGCGGCCGCGGCATCGTACGCGCCGCGATTCTAATCCCTTGGGCCATCCCGACGATCGTCTCGGCGAAAATGTGGCAGTGGATGCTCAATGACCAGTTCGGCATCATCAACGACGTCCTTCTCAAGCTCGGCCTGATCGGCACCAAGATAGCCTGGACGGCCAGCGCCGACACTGCCATGGTCGCCATCCTCATTGTCGACATCTGGAAGGCGACCCCGTTCATGGCGCTTCTCATTCTCGCCGGCCTCCAGATGCTTCCACAAGAAATCTATGAGGTCGCCAAGCTCGACGGCGTCGGCGCATGGAAAGTTTTCTGGAAGATCACCTTGCCGCTCATCCGGCCGGCGTTGATGGTGGCCATGATCTTCCGCGGTCTCGATGCGCTGCGCATCTTCGACCTGATCTACGTGCTCACGCCAAACAATATCCACACCAAGTCGATGTCGGTGTTTGCCCGCGAGAGCCTGTTTGAGTTCGACAAGTTTGCCTACGGCTCCGCCGCCTCGACGCTGCTCTTCCTCATCCTCGCTTTGCTGACCATGCTCGTTCTGTGGCTCGGCCGGATAAGACTGGACAAGGACTATTGATCATGTGGGGTGCTGACCATGTGGATCGTCAAGCGCACGGCTTTCTACCTCCTCGTCGCCGTTATCGTCGTCGTCGCGGTATTCCCGTTTTACTACGCCATCGTCACCAGCCTGAAATCCGGGACGGCGCTCTTCCAGATCGACTATTGGCCGAAGACGATTACCTTCAGCAATTACAAGACCGTTTTCACCGAAGGGACCTTCCTGCGCAACCTCGTGAACTCGCTGTTCATCTCGAGCGCCGCTGTCGTCATTTCGCTGTTCCTCGGCGTCACCGCCGCCTATGTCCTGGCGCGCATCCGCTTCCGCGGCCGCTCGGCTCTGCTCCTCATTATCCTGTCCGTCTCGATGTTCCCGCAATTGGCGGTGCTTGCCGGTCTGTTCGAGCTGATTCGGGCCTTCGGCCTCTACAATTCGCCGTTCGCGCTGATCTTGTCCTATATGATCTTCACCTTGCCGTTCACCGTCTGGGTGCTCACCGCCTTCGTTCGCGACCTGCCGATCGAGCTGGAGGAAGCGGCGATCCTGGACGGCGCCACGCCCTGGATCATCATCAGCCGCGTTTTCCTGCCGCTGATGTGGCCGGCGCTGGCGACCACCGGGCTTCTCGCCTTCATCGGTGCGTGGAACGAATTCCTGTTCGCCCTGACGTTTACCTCCAACAACGAGCAGCGAACCGTGCCGGTCGCCATCGCGCTGCTCTCCGGCAGCTCGCAGTTCGAGATCCCGTGGGGCAACATCATGGCCGCATCGGTGATCGTCACCGTGCCGCTCGTCATCCTCGTCCTGATCTTCCAGCGTAAGATCATCTCCGGCCTCACCGCAGGCGGGGTCAAGGGATAAGGTGCATAGTTGAACTGCCGGACAGAGCGGCGAACTCGGATTAACGCCTCTGGCATAAATTGATGCCGGTGGGACAGGGGCGGGAAGAACGCGAACTCGTCCCGGGCGCCGCTTGCCTTGACAAACGCAGCCTCTCATGTGCTTTTCGCGCAAATTTTCAGGCTGGGCCATCAGGCCTTGGCCGCAACCCAACATCCGGACTTTACGAATGACAATGCATCGTTACCGCAGCCATACCTGTGCGCAGTTGAGGAAGAGCGACGTCGGTTCCTCCGTTCGCCTGTCGGGCTGGGTGCATCGCGTGCGCGACCATGGCGGCCTGC
Organism: Mesorhizobium sp. M1163; assembly: GCF_040318415.1. Classification (NCBI taxonomy): domain Bacteria; kingdom Pseudomonadati; phylum Pseudomonadota; class Alphaproteobacteria; order Hyphomicrobiales; family Phyllobacteriaceae; genus Mesorhizobium; species Mesorhizobium sp. M1163. The sequence goes on along the minus strand of NZ_JAMYMF010000005.1, from coordinate 122,678 downwards.
TGTTCATCGATTTGCGCGACCATTACGGCCTGACCCAGATCGTCGCCGATCCGGATTCGCCGGCCTTCAAGATCGCCGAGACCCTGCGCGGTGAATGGGTCGTCCGCGTCGATGGCGAGGTCAAGGCGCGCCTCGCCGACACCGTGAACCCTAATTTGCCGACCGGCGAGATCGAGATTTTCGCGCGCGAGATCGAGGTGCTGTCGGCGGCCAGGGAATTGCCGCTGCCGGTCTTCGGCGAGCCGGATTATCCGGAGGACATCCGCCTCAAATACCGCTTCCTCGACCTGCGCCGCGACACGCTGCACAAGAATATCGTCGCGCGGACGAAAATCATCGCCGAGATGCGCAAGCTGATGGGCGAGGTCGGCTTCACCGAATTCTCGACGCCGATCCTGACCGCCTCGTCGCCGGAAGGGGCGCGCGACTTTCTGGTGCCGTCGCGCATCCACCCCGGCACTTTCTACGCGCTGCCGCAGGCACCGCAGCAGTATAAGCAGCTGATCATGGTGTCCGGATTCGACCGCTACTTCCAGATTGCGCCGTGCTTCCGCGACGAGGACCCGCGCGCCGACCGTCTGCCGGGTGAATTCTACCAGCTCGACGTGGAGATGAGCTTCGTCGAGCAGGAGGACGTGTTCACCACCATGGAGCCGGTGATGCGGGGGGTGTTCGGGACCTTTGCCGCCGGCAAGCCGGTGACGCAGAAGTTTCCGCGCATCGCCTATGATGTCGCGATGCGCAAATACGGCACCGACAAGCCGGACCTGCGCAACCCGATCGAGATGCAGGCCGTCTCCGATCATTTTCGCGATTCCGGCTTCAAGGTATTTGCCAACATCCTTGCCAACGATCCGAAGGCCGAGGTCTGGGCCATTCCGGCCAAGACCGGCGGTTCGCGCGCCTTCTGCGACCGCATGAACTCATGGGCGCAAGGCGAGGGCCAGCCCGGGCTGGGCTACATCTTCTGGCGCAAGGAGGGCGAGAAGCTCGAAGGCGCCGGGCCGCTGGCCAAGAACATCGGCGAGGAGCGCACGGAGGCGATCCGCCAACAACTCGGCCTTGCCGATGGCGATGCCGCTTTCTTCGTCGCCGGCGACCCGAAGAAATTCGTCTCCTTCGCGGGTGCGGCGCGCACCCGCGCCGGCGAGGAGCTCAACCTTGTCGACCGTGATCGCTTCGAATTGTGCTGGATCGTCGACTTCCCGTTCTTCGAATGGAACGAGGAGGAGAAGAAGATCGACTTCGCGCACAATCCGTTCTCGATGCCGCAAGGTGGCATCGATGCGCTTAACGGCGAGAATCTGCTCGGCATCAAGGCGTTCCAGTACGACATGGTCTGCAACGGTTTCGAGATCGCCTCAGGCGGCATTCGCAACCATCTGCCGGAAACCATGGTCAAGGCGTTCGAAACGGTCGGGCTGGACCGCGCAACCGTCGAGGAACGCTTCGGCGGCCTTTACCGTGCCTTCCAGTATGGCGCGCCGCCGCATGGCGGCATGGCGGCCGGCATCGACCGCGTCGTCATGCTTCTGGTCGGTGCCAGGAACCTGCGCGAAGTGACCATGTTCCCGATGAACCAGCAGGCCTACGACCTGTTGATGAACGCACCGTCGGAAGCCAGCCCGCAGCAGCTTCGCGAATTGTCGCTGCGCGTCGTGGCGACGAAGAAAGAGGTTTAGGAAACGCTCCGAACAAGTCCTGTGGATTCATAAAAAAGCCCGGCATCGCTGCCGGGCTTTTGCTTGGAAGCTCGGTCAGTCTTCGTTCGCCGTAACCGTCACGCCGAGCGTCTTCGGCAGGTCGAGCGGGTTGGACATGGCGCCCGCCATGATCAGCGCGAACGGCACCGCTGCCGGCGGCTCGGCCGAGACCTCGATGCTTTGCGGATCGTCGAGGAACTTGTTGACCGCGGCCGAAACCTGCGCCGTCAGTTCCGGATTGTTGAGCTGCGCCATGCCGAAGGGCACGATCGCCTTGGCCTGGTTGGCGATGTCCTTGCCGGACATGCCTTGCTGCTTGCCGGCATAATCGAGCACCTTCTTGGTCAGCGAATCGTCGTCGAAGCGGATCGAGGCGCTGTTGAACGATAGCTGCTGCAGCAGCCCGAGCATGGCCATGCCTTGCGCCGAATTGTCGGCGCCTTCGGGCTGCGCTGCCATCTTCTTCTGCATGTCCTGCATCGATTTGATGACATCCAGCGTGTAGCCGCCGAGATTGAAGGTCATGCCGAGCGTGCCGGCATTGTCGACCGAAACTTCGTATTTCGACAAATCCATCTTGCCGTCGGTAGGCTGCCAGGTGCCTTCCATCTCAAGATTGCCCGATATGTTTTGGTAGCCGAGCGCGTTGATGACTTCCTTGGACTTCGGATCTTCGACCAGCGTCAGGTCGGCAGTGAACTTTTCCGTGGTGCCGGAGAACGCCATGGCCTTGCCGTCGGCCGGCGGCGTGATTGCGATGGCAAGCCCGTCCATCGAGAAGGCAGTCTTGTCGGCGACCTTGACGGTCATGTTGTCGAGCTCGGCCGATTTGTAGATCATCAGCGAGCCCAGCGGGCCGCTTGCGCCTTCGGCCGGAACCGTCATGTCGTGGATGACGAAGGGGCTGAGATTGAGCGTGACGCCATCTTCGCTGTGTTCGAACGGCGAAGTCGATACGGTCGCGATTTGATAGCCGCCATTGGCTTCGGTCACGCCTTCGAGCTTGACGTCGCCGATCTTGAGCGCCTCCTTTTCGGCCGCCGGTTTGACCGCTACGCCTTGCAGAACCATGCTGGAGGTGTCGCCGGTTACTCCGGTCCAGGAGAGGTCGACGCCCTGGGCGGCGAGGGCAGCCTTCAGCCGGTCGGCAACCGCGGTATCCTGCGCGAACGCCGCATTCAGCGGCAGCGTCAGCAAAAAGGTCGAAAAAGCCAGTCTTTTAATAAGTGTCGAGTGTCTGATCGTCATCGAGAGCTCCCCTGAGAGTGTCCTGAAATTCTTTTCAAATCGTCGCGTCGTCACCATTCAGCGACGAACTGGACCGGAAAAAGGCGGGCCTCGGCACAATGGTCGAAAATCGCGGCCAAAGGCAAACCCGATCCATCAGGCTTGCGATAGAAGCCGGATGTAACGGATTGATGTTGGCCGGCGTCGCGACGCTTCCAATTCCTGTTGCACAATGCAGGTCGCGCAAAAGTGTGCAGCGGTTTTGCGCGACATGGATCAAAACAAGGACCTAAAGCGCGCGCATAAGGCCGGTCGAACGCGACGCGCTTTAGGAGGACGTATGCCGGCGCCTCTTGCCGCGAATCACCCGCTCGGCTAGTGCCAGCCCATGGGAAAAAGGCTTTTGCCGCCTGAAACTGGCGGCGGCGACAATATCGAGCCGGTCGATCTGAAGAAGGCGCTGGAAGAGCGCTATCTCGCCTACGCGCTGTCGACCATCATGCACCGGGCGCTGCCGGACGTGCGCGACGGGTTGAAGCCGGTGCATCGCCGCATAATGCATGCCATGCGCTTGTTGCGGCTCAACCCCGACCAGGGCTTTGCCAAATGCGCCCGCATCGTCGGCGAGGTGATGGGCAAGTTCCATCCACATGGCGACCAGTCGATCTACGACGCATTGGTGCGGTTGGCGCAGGATTTTTCGATGCGCTACCCGCTGGTCGACGGGCAGGGCAATTTCGGCAATATCGACGGCGATAACGCCGCCGCCATGCGCTACACCGAAGCGCGCATGACCGACGTGTCGACGCTGCTGCTGGAAGGCATCACCGAGGACGCGGTCGATTTCCGCCCGACCTACAACGAGGAAGACGAGGAGCCGGCCGTGCTGCCCGGCGCCTTCCCGAACCTGCTTGCCAACGGCTCGTCCGGCATCGCCGTCGGCATGGCGACCTCGATCCCGCCGCACAATGCGGCCGAGCTTTGCGACGCCGCGCTTCACCTGATCGATCATCCGGATGCGCCCGTCACCAAGCTGATGGACTTCGTGCAAGGTCCGGATTTCCCGACCGGCGGCATCATCGTCGACAGCCGAGCCTCGATCCTCGAAGCCTACGAAACGGGTCGCGGCGGCTTTCGCGTCAGGGCGAAATGGAGCCAGGAGGACCAGGGCAGGGGCACCTGGAACATAGTCGTCACCGAGATCCCTTACGGCGTCCAGAAGGCCAGGCTGATCGAAAAGATCGCCGAGCTCTTGATTGCGCGCAAGCTTCCGTTGCTCGAGGATATCCGCGACGAGAGCGCCGAGGACATCCGCGTCGTGCTGGTGCCGAAGAGCCGCTCGGTCGATCCCGGCATCATGATGGAATCGCTGTTCAAGCTGACCGAGCTCGAAAGCCGCTTTCCGCTCAACATGAACGTGTTGTCGCGCGGCAAGGTGCCGAACGTGCTGTCGCTGAAAGGCGTGCTCAAGGAGTGGCTTGAGCACCGCCGCGACGTCTTGATCCGCCGCTCCAAGCACCGTCTCGGCGAGATCGAGAGGCGGCTGGAGATCCTCGCCGGCTATCTGATCGCCTACCTCAACATCGACGAGGTGATCAGGATCATCCGCGAGGAGGACGAGCCCAAGCAGGTGATGATGGCCCGCTGGTCACTCACCGACACCCAGGCCGAAGCCATCCTCAACATGCGGCTGAGGGCGCTGCGCAAGCTCGAGGAATTCGAGATTCGTGAGGAATTCAACGGCCTGACCGGCGAGAAGAAGCAGATCGAGGCGCTACTTGCGTCCGACGCCAAGCAGTGGGCGACGATCAAGTGGGAAGTCGCCAATGTTCGCCAGAAATATGGGCCCGAGACCGAGATCGGCAAGCGCCGGACCGAGTTCGCAGATGCACCCGAACATGACCTGACCGATATCGCCCACGCCATGATCGAGCGCGAGCCGGTCACCGTCGTCGTATCGGAAAAGGGCTGGCTGAGGGCCATGAAAGGTCATCTGACCGATCACTCGGCCCTGACCTTCAAGGAAGGCGACAGCCTCAAGCTCGCCTTCCATGCCCAGACGACCGACAAGGTGCTGGTCTTCACCACCGGCGGCAAGTTCTACACGATCGGCGCCGACCGGCTGCCGGGTGGGCGTGGCCATGGTGAGCCGATCCGCATCATCGTCGACATGGACAACGACCAGGATATCGTCACCGCCTTCGTCCATGATCCCAAGCGCAAGCTGCTGCTGGTTTCGCATGACGGCAACGGTTTCATCGTGCAGGAAGAGGAGGTCGTCGCCAACACCCGCAAGGGCAAGCAGGTGATGAATGTCAAGGCGCCCGACGAGGCCCAGCGTTGCGTGACTGTCGCCGGCGACCATCTCGCCATTGTCGGCGAGAACCGCAAGATGCTGGTGTTCCCGCTGGCCGAGATCCCGGAGATGGGACGCGGCAAGGGCGTGCGCCTGCAGAAATACAAGGATGGCGGCGTCCTCGACCTCAAGACCTTCACGCTCGCCAGCGGCCTGTCCTGGCAAGATTCGGCAGATCGCACCTTCACCAAATCGCGCGACGAGCTTGCCGAATGGATCGGCGCCCGCGCCTCGGCCGGTCGCATGGTGCCGAAGGGGTTCCCGCGCACGGGCAAGTTCGGGTAGGCGCGCGAAGGAGCGTGACCTTTCGGGGGCGGTCAGGCGAGGTGGTGAAAGGGAATTCGTGTTTTCGTGCCCGGCGCCGCAATTTTGTTCTTGCTTTGTGCCGGCAGCTATGCTACTAACTTCGCTATGGTGCTGATTCGCACCGACGACCCGCCTGCCAAGGCGGGTTTTTTGTTTCGGGCCCCTTTCGACCAAATTGGAATGCCGTCACGATTGCTGCACTATATCAGTGCATAAGCTTCGCCATGGGAAATCGCGGGGATAACGCATCTGGACGACACGGGCGTTGGGGAGGTAGTCGCTTGAAGGAAGTCAGGATACAGAAGCCGGAGCGGCAGCAGCGCCTGTTTGGCCTGTCGACGCCGCTCAGGGCCGCTGTCATTCCGCCGCTGTCGGCGGCGCGCTGGCTCCTGGTGCTGATCGTCGCCGCCGGCGTTTATTTCTTCCACGGCTTCCTGTTCCCGGTCCTTGCCGCCCTGGTGATCGCTTTCGCCAGCTGGCCGCTCTATCGGCGGCTGCTCGCCGGCGTCGGCGGCAACCGCACGATCGCCGCGACCCTTGCGATCCTGTTCATCCTGACCTTCCTGGTGGTGCCGATCGCGCTTGCCGGCACCTACGCCATCAATGAGGTGCGCGAATGGGTCGGCTGGGCGATCGAGACCAACCGCTATGGCGCGCCGACGCCGCACTGGATCGCCACGCTGCCTGTGGTAGGCGAATGGCTCAATGAACAATGGACGGTCAACGTTGGCCATCCAGGCGGTATCGGCGAACTGATCCAGCTGATCAGCGGCGCCAATATCGGCAGCATCTATCGCGGCGTGCTTGCCGCCGGCGGCAGCGCCTTCGGCCTTTTGCTGACGCTGCTGTTCATGATGATCGCGCTGTTCTTCGCCTATCGCGACGGTGAGCATTTCGCCGGGCAGGTCGATCGCCTCGGCGAACGCATCCTGCCGGCCAGATGGGAACGGATCTCACGCGTGGTGCCGGCGACGATTTCCTCGACCGTCACCGGCATGACGGTTATCGCCATCGGCGAAGGGCTGGTGCTGGGCATCGCTTACTGGCTGGCCGGCGTGCCGTCGCCGGTGACGCTCGGTGCACTGACCGGCATCATGGCGCTGATCCCCGGCGGCGCGCCGCTGTCGTTCACGCTGGTCTCGATTTACCTCGCCGCCAGCGGCTCGCCGATGGCCGGCCTGGCGCTGTTCATCTGGGGCGCCGTCGAACTCTTCGTCGTCGACAAGACATTGCGCCCGAAGCTGGTCGGCGGGCCGATAAAGCTGCCCTTCCTGCCAACCTTTTTCGGCCTGATCGGCGGCGTCAAGACAATGGGTTTTCTCGGCCTGTTCATCGGCCCGGTGCTGATGGCCCTGCTGGTCGCGATCTGGCGTGAATGGCTGCGCGAGGTGGAGCTGACCGACGAACTCGCTCCCGCCGAACCGGCGGAGCAGGAAGATGCACCGCCGCAGATCGAAATTGTCGCCGAACGCGCCGCCGCGAAAAAGAATCAGGCCGGGTGACTGACGGCGAGCGTGGCGCGGCGCTTGCGTCCCTCGTGCAACTGCCAGAGCGAATGGCCGACCAAGGTGACGATGAGGATCGTGCCGCCGATCAGGCTGTTGCGCGACGGGGTCTCGGCGAAGATCATCCACACCCAGACCGGCGCCAGCACGGTTTCTAACAGGTAGAACATCGCCACTTCCGGCCCGGAAATGTATTTCGGACCATTGGCGAGGCAGAAGAACGAGATCGGCATGATGACGGCGCCGTTGAAGACGATCCACCAGGGTGCGTTGACGTGAAAACCCACCTTGGAAACCATCAGGGCGGCGACGGCCAGCGGCAGGACGACTCCGATCAGCGCGGTGAAGCCCATATCCTTGCTGCTGGCGCGCGAGATGGTGATGGCCGCGGCGATCATGAAGGCGGAGCATAGCGCCATCAGGTCGCCGAAGAGATGCCCGGTCCCGACGGAATCACCGACGATCATCACGACGCCGGCGATCATCAATGCCAGCGCTGCGACCGTAAGGGGCTGTGGCCTCTCCTTCAGGAACAGCCACGACAAAAGGGCCGCGAACATGGTGGTGAAGGCCAGGATGAAAACGAGGTTGGCGGTCGAGGTGTTGTAGACGCCGGTGATGAAGGCGATCGAGCCGAGTCCGTAGAGGGCGGCAACGATGAGCCCTGACCGGCCCGGGATAAGCTGCGGTGCCTTTGCGCTCAGCGAGCGCCAGACGGCCCAGATGATGAGCGTGGCGACGAAGGTTGTGCCGGTGCGCAACAGCAGGATCGTCCATGCCTCGCCATCGGCGAGCCGGATCAGCGGAATGTCGACGGTCAGCGTCAACCCGCCGATGGCGGTGATCAGAAGGCCTCTCTGGTGGCCGTTGTGGGAAGACATGCAGCAATTCTCGCGATAGGCCTGGAGGCGCAAAATTGACCCGCCCGGTCTTCCAGCCGATCGGCCGGAAGCCCAGCGGCATCCTCCTCGAAACAATTTAAGGGTGAATACCGAAAGCGGAAATCAGCGCAAAACTGCTTCGTGATTGTAGCGTTCCCAGCCTTTCGGGCCGAGATGCTCCTGCGGCTGGAATCGCATCTTATAATTCATCTTGCGCGAGCCGTTGACCCAGTAACCCAGGTAGACATGGGGCAGGCCCATCGCCCTGGCGCGGGCGATGTGGTCGAGGATCATGAAGGTGCCGAGAGAACGGTCCTCGAAATCCGGGTTGAAGTAGGAATAGACCATCGACAGGCCATCGGCCATCTTGTCGGTGAGCGCCACGGCGATCAGTTCGCCCTGGCCCTTGCCGGTGATGAAGCTGTCAGGTCCGCGGCGACGGTATTCGATGACCTTGGTGTCGACATGGGTATCCTCGACCATCATGGCGTAGTCGAGCACGGTCATGTCGGACATGCCGCCACGGCGATGGCGGGCGTCGAGATAGCTGCGGAACAGCGAATACTGTTCGGTGGAGGGTTCGGCGTCGTGCATGGCGCCGACCAGATCCGAATTATGCTGTATGACGCGTTTCATGTTGCGGCTGGCGGTGAACTCCTGCGCCAGGATGCGCACCGACACGCAGGCGCGGCAGGTCTCGCAAGCCGGCCTGTAGGCGATGTTCTGCGACCGCCTGAAACCGCCCTGCGTCAATAGATCGTTCATCTCGGGGGCCTTGTCGCCGACCAGGTGTGTGAACACCTTGCGCTCGAACTGGCCCTCAAGATAGGGACATGGCGAGGGCGCGGTCAGAAAGAACTGTGGCGACTGGGTCGGGTGCTGCGTCATCGAGCCTTGGAAACACTCCTGCGAATCGTTCTACCTTTGGCGCGGACGCCGAAAAATTCAACAGGATTGTGAAAGCCTGGGTGATTGGACGTCTTCACTTTTGTGCGCAAAGGCCGCGGCCGCGCTTCAAAGCCGCTCAGCGGCCGCTGCGGCTGACGACCGTGCCGAGCAGCAGGTCGTGCAGCGTGCGCTTGCGGTCGGAAAACAGGCTCACCAGCAGGACCAGCGGCGAGAGGATGACATTGCCGGCCCAAAACAACACCGAATGAACGACGGCGGTCAGCCCGTCGATGCGGCTGCCGTCGAGCCGGTCGAGCCGGATGCCCATCATCTTCATGCCGGTGGTGGCCTGATCTTTACTGCCGAGCGTGTTCCAGATGTAGAGGATGGCGACGGCCGGCACGAGAATGGAAAACAGCATCCATCCGAGGCCGAGCGTCAACAGCCCGAACAAGAACACCAGGATCGCGAATGGAACAGTGAGCAGCGCGACGATGAAATAATCGATGACGAAGGCGAGAATGCGCCGCGTGCGCACGCCCTCATAGGCGCGAACGTCTTCGAGCCTGCTGGTGATGATTTCGCCGTCGAGAACGCGAGCGTTCATGTCATTTCCTCGTAATCGAACCCGGGTTAATGCACGGGCCGCGTATTGATGAAATGGTGAAGGTTCGCGGTGGAATCAAGATCGAGCCATTCGCCACCGTAGATGGTGACGGAGTGCCCGGCGCCGTCTGACTTGTTGAATTCATGGCGCGGATAGCGTTAGCTTGCTGCGGCGCAACAAAACGTGCCGAGCCGAGGGGACGGGGCGACATGGACTACGACATGCTGGTCATCGGCAGCGGCCCATCCGGGCGCCGCGCCGCGGTGCAGTCGGCCAAGCTCGGCAAGTCGGTGCTGGTGGTCGACAGAGGTCGTCGTCTTGGCGGCGTGTCGGTACACACTGGCACCATACCGTCGAAGACGTTGCGCGAGACGGTGCTCAACCTCTCGGGCTGGCGTGAGCGCGGCTTTTATGGACGCGGCTACCGGGTCAAGCAGGACATTTCGGTCGGCGATCTGGTCGAGCGCCTGCACAAGACGCTCGACCACGAGGTCGAGGTGCTGCAGCACCAGTTCATGCGCAACACGGTCAAGAGCGCTCGCGCCGCGGTAAAATTCCTTGGCCCCAACAAGGTCAGCCTGACCACCGACACCGGCGACTACAGCGAGGTTGGCTTCGCCCATGCGCTGATCGCGGTCGGCACACGGCCGCACCGGCCGCGCGACGTGCCGTTCGACAAGACACGGATATTCGACAGTGACGAGATGCTGGAGCTCGACCGGCTGCCGCGCACGCTGACGGTGATCGGCGCCGGCGTCATCGGCGTCGAATATGCGACGATCTTTTCGGCGCTCGACGTGCCGGTGACGCTGGTCGAGCCGCGCAATACCATATTGGATTTCGTCGACCGCGAGATCGTCGACGACTTCATCCATCAGATGCGCGACCGCGGCATGACCATCCGCTTAGGCAGCGCCGTCAAGGAGATCGCCTCCAAACCCGATTATGCCGAGGTGATGCTGGCAGACGGCCGCACCATACGTTCCGAGATGGTGCTTTATGCTGCCGGGCGTACCGGCAATGTCGGCAGCCTGGGCTTGGAAGCGGTCGGCATCGAGTCCGATTCCAGAGGCCGCATCAAGGTCGATCCGCAGACCTTCCAGACCAGCGCGTCCAACATCTATGCCGCCGGCGACGTCATCGGTTTTCCGAGCCTGGCCTCGACCTCGATGGAGCAGGGCAGGGTGGCCGCTTGCCACGCGTTTGGCGTGCCGTTGCCGCCGCCGCCCGAAACCTTTCCCTACGGCATCTACGCCGTGCCGGAAATCTCCACCGTCGGCCAGTCGGAGGAGCAGGTGCGCGAGAGTGGTGCTGCCTACGAGGTCGGCGTGGCGCGGTTTCGCGAGACATCGCGCGGCCACATCATGGGCGTCAATACCGGCTTCCTGAAGCTTCTGTTCTCGATCGAAACACGCCGTCTGCTCGGCGCCCATATCGTCGGCGAGGGCGCGACCGAACTCATCCACATTGGCCAGGCGGTCATCAATCTCGGCGGCACCGTCGACTTCTTCGTCAACAACACCTTCAACTATCCGACGCTGGCCGAAGCCTACAAGATCGCCGGGCTGGACGCCTGGAACCGCATGGGGCGAGGATAGCTTCGAGGCTCATCGATCTGACGTTGCAACGGCGACCGCAGGATCCGCCAGCCATTGCCTGACGATCTCGGCGTCCGGATCGCCGATTTCATGGCCGGAGGCAATGGTGTGGGTCTCGACCTTGGCGCCATGCGAACTCAGCAGGGCGGCCAACACCGCCGCGAATGGCGCATAGGTCAGGTCGGCGGCGCCGGCGATGATCAACGCCCGCGCCTTCGACAGGTCGGCCGGCGGCACCTCGTCAAGCACCGGCATCGGACGCAGCAATGCGGCGCGCTCGATCAGGCCCGGATGCAGCAGCATGACGCTTGAGACCAGATTGGCGCCGTTCGAATAACCGACAAAGGTCGCGCGGCTGAGATCGAAGCGGTGGCGCTTCGCGATGCCGTCGACGAAGCCCGCGAATGCGTCCGCCTCCGCACGGATGCTCGCCTGTTCGAAACGCGTCGGGGTGATTCGCGTGAACCAGCGGAACCCGCCCTCCTGAGGGATGCGGCCACGGACCGCAACCAGCGCCGCATGCGGCGCGATTTGCCGACCAAGCGGCAGCAAGGTCGTCTCATCGACTCCCGATCCATGCTGGAGGAACAGCCAGTCACCGGGTAAATTGGCGGGTCGATGGAGCCGGTAGAAAAAGCCTGAATTTTCCTGCAAAATACCGTCTTCGAGGCTCTCCTCGGCCATAGTCACATCCTTTTGATTTCGCGTTACTTTCGTTAATTTGCCGGCTTCAAAACGAAATATTTTCAAGCTCCGCGAAAGTTGATTGAACCGGGCGCATTTCAGTCCGTTTCTTTGCCGATATAATCCCCGCGGGAGGGATCGAAGCAGTGTGCGCCGGGTGGTCGCATGCCGGCATGAACAACCAGCTTTAAGGCCTTTTATCGATGACCATGCCAGTTTCGCCGGAACGCGATACGCGTATTGACGTGTTCCGGGCTCTCGCCCTCCTGACCATATTCATCGACCATGTGCCGGGCACCGTTTTCGAAACCCTGACCTACAAGAATTTCGGGTTTTCGGATGCGGCCGAGGCCTTCGTGCTGATCTCCGGCATGTCCGTCGCTCTCGCCTACGGCACCAAATTCCAGCCGGGAAACCGGCTGATTGCAACGCTGAAAATGTGGCGCCGCGCCGGCGTGCTCTATGTCACCCACATCGTCACGACGATGGTGGTCATGGCTATCTTCTGCGCGGCGGCGGTGTTTGCGAAACGGCCGGACCTTCTGACGCTGATCAACATCGAGCCGCTCGTCAGAAACCCGCCACAAGTCCTGGTCGGCATCGTCACGCTCGGCCATCAGCTCGGTTACAACAACATACTGCCGGTCTATGCAGCGCTGCTGTTGATGGCGCCGGCCTTCCTGCTGTTCATCAGCTATCGGCCACTGGCGGCGCTTGCCGTATCCGCAGCCCTTTGGCTGCTTGCCGGAATCTACCAGATCGCGCCACCGAACTACCCGGAGCCCGGGTTCTGGTTCCTCAATCCGCTGTCATGGCAATTGCTGTTCAATATCGGCATGGCCAGCGTGTTGCATGTGCGGCGCGGCGGCACCATCCCGGTCAATCGCTGGCTGGTCGGCGCCGCCGCCGCCTATGTGCTCACGGCGCTCGTCTGGGTGCACAGCCCGCTGTGGGGGCATGTGTCATGGCTCGACCTGCCGGTGGTGCTGACCGGTTTCGACAAGACATTCCTGTCGTTGCCGCGACTGCTGCACATCCTGGCGATGAGCTACCTGGTCGTCGCCTTGCCTTCCGTCTCGAACCTGTTCCGCACCGGTCGTGACAATCCGCTCGCCATATTGGGCAAACGCTCGTTGCCGGTTTTCATTGCCGGAACGGTGATTGCCATGGCGGCGCAAGTGATGAAGCTGATCAACCCGGGCGGCATTGCCTATGACAGTCTGCTGCTCGCCGCCGGCATCGCCATGCAGTTCGCGCTCGCCTTCTATCTGGAGTGGCTGTCTGCCATCGGCTGGTCCGGCAAGGGCAAGCCGGTCCGCAACGAGGCGCCGCCTGGCCGTCCATCCTTTGGCATCGGTCCCATGGCGGCCAATAGATAAGATTTGGAGCCGATCTGCCCAGTCAGCCTGTACTTGGCGGCGGTCCGGACGATGCCCTGACGACAAGTTCGACGTCGAGCGTTTCTCGCCGCACTGTGCCATCGAAGTCGAGGATTCTTCGCGCTGCCCGGCGGCCGATCTCGGCGATCGGCTGGGCGATGGTGGTGAGCGGAGGCTCGCAAATTGCGGCTTCAGGCACGCCGTCGAAGCCGACGACGGAAACATCGCGGGGAACCGTGATACCCCGTGCGTTGAGCCATTCCAATGCCACCATTGCGATCCGGTCCGACATCGCCAGGATGGCGGTCGGCGGTTCCGCCGAGGCGAAGATGGTTTCGAGACCAGCCCTTGTGCTCGCCTTGTCGTTTTCGGTCTCGTAGACCGGCACCTTGGCGGTGTCGACACCAAATTGGGAAAGCTCTTCGAAATAGCCGAGGAGGCGGTCACGGGTCCCGGTATAGGCCGCCGTCCGGACCTGCTCGGGCGAGACAAGACCGGTGCTGTCGTCGGCGAAGGCCAGCGACAACACGGCGAAGCGGCGATGTCCAAGTACCGCCAGATGGTGCGCCGCCAGCCGGCCGCCGGCAACATTGTCGATACTGATCGCCGAGACCGTGTCGTCCTGCGAGCCGAACTCGAGCGCGACGAAGGGGAGCTTTCGTTCGCGTGTCAGCTCGACGAGGCGCGGACCGCCCTCGATGCAGAACAGGATGAAGCCGTCGACCAGGGCGCTCTGGATGTTCCAGGCAAGTTTTTCCTCGTTGCCAGCTGACACCAGGGCAATTCCCGCGCCGGTGGCGTCGCAGGCCTCCGAAATGCCGGCCATCATCACGCGGGCAAAGGGGTCGTCAAAGAAATAGGACAGCGGCTCGGTGGTGGCGACGCCGATCGCATTGACCTTGCCGGCACGCAGCAGGCGGCCCTTGGGATCGGGGCCGGCATAGCCCAGCGCCTCGGCCGCCGCCTTGACCCGCTCGCGGACTTCCTCGCGCACGATTTCGGGACGGCTGAAGACATTGGAGGCAGTGCCGTGTGATACGCCCGCGGCTTTGGCGATGTCGGCCAGCCGGATGGGCCTCCTGCTGCCTTCGGTGAGTGATGCCATTTGTTTGTCTCCGGGACTCCGGTCCAACAGTATCGCCGATTACCTAACACCTTCCTTGGATCGATTCAAATTTTTGCTTGACATTTATGGTGCGGCGCGTATACTTTGAATCGATCCAAGCGCGCTTTCGTCCGCAGGTTGGATCGATACAAGAGGAGAGTGCCATGCACCCCGTCAATTATCTGTTCGAGGACATTTACCGGAACGACTGGAGCATCCGCTCGAGCGCGGAGGCCCGGAAGCGGCGCGACAGGACCGGTCCGTGGATTCGCGACCTGCGTTTCCTGAAGCGACGCGAGTGGAGCTGATTGGCAGCGCATTTTTTCGCCTGCTGATTGGATCGATTCAAATAAGCTAGAGGAGATTAAGCCATGCACCCGATCAAGCATCTGTTCGAAGACATCTATCGCAATTATTGGGGCATCTCGCCGGCCACCGAACGGCCGGAGCGACGGCGTGTGGTCAAGACGACCAAACGCGACGGCCAAGTTCGGCCCGAACGTCCGCGAGACTGAGCTGGCAAGACAGAGCTCGTGGATCGAGGGCGCCGCCATTGGTTGCCGCATCAATGGCGGCGCGGACGCACCAGCGCCGAGGCGGCCATCACCAGCCAGCCGCCGATCAGCAAGGTGCCGCCGATCGGCGCCGACATCGGGAACAGCCGCGAGCCAAGGAAGTCGCGAGCGAGGAGATCTCCCGAGAACAGCAGAAGCCCGACGAGGAGGATGAGGCTTCCGCTTCGCAGGATGATATTTCCTCCGAGCAGCCCGACGACAAGGAAGACCGGCGCATGCATGAGCAGGAAGGACGCGGCCGTGCCGACGAAAGCGCCGCCGAGATGTGCCGACGCCGCCGAAAGCACCACGCCGGTTGCGCCGCATAGGCCGCCGGCAAATATCAGAATGCGGCCGCCTGCCGCGTGTTCATCCGTGCTCATTTCCACGCCTCCGTAATTGCTGGCGACCGCCTGAGATAGCGCTGCGAACCGTGTCAGGATTTGCCGGCTTCCGCCAGCATGTCGCGTTCGCGGCGCGACTGGACCAGCCAGTTATAGGCCGCTCCGCCTGCCATCAGCACGGATGTGCCGAGAAACACCGCGCGCATGCCGAAATGGCCACCAACGAAGCCGCCGAGCAGCGGTCCGGCGACCTGACCGACATATTGCGCCGAGATCGACAAGCCCAGCACATTACCGCCGACGCCGTCGGGCACATTGTGGCGGATGACGCTGGTGATGCAGGGCAAAAGACCGCCAAGCGCCACGCCCATCAGGAAACGCAGGCCGACGAGCTGCCAGCCTTGCGTGACGAAGGCCTGCGGGATCAGGAGCAGCGCCGAGACTGCGAGCGCGGCAACGATGACGTTCCAGTGGCCGATACGGTCGGCGAGCTTGCCGAGCCGCGACGCCGACAGGATGGCGCCGAGCGCTGCCGCCGACATGACGATGCCGGAGACCAGCGTGACCTGGCTCGGATCTTCGATGAGCTGCTGGACATAGACGGTGATGATCGGCTCGATCGACATGGTGGCGAAACTCAACAGCGTCCCGGTCGCCAGCATGGCGACGACGGGGCGCTTGTCGGGAATTTGCGACCAGCCGCCTTTCGCCTTTTCTTCTGACGCGGCCTTGGCGGCAACCGGGCGAGGGGCCTCCTTGATCAGCAAGGTGGTTGCCAGAAAGGCCAGGAAAATGACGCCGCCGGCGAGCAGGAATGTGGCGCGGATGCCAATCAGCGGCGGCAGCGCGCCGCCGAGCAGCGGGCCGACCAGGGCACCGGCCGTGATTCCGGCCGACAGCACGCCCAGCGCCCAGCCGGAGCGATCCTTCGGCGTCTGCATGGCAACCAGGATGGTCGAGCCCGAAGAATAGCCGCCGGCAAAGCCGATCAGCAGGCGCAAGAACACCAATTGCCAGACAGTCTGCACCATGCCGGTCAGCGACATGCACATCGCCATGCCGAAACTGGCGCGCACCAGCATCAGTTTGCGGCCGTAGCGGTCGCCTAACCGCCCCCACAGGGGTGCGACCAGCGCGGCAGCAAGGAAAGTGGCGCCGTAGGCGATGCCCGACCACTGCACGATCGCCGCATGGCCCTCGGCGCCCAGCTGTTCGACGTAGAGCGGCAGGAACGGCAACAGCAGCGTCATCGCTGCGAGCGTGCTGAACGAGCCAGCAAAACACACGGCGAGATTGCGGCGCCAGTGGACGTTATGCGTGCCTTGCACGGCGAGGGTGGCGTCTTGCGGCATGTCAGAGACTGCTGTCGTTGGGTTGCTGCGGATACCATTTTGGGATACCAAACTGGTATCCGTCATGGACGCAAGGCTGGTCGCTGTCAATGCGGTCCCTGCAAAGTGATCGCCAGTAATGGCCGGTGAGCAGAGGGCCAATGAACCGGCTCCAACAAACGGAACGCCAATGTCGCAGATGCAGAACGTCGAAAAGCAGCTTCGCGAGATGATCCTCGGGCTCGAGATCGGTCCCGGCGAGCGGCTGACGGAGCGCTGGGTCGAAAGCCGCTTCGGCGCCTCGCGCACGCCGGTCAGGGCGGCGTTACTGCGGCTCGAGACCGAAGGCCTGATCTGCCGCGACGGCCGCGGCTGGACGGTCTCGCCCATCAATCTTGCCGAGCTGGAGCAGATCGCCGTCTATCGCGAGGCGGTCGAGGTCGCGGCAGTCAGGCTGACTTGTGCCTTGCAGGACAGGGGTGCCGTCGAAATCATCGAGGCGATGCTCGATTCCTGCGACGACCAGACGCCGCGCGAGGAATGGCATCGTGTCGGCATGGATTTTCATATCGAGCTGGCGCGCCTGTCAGGCAACGAGTTCCTGTTCAGAGCGGTTCGTGATGCGATGACGCGCCTGTCGCGCGCCCGCTGGCTCGAGGTTCGCGACGAGGCAGCGCTTGGCCGTGCCTGGGCCGAACACCATGCCATTCTGTCGGCGGTGCGGGCCGGCGATGCCGATGGGGCCGCCTGCCTGCTTTCATCTCATATCGACGGTAGCCGCGACCGGCTGGTGACGTCGTTGCGCAACGACCGGCGCGGCCTGCGCGCCAGGGGATTTGCCGTCGTCGCTTGAGTGAGGATCGGCGGCCATTGATCACGAAAAAGGCAGATGAGCGAAGAAAGCTACTTTCGGTCTCGCTTCGCAAATGCCGATGGCGTAAGAGCGGCGATGGAAAACAACCGATTTGACACACCCGTGACCGTCAAGGGCGCGGCGGGAAGCAATCAGCTCTTGCGTACGGCCCGCGAGGCTTCCGACTACCTCCTCAACAATTGGCCCGGCAAGCGCAGCCCCAAGCACCGCGAAGCGCTGCAAGCCTGTCATGATGCGCTGGCCGGCGACAAGCCGGCCATGAACGCAAGACGGGCCTTCATTGCCGCCGCCCGCGAAGTGAACGTCTTCGTCAGCGACAAGGCGCCGGCCTGAGGCATAGCGGGGACTTGATCGAGACCCGGGCCGCCTGACAGGCCTGATATCATCACTCGGCCGTTTCGGTGTTGGTTTGGGACTCGCTTTCGCCCTCGGGCTTCGAGCGCTCCTTGGCCGCGACCTTGGCAGCCTGCTTTTCCGCCTTCTTGGCAGCCTTCTGCCGGTCGCGTTCCTTGCGTTCCTGACCGTAGTTCGGTGCTCGTGCCATATCGTTTCCTTTCATTGTGCTTGGCCTTTGCCTAGGAGCATTGGGCCACAAACACAACACCGCAAGGCACGATCGGCTCCATATCTCGTCGCAGTCCGGGGAGCCCCGCTTCAGGGCGTTTTTTCAGGCGCCGTCCCGGTCGAGGACGAGATCGGCGGGCCCGAACCGGTCCTTTGCCGTGAATTGCTGGTGCCAGTAGGGATAGAGCACGGGCGGCCTGCTGACCACGTCGAGGCGTGTGCGCTCCTCATCGCCGAGCACCAGGCTTGCAGCAGCGATATTGTCCTTGAAATGCGCTTCGGTTCGTCCGCCGATCACCAGCGAACTGACGGCGGGCCGGCCAAGCAACCAGGCAAGCGCCACCTGCGCTGCCGACACGCCGTGGTTCTTGCCGATATCGATCAGCACGTCGACGATCCGCCACAGCCGGTCCTCGTCGCGGATCGGCGGTTCCGACCAGCCGCTGAGCTGGCGGGCGGTCGGCTGGTCACGGTGATATTTGCCGGACAGCAATCCGCCGGCGAGCGGGCTCCAGACCAGCACGCCGAGCCCCTGGTCGACCGAGATCGGCAACAATTCATACTCGGCCTCGCGGGCTTCCAGCGTGTAGTGGATCTGCTGGGTGACGAAGCGCGGCTGGTGATGACGGTCACTGATACCGAGCCCCTTCATCACCTGCCAGCCGGAATAATTGGAACAGCCGACATAGCGGACCTTGCCCTGCGCGACCAGCGTGTCGAGCGCGGCGATGGTTTCCTCGAGCGGTGTCAGGCCATCCCACTCATGCAGGAAATAGATGTCGATGACATCGGTCCTGAGGCGCTTCAGGCTCCTCTCGCATTCGCGGATCAGATGATAGCGCGACAGGCCTTCATCATTGGGGCCTTTGCCGATCCGCATGCGCGCCTTGGAGGCGATCAACACGTCGCCCTTGCGCTTGCCGCAGAGCGCCTCGCCGATGATCTCCTCCGACACCCCGTTCGAATAAACGTTGGCGGTGTCGATGACGTTGATGCCCGCATCGATGCAAAGGTCGATCATCCGGCGCGCCTCGTCGAGGTCGGTCTTGCCGACCGCCGAAAACGCGCCGCCGCCGCCGAACGTCATGGTGCCCATGGTCAGCGTCGAAACCTTCAGCCCGGAACGGCCGAGAGTGCGGTATTCCATGTCGTATCCTCATGATTTTATCGGGAAAGGGCGTTTCAAACGACAGCCCTGAATGAACCGGGCATTTGTAGGATAATTCGTTCCGCTTGTCGCCCGTGTTGCAGGGCAACATCGATCACATCTTACGGATTGGGCGCGCAGCCAGCGCAACAGCGGCTGCAATAAAACCGTCATTGCCGGCCTATACTAACATCGGTTCAGCGCTTCGATTTCCGGCCGCCGGGCCGGGCGGCAGAGCGCCTGACAGCGGCCGACACGGCCTGTAAGCGGAGCAGCGCAAATGACCGAGATAAAACAGAATTCCCCGGCCAGGGACTGGCTGGAAGCGGAACTCGCCGACACGCTCGACGAAGATTATGAGCTGGAAATCTCTGAGCCGGCGCTGTCGATGGAGATCGCCAAGATCTATAAGAATGCGCATCCGCCATCGATCGACCGCCTGCAATATTTTCGCGATCTGATCACGCTGCAATCCGAATTGATCAAGCTGCAGTCCTGGGTCGCCTATCACAAGAAAAAGCTCGTCGTGGTCTTCGAAGGCCGCGACTCGGCGGGCAAGGGTGGCGTCATCAAGCGCATCACCCAGCGGCTTAATCCGCGCATCTGCCGCGTCGTAGCACTTCCGGCACCGACCGAGCGCGAGAAGTCGCAATGGTATTTCCAGCGCTACGTTCCGCATTTGCCGGCCGGCGGTGAGATCGTGCTGTTCGACCGCTCCTGGTACAACCGCTCCGGCGTCGAGCGGGTAATGGGCTTTGCCCAGCCGGATCAGGTCGAGGAGTTCTTCCGCGACGTGCCGGATTTCGAACGCATGCTGGTCCGCTCAGGCATTACGCTTGTCAAATACTGGTTTTCGATCACCGATGAGGAGCAGCAGATGCGCTTTTTGATGCGCATCCACGACCCGATGAAGCAATGGAAACTGTCGCCGATGGACCTCCAGTCGCGCGTGCGCTGGGAGCAGTACACCAAGGCCAAGGAAGAAACCTTCGCCCGCACCAACATCCCGGAAGCTCCCTGGTTCATCGTCGAGGGCAACGACAAGAAGCGGGCGCGGCTGAATTGCATCGACCATCTCCTCAAGCAAATGCCCTATGAGGAGGTGCCGCACGAGGAGATCACACTGCCCGAGCGCGTCTTCAATCCCGAATACGAGCGCCAGGTGCTGCCGCGCGAACTGTACGTGCCGGAGAAATACTGACTAAAGCAGCGAGGAGGGGCGCTGCCTCCGTGGGCAGCGCCCTGCAACAAGCTAGGCGCGCTCGATGATGACATGCGTGGCCTTCGGCGTCGCGACCTGCTCGCTGCAGCGGTAGCCGAGCTTGGGCATGTCGATGCCGGCAAAAAGGCTCTCGCCTGCGCCGAGCAGGACAGGTGAGATCGCCAGATGCATCTCGTCGATGAGCTTTTCCTTGAGATACTGCCGGATCGTAGAAACGCCACCGCCCAGCCGTACATCCTTGCCGTCAGCCGCTGCTTTCGCCTTCTCCAGCGCTGAGTGGATGCCGTCGGTCACGAAATAGAAGGTCGTGCCGCCCTCCATGACAATGGGATCCCGCTGATGGTGCGTCAGCACGAAGACCGGCACGTGGTATGGCGGATTGTCTCCCCACCAGCCTTTCCAGCTCTCGTCAGCCCACTCGCCGCGGATCGGCCCGAACATGTTGCGGCCGAGGATCCATGCGCCGACATTCTCGAAGCTGCGCGCCGCGAACGTCTCGTCAGTGTCCGTGGTCCCGCCATCCTTGCCGAGGACCATCTTGCGGAAGGTGCGGGTGCCGAACATCCATTCGTGCAGGGCTTCGCCGCCAACACCCAGCGGGTTCTTGAGGTCTTGGTCGGGACCGGCGCCGAAGCCGTCGATCGACAAGGTGAAAGCGCTGACGCGAAGTTTGGACATGAGAGCCTCCTTGATAACCAATTGTGAGATGCAAGCAGTTATCGGGTAGCTTAACTGATTGCATTTTGCAAGCGGTTTTTTGAATCGCCGGGGCCAATCGCTTCCAAATCATGTTGGAATGACCAATCTCAATGTTGGCGCCGCCCCTCATCCGCCTGCCGGCACCTTCTCCCCGTATAGTGACGGGGCGAAGGGGCTGGCCGCAACCTCGGCGATGTTTTTGCAACGCTGGAGATTGGCGAAATCTTTTGCGAACGCGTCTTTCTCCCCGTCACTATACGGGGAGAAATGCCCGGCAGGGCAATGAGGGGCAGCGCAAACCTGAAGCGATTGCCCTGCGGTGGCCATGTCGCGCTTTGGACGAAGGAACGTTACTCGATGTGGGCGCTACGGAGGCGCATCACCCCTTCAGCATCTCAGCCACTTCCGGCGCGAAATAGGTCAGGATGCCGTCGCAGCCGGCGCGCTTGAAGGCCAGCAGCGATTCAAGCATCGCCTTTTCCCCGTCGATCCAGCCATTGGCGGCGGCGGCCTTGATCATCGAATATTCGCCCGACACTTGATAGGCGAAGGTCGGCATCTGCAACTCGTCCTTCAGCCGGCGGATGATGTCGAGATAGGGCAGGCCGGGCTTGACCATCAGCATGTCGGCGCCCTCGGCGAGATCCTGCTCGGCCTCGCGCACCGCTTCGTCGGAATTGGCGTGATCGATGTAATAGGTCTTCTTGTCGCCCTTGAGCAGGCCGGCGGTGCCGACCGCCTCGCGGTAGGGGCCGTAAAAGGCGGATGCGAACTTGGTCGCATAGGACATGATCGCTACATCCTGAAACCCATTGGCGTCCAGCGCATCGCGGATGGCACCGATCCGGCCGTCCATCATGTCCGAGGGGGCGATGATGTCGGCCCCTGCCGCCGCCTGGATGACGGCTGCTGCCGTCACCTGCTCCACCGTTTCATCATTGACGATAATGCCGTCGCGCAAGATGCCGTCATGGCCATGCGAGGTGAACGGGTCCAGCGCCGCGTCGGTGATGATGCCGATCTCCGGCACCGCGCGCTTGATGGCGCGGGTGGCGCGGTTGATGATGTTTTCCGGATCGAGGATGTGCGAACCGGTCTGATCGCGCAGGCCGAGCTCGACATTGGGGAAAGTGGCGATCGCCGGAATGCCAAGCTTAGCCGCGCGCTCAGCCTCCTTGACGGCGAGGTCGAGCGACAGGCGGAAGACGCCGGGCATGGCGGCGATCGGTTCGCGCACTTGTCTGCCGTCGACGACAAAGATCGGCCAGATCAGATCGTCGACCGAGAGCCGGTTCTCCTGGACAAGGCGGCGCGACCAATCGGCCTTGCGCATGCGCCGCAGCCGCCGGCTGCCGGTGATCTCGTCGACGCTGCGCGCGCCGGCAGGCTTTGCAGGGGTGAATTTGTTCATCGCCAAAACTCCGGATCGGGCGACTTTTACCACGAGCCTCCGCTGCTGACCAATGCGACACGATTGTGCCAGCGGTCCTGTCGGGCGCTATTCTGGTTGGCCATTGCCTGACAGGATCTGCGCAGCACCCCGCATGGCGACGCGGAATGCCTCGTCGAAGTTGACGCCGCGCACTTGCCACTTGTAGGTCTTGCCGGCCATGGCAAGCCGCCAATCGGCGATCCAGCCCAACTCCTTGTCGCTCCAGACTAGGCTGCCGGCCAAGAGCTCTTGGTTGCCGACAGTTCTCGCAAGCAATTCGGGTGAGAGCGCACGCACCTGTTCGAAAATCGCCCCGGTTTTTACCAGAGCGGCCTTGCTTGGAATGACGATCTTCATCGCCAACGGTCCGGCTGCCGATTGAAAGGACTCTGCCATATAGGGGCTTTCGTCTCCGTCGCTCGCCAAGACAAAATGCTGGCGTGCATCTTGCACAGCCAGCAGTACCGAGATGATCGGCCGCTCGCCGAGCCACGGCTTGCTGCCGAGCTCAGCAAGCACTTTATCGATCACCGGCGGCGTGTACTGGCAAGTGAGATCGTGCGGCCGGTCGTACGTGCCTTGATCATCATGGTTTGGAATACCTTCCATGCGATCGCGGTAGCGGAAGCTGCTGACGAAGCTGCCGGCCTTGTCGCGCAGTGCTGTCATCTGAGGTTTCGCCGGCAGGCGCTGGTCGCCGGATACCCGCACCAGCACTTTGTCGAGGCAGACCTTGAAGCCGGCCTGACGATGTTCTTCTCCCTGACCATTGACGATGGTTTGCGACTGGTAGAGTTCGGCGAGGCTTGTCGCCAAGGCTGGATGGCCAGCCAGGCAGGTGCCGATCAACCCGATTGCCATCAGCGCAGGGCGCGAAAATCGAATCATAGACGACGTCCCGTCGGTGCGCGTTGCAACGCGCCTGCCATGACTTTTTCGTCATTGCTGCCTCTAGCCATCGATTGTTAGCACCGGCGTCCGGTCCGGGCCAGAGGCTGCGCTGGCGTGCCCGCCATTGACGCGGCCATGCGCCACGCTTTAGCACTTCACTCCCGGCGGGGCGCGGGGAGGGTTCTCTGGCGATGGATTTTGGCGGAGGCGACGAGATTCGCTTCGAAAGATTGGGCAGGGCCGGCGTCGTCACGCTGACGCGGCCGCAGGCGCTCAATGCCGTAACCCACCGCATGGTCAAGGCGCTGGACAAGGCGCTGCGCAGCTGGGAGCGTGACGACGGCATTGATGTCGTTGTCGTCAAGGCCGAGGGCAGGGCGTTTTCGGCAGGCGGCGACATCCTTCATATCTATGAGGCCGGCCGGGCAGGAAAGCCTCCGGTCGATTTCTTCGCCGACGAATACCGGCTGAACGCCCGTATCGCCCGTTTCAAAAAACCCTATGTCGCGCTGATCGACGGCATCGTCATGGGCGGCGGCGTCGGCATCTCCTTCCATGGCTCGCAGCGGGTGCTGACCGAGAACGCCCAGTTCGCCATGCCCGAGGTCGGCATTGGCTTTTTCCCGGATGTCGGCGCCAGCCATCTGTTGCCGGATCTCGGCGGCAGCTTCGGCATGTATCTGGCGCTGACCGGCAACCGCATCCGCCATGGCGATGCTTTGTGGTCGGGCCTGGCCACGCATACGATCAGAGCGGAGGATCAAGCTGGCTTTCTCGACCGGCTGGCGGCAAGCGGCGACCCGGAATCGGTGCTGCGCGGCTGCTTCGTCCCGGCCAAACGCGAGACCGACATGCCGACGCTCGAAGCCATCGCCAGGCATTTCGCGCAGCCGTCGCTGGCCGATATCGTCGCCAGCCTGGAGCGGGCAGCCACTGCCGACGAGTTCGCGGCAAAGACGCTGGCCACCATCCGCACCCGGTCGCCGACCAGCCTGCATGTCGCCTGGCGCCAGATCAGCGTCGGGCAGACGTTGTCGATGGACGAGTGCATGAAAATGGAGTTCCGTATCCTCAACCGCATGCTTGCCGGGCACGACTTCTATGAAGGCATCCGCGCTGCCATCATCGACAAGGGCTCGACGCCGCAATGGCGGCCGGCAGGCATCGATAACGTCAGCGCCGTGGACGTCGAAGCCTATTTCGCACCGCTCGGCGAACGGGAACTGAAGCTGTGAGCGACGTCGCCTCGAGACGCGTGGTGCTGCAGCCCTCGACGGTCGAGGTCATCTTCGCCTGGTTCCAGCGCGTCATCGCCGGCTACTGCCTGCTGTTCGGCATCTTGTACTGGATCCGGCTGATCGGCTTTTACCCCGGCCCGTTGTGGCGCTTCGACCTGATGCCGGTGCACTGGCAGGTGGCGGCGGTGGTGCTGGCGGTGTTTTTTCCATTCGCCGCCGCCGGCCTGTGGATGCTGGCGTCCTGGGGGCCGGTGATCTGGTTCATCTGCGCGGTGACCGAGACGGTCATGTATGCCGGCTTCCCCGAGCTGTTCGGCCACCGGCTGCTGATCGTCGCCTCGCATCTTGCGGTGGCGCTGCTCTACATCGTATTCCGCGTGGTGATCTGGATCCAGAAGCGGCAGGCCCGGCGATAGCAATTCCGGTCAAGGATCGGTGGCTAAATCTTTAGGTTAATTATCCTTGCTCGGGTGACCGTCCGTTAAGCCTCTTTCGAAACCCCTTACCGGTAAGCTCTTGTTAGCCTTGGCGTTTAAGTCGAATTTTATGAGTATTCGATAGTGTCGCGATCAAGGTGAAGAACAAAAAATCACCGGGCGACAAACGAGAGGCAAAGACAATGATCAATTCGCGTCCGGCGGCGAAGACCGCCAACGTATCCGATGACCGCCGCGAGGCGATCCGTTCGCTGTACATGGAATCGCTGCAGCTGGTCGAGCGGCTACACCGCCGTCTGCTTGACGTGATCAAGGACGAATTCGACCGCAACGGCCGCTCCGATATCAACGCCATCCAGGCGCTGCTCCTGTTCAACATCGGCAATTCGGAGTTGACGGCCGGCGAGCTGCGCTCGCGCGGCTATTATCTCGGCTCGAATGTCTCCTACAATCTGAAGAAGCTGGTCGATCTCGGCTTCATCAACCACCAGCGCTCGCGCATCGACCGCCGTTCGGTGCGGGTTTCGCTGACGCCGAAGGGCAATGAGGTGGCGGAGGTCGTCGCCGGCCTATATGAGCGCCATGTCGGCTCGATCGAGCAGGTCGGCGGCATCAACACCGAAGAGTTCAAGCAGATGAATCGCGCCCTGCAGCGGCTGGACCGGTTCTGGAACGATACCATCGCTTACCGGATGTAGTCGCACCCGCCGCATAAAAATCCGAAGCTGGACCACGGGAGCGCTGCCGCGGAGCGGACCAAAGGCCGGTGCCGAAAAGCACCGGTCTTTCCGTTTCGTCAGGCCGGCCGATCCAAATTCGAGCAACAGCCACGTTGCCGCCATATTCCAGTGGAACCGAAGATGCGGGTGATGCTGGGGCCAAAGCCGTGCATTTGTCCTGTGCTCAAATCACTTCCCATGTGTTTTTACACCGAAGTGATGCGGGCCATGGTTGGCTAATTGTTAAGAAGCCAACTCTAGAGTGCGGGCGAGACCGCCCGGTAGGTTGAATTGTAGCAAGAATGTCTGGACCGTCCATGAGAACCAGCCGCCGTTTCTTCCTTTCAGGAGCCTCCGCGCTCGCAGCCGCTATGGTCGCCGGCCGTGCCAGTGCGCAGGATGTGATCGGAGATATCCTGAAATCCTCGGCCCGCGGCAATTGGGACGACCAGTTCGACGCCCGCCCCAGCCAGGGCGGCAAGGTGGCCTCGACGCTGCCGATCTTCAGCCTGCAGACCGTTTCGTTTACCGAGCAGGCGGTCGCGCAATACCAGAACATTGTCGCCCAGGGCGGCTGGGAGCCGGTTCCCGACACCAAGAAATTGCAGCTCGGCGTCGACGATCCCGACGTGGTCCCGCTGCGCAAGCGTCTGATGATTGCGGGCGATCTGGCGCAGAGCGCCGGCATTTCGACAGCCTTCGATTCCTACGTCGACTCCGCGGTCAAGCGCTTCCAGGCGCGCCATGGCCTGCCTGCCGACGGGACGCTGGGCCAATATTCTTATGCCGCGATGAATGTTTCGGCGCCAATTCGGCTCGGCCAGTTGCAGACCAATCTGCAGCGGCTGCGCGAGCGCGCCGGCACGCTGGGCAACCGTTACGTGCTGGTCGACATTCCAGGCGCCCAGATCGAAGCCGTTGAGAACGATCGCGTCGTGCTGCGCCATACCGCAATCGTCGGCAAGATCGACCGGCAGACGCCGATCGTCAATTCCAAGATCAACGAGATCATCGTCAATCCCTACTGGAACGCGCCGGTCTCGATCGTGCGCAAGGACATCATTCCGCTGATGCGGAAGGACCCCAACTATCTCAAGGACAGCCACATCCGTCTGTTCGCGCCGGATGGCAGCGAGGTTGATCCGCTGACCGTTGACTGGTCGACCGACGACGCCGAGAAGTACCGCTTCCGCCAGGATCCGGGTGCTGGCAACGCGATGGCCTCGGTCAAGATCAATTTCCCCAGCCCGGACGGCGTCTACATGCACGACACGCCGCAGCAGAGCCTGTTCGGCAAGATGATGCGCTTCGATTCATCGGGCTGCGTGCGCGTCCAGAATGTGCGCGATCTCGTCACCTGGATTCTTCGCGATACGCCGGGTTGGAACCGTCAGCACTTCGAGGCAGCGATCAAGAGTGGCGAGAACGTCCCGGTGCAGGTCACCAATCCGGTGGCGGTCTATTTTCTCTACATCTCGGCCTGGTCGACGGGGCCGGGCGTGGTGCAGTTCCGCGACGACATTTACGGCCTCGACGGGGCCAACGAGCTGCAGATCACATCGGCGCTCTAAACAGCTGAGTTCATTTGCAAAAGGCCGCCGGAAGGGCGGCCTTTTTTATTGTCGCCGTCGCGCTCTGAGCTTTGCGCATGATTCCGAAAATCGGTTCGCCACGGACCATATGCAAACCACGCGGCGCTGTTCACCGAGATCACGCTCACCGAGGCCCTGCTGAAGGGTCGGCAGGCAAGGAAATAGAGGCCGCCAGTCTCTCTGGCGCAATCCGGCCAGCAAATTTCGCGCAGCAAACGTGGCGGGCCGAAAGCAACTGTGTTAATGGCGCGACAGACCCCGAACCTTGAGGATTTCAGCCCATGGCAACAGCAGCGGCAGTGTCGAACAAATTCGAATCCTTCTTCGAAACCACGCTTGCCGATGCCGACCCCGAGATTTTCGGCGCCATCCGCAACGAACTCGGCCGCCAGCGCCATGAGATCGAGCTGATTGCCTCGGAAAACATCGTCTCGCGCGCCGTGCTCGAGGCGCAAGGGTCGATCATGACCAACAAATATGCCGAGGGCTATCCGGGCAAGCGCTACTATGGCGGCTGCCAATTCGTCGATGTCGCCGAGGAACTGGCCATCGAACGCGCGAAAAAGCTGTTCGGCTGCAACTTCGCCAACGTCCAGCCGAATTCCGGCAGCCAGATGAACCAGGCGGTGTTCCTGGCGTTGCTGCAGCCCGGCGACACCTTCATGGGCCTCGACCTCAATTCCGGCGGCCACCTGACGCATGGCTCGCCTGTCAATATGAGCGGCAAATGGTTCAAGGTTGTCTCCTATGGCGTGCGCAGGGAAGATCATCTGCTCGACATGGATGCGATCGAGAAGACCGCCCATGAGACCAAGCCGAAATTGATCCTGGCCGGCGGCACCGCCTATTCACGCGTCTGGGACTGGAAGCGTTTTCGCGAGATTGCCGATTCGATCGGTGCCTATCTGATGGTCGACATGGCCCACATCGCCGGCCTGGTCGCCGGCGGCGTGCATCCTTCGCCGCTGCCGCATGCTCATGTGGTGACCACCACGACGCACAAATCGCTGCGTGGGCCGCGCGGTGGCATGATCCTTTGCAATGACGAGGAGATTGCCAAGAAGATGAATTCGGCCGTCTTCCCCGGCCTGCAGGGCGGACCGCTGATGCATGTCATCGCCGCCAAGGCGGTGGCTCTGGGCGAAGCGCTGAACCCGAGCTTCAAGATATATGCGGAGAGCGTCGTCGCAAATGCCAAGGCGCTGGCCTCCAGCCTGCAGGAAACCGGTCTCGACATCGTCTCCGGCGGTACCGACAACCATCTGATGCTGGTCGATCTGCGTCCCAAGAACGCCACCGGCAAGCGCGCCGAAGCTGCCCTTGGCCGCGCTAACATCACCTGCAACAAGAACGGCATCCCCTTCGATCCGGAAAAGCCCTTCGTGACCTCGGGCGTTCGGCTCGGCACGCCGGCCGGCACCACGCGCGGCTTCGGCCAGGCCGAGTTCCGTGAGATCGGCAAGCTGATCGCCGAAGTGCTGGATGGACTGAAAGTCGCCAATTCCGACGAGGGCAATGCTGCCGTCGAGGCAGCCGTGAAGGCCAAGGTAGCGGTATTGACGGATCGTTTTCCGCTTTATCCGTATCTTGGTTGACGCAGGGCGTCGTTCCCCAACTGTGACGGCGCCGATCAACTGGACACGGCGGCATCTCGGAGAGGCTTGATGATGATGCGAATTTTCCGTTTCGCCAGCGTTGGCGCCTTGCTCACCTTAGCCATCTCGCACCAGTCCGGCCTCGCTTTGGCACAGACCGAGCTGACCCCGGCAGCACCCAAGACAGAGACCTTCGGCAGATGGTCCACCACGGTGGACGTGGTCAACACCGGTGAGGATGTGCGCAAGACCTGCGCCGCCTCGACGGTCTTTTTCGACGCAAACGGCACCAGCGGCACCCTTACGCTAGCCATCTCGAATGGCGACGTACTGCCGCCCGAGGGCTATCCGAGCCTCATCATCGCCGTGAGAAACGGTGACTTGCCTAAGGGCGACAACATCCCGGCGGTGTTCCGCGACGTCAACGACAAGATCAAGGCTGGTTTTCATCTTATCGCCGACGGCCAGTGGATAGTGAACAACAAGCCCGAGACAACGCTCGCCATACTGCGTGCCATGCGCCGTACCAGCGCCCTCGATGTCAGCTTCGCCGACAAGCCGGTCGCGACCATATCGATGGACGGCTTCACCAAGGCCTATCGCTATCTCGGCACGTCCTGCGGCTTCCCGACCGGCGATGTCGCTCCCTGATTGGCGTATTGCCGTCCAACTGATTGCCGCTCTCGCAATTTTCCTCGTGCCTCGCTATCTCTGAGGCGCGATCGGTCATCGGCCATACTTTGCCATCGTGGCAAAAACCTCTAAGCCTTTCGCTCCACGAGAATCGCGAACCGAAGGCTCTCCATGCGCTGCCCTTATTGCCAGTCCGAAGATACGCAGGTGAAGGATTCGCGCCCTGCCGAAGACGGCGCGGCGATCCGCAGGCGGCGCGTCTGCCCGGATTGCGGCGGCCGCTTCACCACTTTCGAGCGGGTACAGCTGCGCGACCTCGTCGTGGTGAAGAAGTCGGGACGCAAGGTGCCGTTCGACCGCGACAAGCTGCTGCGTTCGGTCGAGATTGCGGTACGCAAGCGCAACGTCGACCCGGAGCGCATCGACCGCGCGGTGACCGGCATAGTGCGCCAGCTGGAGAGCTCGGGCGAGACCGAGGTCGCCTCCGGCGAAGTCGGCCGGCTGGTCATGGAGGCGCTTAAGTCGCTCGACGATGTCGCCTATGTGCGCTTTGCCTCCGTTTACCGCAATTTCCGCGAGGCCAAGGATTTCCACGACGTGTTGGGCGAGCTCAAAGGCGACGAGCTCAAAAGTGACGAGCCCAGGGGCGGAGAGCTGAAGAGCGAAGAGGACGCCGGCTGAGCATGGCAGGGTCCGAGCGCAGCACGGCGAAGCAAGAGGTCCTCGATCGCCGCTATATGGCGGCAGCCCTCAGGCTGTCGCGCAAAAATGCCGGCCGGACGTCGACCAATCCTTCCGTCGGCACGCTCATCGTACGCGATGACGGCGACGGGCCAATGATCGTCGGCAGCGGCGTCACGGCCGTCGGCGGCCGGCCGCATGCCGAAACCGAGGCGCTGGCCGAGGCCGGTGAGCTGGCGCAAGGCGCCACCGCCTATGTAACGCTGGAGCCTTGCGCCCATCATGGCCGCACGCCGCCTTGCGCCAATGCGCTGGTCAGCGCCGGCGTGGCGCGGGTGATTGGCGCTGCCAGCGATCCGGACCCGCGTGTTTCCGGCAAGGGCTACGCCATCTTGCGTGCCGCGGGCGTCGAGGTGATGGAAAAAGTGCTGGCGGCCGAGGCCGCGGAGCAGATGGCCGGCTATTTGATTCGATCTCTGAAAAAACGCCCGGAAGTGATTCTGAAGCTTGCGCTTTCGAGCGACAATAAGATCGGCGTGAAAGGCGAGGGGCAGGTCTCCATTACCGGCGATATCGCGCGGCGCGAAGTCTATCTGATGCGCGCCGAAGCGGACGGCATATTGATCGGCATCGGCACCGCGCTGGAGGACGATCCGGCCCTGACGGTGCGGCTGCCGGGACTTGAGAACCGTTCGCCCGCGCGCATCGTGCTCGACCGCCAGATCAGGCTGCCGGAGACCTCGAAGCTGGTTTCCGGCGTCGACCGGGTCCCGCTCTATGTCGCCGCGTGTGCCGAGGCCGATCCACGTCGGCGGGCCGCGCTCGAACGCACCGGAGTGCGCTTCATCGGCACTGAGACGTATGAAGGCGATATTGCGCTGCCGGAACTGCTCGAGGATCTGGCGGCGCTGGGCATGGCGAGCGTGCTGGTCGAGGGCGGCGCCAAGGTGGCCAAGGCGTTCCTCGACGAACAACTCGTCGATCGCATCGTGCTGTTTCAGGGGCCGGATGCGATCGGCGAGGACGGCATTGCATCGCCGATAGATGCCAACCATATCCCGCCGGGATTTCGCAAATTGCGCGACATGCGTTTCGGCGAAGACACATATGCCGAATGGACAAGAGACATTTAGGACCGAACTGATGTTCACTGGGCCAAAGTAATGTTCACTGGAATCGTCACCGATGTCGGCACCGTCGCCGCCGTGAAGCCGCTCAGGGAAGGCGTCGGTTTGCGCATCGACACCGCCTACGATCCGCAGACCATTGCCATTGGCGCTTCAATTTCGTGCGGCGGCGTCTGCCTGACGGTAACGGGATTGCCGGAAGACGGCGCGAACGCACGCTGGTTCGAAGTCGAGGCCTGGGAAGAAGCACTCAGGCTGACGACCGCGATGGGCTGGAAATCCGGCACGCGCATCAACCTGGAGCGGGCGCTGAAGATCGGCGACGAGCTTGGCGGCCATATCGTGTCAGGCCATGTCGACGGAATGGCCGAGATCGTGGCCCGCAAGGAAGAGGGTGACGCCGTTCGCTTTACCCTGGAAGCACGGCGCGAGCTTGCCAAATTCTTCGCCCCCAAGGGTTCCGTCGCGCTCGACGGCACTTCGCTCACCGTCAACAAGGTCGAAGGCACCCGCTTCGACGTGCTATTGATCCACCACTCGCTGACGGTCACCACCTGGGGCGAACGCCAGGTCGGCGACCGCGTCAACCTCGAGATCGACACCATGGCCCGCTACGCGGCGCGACTGGTGGAGGCGGCCAAAGAGGGACTTTGAGGCGATCGCGCATAAAGTCCATTCCCTGATGCGGTCGCCACCGGGTTGGCCTTGAACGTTCCTTCAGCAATCTTCCGCTTGCGATCAAACCGGCTTCGGCCTAAGTCACCGGCGATCCCCGGAGACATCTATGGCTGGCACATCCCAACACGGCAAAGCGTTCATCCGTCCGAAGAAGAAGGCCCACCTTCTTGTCATCGAGGCGCGCTTTCACGACGACCTTGCGGACGCGTTGCTCGAAGGCGCGACCAGCGCGCTCGACGAAGCGGGCGCGACATACGATGTCGTCACCGTTCCGGGCTCGCTCGAAATCCCGGCGGTGATTTCCTTCGCGCTCGACGGTGCTTCCGAAGGCGGGACGAGCTATGACGGTTTCGTCGCCCTCGGCACGGTGGTCCGCGGCGACACCTATCATTTCGATATCGTCGCCAATGAATCCAGCCGTGCCCTGATGGACCTGTCCGTGCAGGATTCAGTCTGCATCGGCAATGGCATCCTGACCACCGAAAACGACGAACAGGCCTGGACACGGGCCAGGCGCTCCGAAGGCGACAAGGGCGGCTTTGCGGCGCGTGCGGCGCTGACCATGATCGCCCTAAAGGAACAACTGGGAGAGCGAACGTGAGCGAACCCGCTTCGCCCGGCCAGCCTGCGGTTCGCCATGCCAACAAGCGCGGTGCTGCCCGCCTGGCGGCTGTGCAGGCGCTCTACCAGATGGATGTCGCCGGCAGCGGCGTGTTTGAGATCACCGCCGAATACGAGGCGTTCAGGCTCGGCAAGGAAGTCGACGGCGCGCTCTATCGCGAGGCCGATGCGCAATGGTTTCGCGCCATTCTTGCCGGCGTTGTCGAGCACCAGAAGACCATCGATCCGATTATCCGCCAGGCGCTGACCGAGGACTGGCCGCTGTCGAGGCTCGATTCGACGTTGCGCGCCATATTGCGTGCCGGCGTCTACGAATTGATGAAACGCGAGGACGTGCCGGTGGCGGTCATCGTCTCCGAATATGTCGACATCGCCAAGGCATTTTACGAAGAAGACGAGCCGAAACTGGTCAATGCGGTGCTTGATCGCGTGTCGCGCCGCGTGCGTGGCGAGGGCCGCGGCAAGGACGCCTCATGACTGCTATCGTCGCCGTTGAGGCCGGCAAGGAAGCGCGTCGCACCGCTTTCATCCTCGCAGCCTCGCAGGCGATCATCGGTTCGGCGGCACCCATCGCCATTTCCATGGGCGGACTGGCCGGGCAGTACCTCCTCGAAGCCGACAAGTCGCTGGCAACCGCGCCGATCACCGGCTTCAATGTCGGCGTGGCGCTCGGTTCCCTGCCGGCCGCGGCGATCATCCGCCGGCTCGGCCAGCGCGACGGCTTCATGACCGGCACTGCGGTCACAGCGCTTGGCGGGCTGGTCGCTACGTTGGCGCTGTTTCATGCCAGCTTCTGGCTGTTCGCTTTCGGCCTTGCCGTGATCGGGATCGGCGGTGCCTTTGTCCAGCAATTCCGCTTTGCCGCTGCCGATAATGCTCCGCCTGAATTCAAGGCGCGCGCCATCTCCTTCGTGCTGGCCGGCGGCATCGTCACCGCCATACTTGGGCCGCAGATCGTCATTTTCACCGGCGACCTGTTCTCGCCGGTGAAGTTTGCCGGCTCGTTTGCGTCCATCCTGGTGCTGGCGGCGGTTGGCGCCGCCATCCTCTCTTTATTGCGCATCCCAGCCAAGGCAACCGAGAAGGTGGAAATCGCCGACAGCGACGCCCGGCCGCTCCTAGAAATCGTCACCAGGCCGCGCTTCGTCGCGGCGCTGTTTTGCGCCATCGGCAGCTACGCGCTGATGAGCTTCGTCATGACCGGCGCGCCGCTGGCCATGGTCGGCTGCGGCCTTTCGACCGACGACGCCACGCTCGGCATTTCCTGGCATGTGATGGCGATGTTCGCGCCGAGCTTCTTCACGGGGTCGCTGATTTATCGTTTTGGCGCGGAGCGGATCGTGGCCATCGGCCTGGTGCTGCTCATTGGCTGCGGTATAGTCGCGCTGTCGGGGTTGGCACTGTGGCAGTTCTGGACAACGCTGATCCTGCTCGGCCTCGGCTGGAACTTCAGCTTCATCGGCGCCACCGCCATGGTGGCTGACAGCTACCAGCCATCCGAAAAAGGCAAGGTCCAGGGGTTCCACGATTTCGTCCTGTTCGGCTCCGTCGCCTTCGCCTCGCTGATGTCGGGCGCGGTCTACAATGCCTGGGGCTGGGAGATGCTGAACTGGATGATTTTTCCGGTCGTCGCGCTGTGCTTCGTGGCACTGGGCGTGTTGAAGATGACGGGCTTGCGTACGGCCAGCTGACGCCACGCTGTCGGGACGAGACAACAGCGGATTCACCCAAATCCGAACAAAATTATTGCGTCCATCACCCTTCTTATGAAACCGTGTACCCCGACGGGGCATCGAAGCCATGCTCATATGCGGCAGCCATATTCCGGTTCACAGCAAGGGATTTGTGATATGTTTTCAATCAAGGTTCTGGCCGGCACCGTGCTGGCGCTCGGCATCACGGTGGCCTCGGCGAGTGCCCAGGTGGTGGTGTCGTCGAAGATCGACACCGAGGGCGGCGTGCTCGGCAACATCATCCAGCTGGTGCTGAACGCCAATAATATCCAGACCACCGACCGCATCCAACTCGGCGGCACGCCTGTGGTACGCAAGGCAATTACGGCCGGCGAGATCGACATCTATCCGGAATACACCGGCAACGCCGCATTCTTCTTCGAGAAGGCCGACGATCCGGTGTGGAAGGATGCCGCTAAGGCCTACGAGACTGCCAAGAAGCTCGATTACGACGCCAACAAGATCGTCTGGCTGTCCCCGTCACCGGCTAACAACACCTGGGCGATCGCCCTGCGTAAGGAGGTCGCCGATACCAACAAGCTCGTCACCCTTTCCGACTTCGGCAAATATGTCTCGGGCGGCGGCAAGGTGGTGCTGGCGGCGTCCGCCGAGTTCGTCAATTCGGCGGCCGCGCTGCCCGCGTTCCAGAAGACCTATGGCTTTACGCTGAAGCCGGACCAGTTGATCACGCTGTCGGGCGGCGATACGGCGGCGACCATTGCCGCTGCGGCCAACCAGACCAACGGCGCCAACGCGGCCATGGTCTACGGCACCGACGGCGGCATCGCGCCCTCCGGCCTCGTCGTGCTTGAGGACGACAAGGGTGTGCAGCCGGTCTACCAGCCGGCGCCGATCATCCGCGAGGCTGTGCTGAAGGAGCACCCGGAAATCGAGACGCTGCTGAAGCCGGTCTTCGCCAAGCTCGATCTCGTCACGCTGCAGGAGTTGAATGGCCGCGTCCAGGTTGGCGGCGAACCGGCCAAGGGCGTCGCCGAAGACTTTTTGAAAAAGAACGGCTTCCTCAAGTAAGGCGATTCCGGCGCGCCGCTTTCGAGGTGCGCGGATCGGCCGATGGGGGAGGGCGTGCGCATCCGGTTTGACAAGCTCGGCGTGGTTATCGCGGCGATATCAGCCTATGCGGCTTTTGCGGCACCGTTCGCCACGTTCCGCGCCAATCGCATCGTACCCGGCGAGGCGAGCTCGATCCTCGAATCTTTGCCTGCGGCGGTCGGTCCGCTATTGATGGCGATTGTTGTCGCAGCGGCGCTCATTGCATTGCTGAAAACGCCGCTTGCTCTGCGCCTCGCCGCCAGTGTGGTTGCACTTGCGGCGCTGGCGCTGCTGATCGGCGTTGCCGGCAGCTTCCTGACGCCCGCCGGCAACACCTTCGCCCGTATCTCGCCGGCTTCGGGCTTCTGGCTGTTTATCTTCGCCTTCACGCTTCTGCTCGCCGACGTGCTTACAAGGCTGAACCTGTCGCCGCAGGCACGGGTCGGCGTGCTTGTTGTCGCCGCAGCGGCGATCGGCCTGCTGCTGGTCTCGGGGAGCTGGAACAGCCTGTCGATCCTCAAGGAATATTTCAATCGCGCCGATAGTTTTTGGGCGGAAGGCTCCAAGCACGTGACGCTGGCGCTGGGTTCGCTGGCGGCAGCAGTGATTATCGGCCTGCCGCTCGGCATCCTCTGCCACCGCGTCGAGAAATTGCGGGCCGGCGTGCTCAACGTGCTGAACATCATTCAGACCATTCCTTCGATCGCGCTGTTCGGCCTCTTGATAGCACCGCTCGGCTGGGTCGCTTCGCATGTGCCGGGTGCTGCCGCGCTCGGCATTCGCGGCATCGGCACGGCGCCGGCTTTCGTCGCCCTGTTCCTCTATTCACTGCTGCCGGTGGTGGCCAACACCGTGGTCGGCCTTGCCGGTGTGCCGCGTGCCGCCAACGACGCAGCGCGCGGCATGGGCATGACCGACCGCCAGCGGCTGTTCGGCGTCGAGTTTCCGCTGGCTTTCCCGGTGATCCTCACCGGCATTCGCATCGTGCTGGTGCAGAATATCGGCCTCGCCACCATTGCCGCGCTGATCGGCGGCGGCGGCTTTGGCGTATTCGTATTCCAGGGAGTCGGCCAGACGGCGATGGACCTGGTGCTGCTCGGTGCCGTGCCGACGGTGGCGCTGGCCTTCGCCGCCGCCATCATCCTCGATGCAGTGATCGAAATGAGCGCCAGCAAGCGCAGGGTTTAAACGGCATGATCGAGATCGAAGGCATCACCAAGCGCTACGGCGAGACGACAGTGGTCGACGACGTGTCGATAGTAATCGAGCCGCGCAGCATCGCCGTCATCGTCGGCACCTCCGGCTCCGGCAAGACGACGCTGCTTCGCATGATCAACCGGCTGGTCGAGCCGACATCGGGCGTGATCAAGCTCGACGGCGTCGACAGCCGCTCGGTGCCTGATTATGAGCTGCGTCGCAGCATCGGCTATGCCATCCAGGGCCACGGTCTGTTTCCGCATCGCACGGTGGCACAGAACATCGCCACTGTGCCGGTATTGCTCGGCTGGGACGCCAACCGCATCAAAGCCCGCGTCGACGAGCTGATGACGCTATATCAGCTCGACCCGCAAGCCTACGGGCCACGCTATCCGCATGAGCTTTCCGGCGGCCAGCAGCAGCGCGTCGGCGTCGCCCGGGCGCTTGCCGCGGAACCCAACGTGCTGTTGATGGATGAGCCGTTCGGCGCGCTCGATCCAATCATCCGCAACAAGGCGCAGGAGGATCTGCTGGCGATCCAGAAGCGCTTCGGCACCACCATCATCCTAGTCACCCATGACATGGAAGAGGCCGTTCACATGGGCGACAAGATCGCGGTGATGGACGGCGGCAAAGTAGTGCAATATGCCGCGCCGGCCGAGATACTGGCGAAACCGGCCAGCGCGTTTGTCGAGACCCTGGTTGGCGCCAGCGAAAAACCGTTCCGGCTGTTATCGCTTGGCCGGGTGCGCGACGCGGTGGAAAAAGGCACGGCCGAAGGCGAGGCGATCCCCGGTGATGCCAGCCAACGCGACGCGTTGGCCGAACTCCTGTGGTCGGGCCGCCCGGCACTGCCGGTGAAAGATACTGATGGCAAATCGCTTGGCCGCGTCACTGTGGATGGACTGGTTAAACGCGCGGCGAGGCCGGCATGAAACCCTGGCTTCCATCACTGCTCAGGCTTGCCCTGGTGGTGCTGCTTATTGCCTTCGTCACCAATCCCGGCTGGTTCGAACCGCTGCTGAAGCCGCTGACAGAGAACAACGCGCCGGTAATCTACAATCAGGGCAGCCTTTTGACGTTGACGCTGCTGCATCTGCAGACCGTCCTGATCGCAACGGTTGCCGCGACGATCGTTGCGGTCGCGCTCGCCATTCTGGTCACCAGGCCAGCCGGCGCCGAATTCCTGCCGCTGTCGCGCAGCCTGGTCAATATCGGCCAGACCTTTCCGCCGGTGGCGGTGCTGGCGCTTGCCGTGCCGGCCGTCGGCTTCGGCGAAAAGCCGACGCTGATTGCGTTGTTTCTCTATGGCCTGCTGCCGATCTTCGAGAACGCGCTGACCGGCCTGACGACGCTGCCGGCCAATGTCGTCGAGGCGGCGCGTGGCGCCGGCATGACCGGCTGGCAAAGGCTGGTCAAGGTCGAACTGCCGCTCAGCGCGCCGATCATCCTCGGCGGTATCCGGCTGTCGGTGGTGATCAGCCTCGCCACCGCGACCATCGGCTCGACAGTGGCGGCGAGGACATTGGGCGAGGTGATCATCGCCGGCCTGCTGTCGAACAACCTCGCCTTCATCCTGCAGGGCGGCCTGATCGTCGCCGCCCTTGCCGTGCTGATCTATGACGGGCTGTCGGCGATCGAGCGCTACACGGGCCGGCGCATGGGGCGCGAGGTGGAGTAGCCCCTCGGGGCAAAGTTCGCTTCTTTCAACGGCCACTCGAACGCGCCGGATGATCGATCGTCAGTTCGAGCGTGGTGCCCGTCTCGCTGGCGATCCAGCGGCGGCGGATGATGGCGAAATCGTGCTGTGTGCCGGCTCTAACCACAGAGACTAAGTCGCCCACCGCGCAATAGCTGTCGAGATCGAGGGTTTCGAGAATCGCGGCAATGTCTTGCTTCCCGGCATAATGTCTCGCGACAGTCGTGAGCACTATGATCACTGGTCCCCCCGTTGCGCGATCTTCGGGACTCGGCGATTGATGAGTGCGATGCCCCGATCTTTCAGCAGGAGTTCTTGCCATGACCGCGCGTTTCTCCAAGATCGTCATGTGTTTGTGTCTGGCGGCTTTCGCCTTCCTTGTCGCCTTCGGCAACATCACCGATTACGGCTCAAACTTCGCCTTTGTCCAGCATGTGCTGAGCATGGACACGACCTTTCCCGGCAACGCCCTGATGTACCGCTCGATCACCAACCCGTCGCTGTGGACGGCGGGCTACTGGCTGATCATCATTGGCGAGGCGCTGACCTGCTTGCTCTACCTAGTCGCCGCCTGGCGACTCTGGCAGGCGCGCAACGCCAGCGGACAGGCATTCAACGATGCCAAGAAGTTCGCCATCATAGCCGCCACCATGGGTTTCCTCGTTTGGTATTTCGGCTTCATGGTCGTTGGCGGCGAGTGGTTTGCCATGTGGCAGTCTTCGACATGGAATGGTCAGGAGGCGGCGTTCAAATTCTACATGACAATGCTGGTGGTGCTGATCTTCGTCGTCCAGCCGGACGGCGACCCGCGCAAAGTTTGACGGCCGTTCGCCGATTTCAATCAGATCTAATCGGATGGCAGTGTCGACAGGCGCGCTGCCGTCCAGCCTTTTGGATGAAACCCGGGATCTTTTGAGCGAAAACCGGACAAAAAACCGAACAATATCTTGACGTTCCGAGCCCTGTTTCGCATAAGCCGCTGCGAAGGGACGGATTCCGGTTGCGGAAAATTCGTCCCCTGTCTCAACGGCCCGGGGAGGGGTTCTTTTGGGCCACCAATCGAGGAAAATTCGGCAATGACCATACTTTCAGCTGTCATCGCCTGCGGTCTGCTTTCAGTCCTTTACGCCATCTGGGCGACACGTTCGGTCCTCGCGGCCGATCAGGGCAATGCACGCATGCAGGAAATTTCCGCGGCCATCCGCGAAGGCGCGCAAGCCTATCTGGCGCGCCAGTACACCACCATCGCCATCGTCGGCGTCGTGGTCCTGCTGCTCGCCTGGTGGCTGCTTTCGATCACCGCCGCCATCGGCTTCCTGATCGGCGCCGTTCTATCGGGCGCCGCTGGCTTCATCGGTATGCACGTCTCGGTGCGCGCCAATGTGCGCACCGCGCAGGCGGCGTCCAACAGCCTCGCTGCCGGCCTCGAGATCGCCTTCAAGTCGGGCGCCATCACTGGCATGCTGGTTGCTGGCCTGGCCCTGCTTGGCGTATCGATCTATTACCTGATCCTCACCCAGTTCATGGGCCTTCAGCCCGATGACCGTGTCGTCATCGACTCGTTGGTTTCGCTTGGCTTCGGCGCCTCGCTGATTTCGATCTTCGCTCGTCTCGGCGGCGGCATCTTCACCAAGGGCGCCGACGTCGGCGGCGATCTCGTCGGCAAGGTTGAAGCCGGCATTCCCGAAGACGATCCACGCAATCCGGCCACCATCGCCGACAATGTCGGCGACAATGTCGGCGATTGCGCCGGCATGGCCGCCGATCTGTTCGAGACCTATGCGGTGACCGTGGTCGCCACCATGGTCCTTGCCGCCATCTTTTTCGGTGGCACCGCCGTTCTCGGCGCGACCATGCTCTATCCGCTGGCCATCTGCGGCGCCTGCATTCTCACCTCGATCGCCGGCACCTTCTTCGTCAAGCTCGGTTCCAGCGGCTCGATCATGGGCGCTCTCTACAAGGGCCTGATCGTCACCGGCCTGCTGTCAATTGTCGGCCTTGCCGTCGCCACTTCGGCATGCATCGGCTGGGGTGAGATCGGCACCGTCGCCGGCATGGCCATCACCGGCACGAACCTGTTCATCTGCGGCCTGGTCGGCCTTGTGGTGACAGGCCTCATCGTGGTGATCACCGAATATTATACCGGCACCAACAAGCGTCCGGTGAACTCCATCGCCCAGGCCTCGGTCACCGGTCACGGCACCAACGTCATCCAGGGCCTGGCGGTCTCGCTCGAAGCGACGGCGTTGCCGGCGATCGTCATCGTCGGCGGCATCATCTCGACATACCAGCTCGCCGGCCTCTACGGCACGGCGATCGCGGTGACGACGATGCTTGGCCTCGCCGGCATGATCGTCGCGCTCGATGCCTTCGGCCCAGTCACCGACAATGCCGGCGGCATTGCCGAAATGGCCGGCCTGCCCAAGGAAGTGCGCCAGTCCACCGACGCGCTCGACGCTGTCGGCAACACCACCAAAGCGGTAACCAAGGGCTATGCCATCGGGTCGGCCGGCCTCGGCGCGCTGGTGCTGTTTGCGGCCTACTCTAACGACCTGAAGTTCTTTGCCGCCAATAGCGACAAATACCCCTACTTCCAGGGCATGGGCGACGTCTCCTTCGACCTCTCCAATCCTTATGTCGTCGCCGGCCTGATCTTCGGCGGCCTGATCCCGTATCTGTTCGGCGGCATCGCCATGACCGCCGTCGGCCGCGCCGCCGGTGCTATCGTCGAGGAGGTGCGCAAGCAGTTCCGCGAGGATCCGGGCATCATGGCCGGCACCTCGAAGCCGAACTATGCGCGCGCCGTCGACCTTCTGACCAAGGCAGCGATCCGGGAGATGATCGTTCCATCACTGCTGCCGGTGCTGGCGCCGCTGGTGGTCTATTTCGGTGTCCTCCTGATCTCCGGTTCGAAGGCATCCGCCTTTGCCGCGCTCGGCGCCTCGCTGCTCGGCGTCATCGTCAACGGCCTTTTCGTTGCCATCTCGATGACCTCCGGCGGCGGTGCCTGGGACAACGCCAAGAAGTCGTTCGAAGATGGTTTCGTCGACAAGGACGGCCTCAAGCACCTCAAGGGCTCCGAAGCACACAAGGCCTCTGTGACCGGCGACACGGTCGGCGATCCCTATAAGGATACTGCTGGGCCGGCGGTCAACCCGGCGATCAAGATCACGAACATCGTCGCGCTGCTGCTATTGGCCGTGCTCGCGCACGGCTAAGCTCGGTCGCCACGGCTCAAGACAAAAACCCGCGGGATCGCTCCCGCGGGTTTTCATTGCCTGAGATGTGCCGCCGCTTACAGGGAAGCGAAAAGAAAAGAAGCCGACACCGTCGAGTGGATCAGGTGCCGCCGAGCGTACTGCCGCCGCTGGCGCCCGGAACACCAGGCGTCAGCTTGCTGGCGCCACTGATGATCTGGCTGAGGAAGTTCTGGTCCTTGCCGCCGGTCGGCGTGGTGCGCGAGATGAAGTCAAACACCTTGCCGTCCTTCAGGCCGTAATTGGCGATCTGGGTGACGCGCCCGTCATCGCCAAAATAGACCGCCAGCACATGCTGGTCGACTAGCCGCGGCTTGTCGAAGGCGACATATCGCTTGCGCGTCTGCGAAATGTAATAAAAGGCCTCGTTGTCGAAGGTCGCCTTCGTCGAGGGAGTGCCGAGCGCCAGCAGCACCTGTTCGCGGCTCGAGCCGACCGGCACCAGGTCGATCGCCTGCTGGTCGATGACGTAGCCCTGCGTCAGCGTCTCGCTCGGATTGAGATCGCCGATCATCTTGGACGAATTGCAGGCGGAAAGCGCCGCAGCGATCACCAGCAGCGAAACCGCACCGGCGGGCCTAGGCAGGAAAGTCGACTTGAATTTCAGCGCGCGCAACTACAACTCCATAAGCTGGCCGCAACTTGCGCTGGGCCGCAAAACCGGTAAACCAGCTTGCTTGCCGATGCAACAAGGCCACTTCAACAAACGGTCCCGGGAGACCACCCTCAAATGTTCCAGCGCCTCTTTGGCCGCGAACGTCACGCCAACCGCGCCATCACCGAGGCGCTTTACGCACAAATCGTGGCGGCGGCGCGGCAACCGGTGTTTTATTCCGCCTGGAACGTGCCGGACACGCCGCTCGGCCGCTTCGAGATGCTGTCGTTGCACATGTTCCTGTTCCAGCACCGGTTGCGCGGCGAGGGCGGTGCTGCGGCAGAGGTTGCGCAGGTGCTGATCGACGAGTTCTTCATGGATGTCGAACATTCGTTGCGGGAATTGGGCATTGGCGACGTCGGCGTGCCGAAGCGAATGCGGAAACTGGCGAAGATGTTCTATGGCCGTACCGCCGCCTATGACGATGCGCTGAAACGAAATGACCATGATGCGCTTGCCGCCGCCCTTTCCCGCAATGTCAGGCCGGATGCCGGCGCCTGGCCGCAAGCGTCGCAACTGGCACTCTATGCCGCCGATGCATCAAGGCAACTCACGCAACAGCCGACCGAATCGATCGTTTCCGGCACGGTGGCATTTCCAGTGGCCAACTCTGAGCGAAGGCAGGCCGAATGAAGGCGGCGAAGTGGAGGCGAAGATGAAACATCCTGATACCCACAGCCCAGTGTCATTCCTGGCAAATGTCGCCCGGATGCCGCAAAAAGGGCTGCCGGTGGTGATCGATGCCGACGCCGGGCAGCGCGCCATACTGGCCGTCGAGCATGAGCTGCTTTCGGTCGAGAACTATCGCGCCGAACTTCTGATCGAGCCGTGGAAGCGCAATGGGGTGAAAGTCAGCGGCCATGTCGAGGCCGATATAACGCAGGCCTGCATCGTCACTCTCGACCCGGTCGAGGCGCATATCGACGAGCCGGTCGAGGCGCTGTTCCTGCCGGAACAATCCAAGCTCGGGCGGCAAGGTTTCGACGGTGGCGGTGAGATCCTGCTCGACGCCGAAGGGCCGGACAGCCCGGAAACCTTTTCCGGCGACGCGATCGACGTCGGGGCGCTTGCCGAACAGTTCTTTGGCTTGGCGATCGATCCCTATCCGCGCAAGCCGGGTGTGTCGCTGGAGGCCGCCGGCGATGCCGAGCCTGTGGAGAATGAATTCCAGCAAAAGCTCAGATCACTGCTGGGAAAATCCTGATGGCTGACCCAATTTGAGAAAAGTTGGTTGTGCGGCAGCCCAAAACCGTTATTTTCGCCGAACCTTCGCGAGCCCCGTACCTTGGCAAGCCCGCTGGCCAAGCAACCGTGAGATGAACACCGCGTGATCAGGATTTCCATCGATGCCATGGGCGGCGATCACGGGCCAAGCGTGGTCATCCCGGCGCTCATGACTGTCGCCACCCGCCGTCCGGACATACGCTTCGTCATCTATGGGCGCGAAGAAGCGGTAAGGCCTGAACTCGCCAAATTCCCCAAGCTAGCGGAGGTGAGCGAGTTCATCCACTGCGAGATCGCAGTCCGGATGGACGACAAGCCGAGCCAGGCACTGCGCCATGGCCGCTGGAAGTCATCGATGTGGAAAGCCGTCGAAGCGGTCAAGGCAGGCACGGCGGACGCCTGCATCTCGGCTGGCAATACCGGCGCACTGATGGCGATGTCCAGATTCTGCCTTCGCACCATGGCGACCATCGACCGCCCGGCGATTGCGGCGCTCTGGCCGACATTGCGCGGCGAAAGCGTGGTGCTGGACGTCGGCGCAACCATCGGTGCGGATGCGCATCAACTGGTTGATTTTGCCATTCTGGGTACCGGCATGGCGCGCTCGGTTTTCGGCATCGAACGGCCGAGCGTCGGCCTGCTCAATGTCGGCGTCGAGGAGATCAAGGGTCAGGAGGAGGTCAAGGAAGCAGGCCGTATGCTGCGCGAGGCCAACATGGCCTCGATGAACTACCATGGCTTTGTCGAGGGTGACGACATCGGCAAGGGCAGTGTCGACGTCGTCGTTACCGAAGGATTTGCCGGCAATATCGCGCTCAAGACGGCGGAAGGCACGGTCAGGCAGATCGCCGGCTACCTGCGCGCCGCGATGAACCGGACACTGATGGCCAGGATCGGCTATATCTTCGCCAAGACCGCCTTCGATCGCCTGCGCGAGAAGATGGATGTCGGCCGCTCCAATGGCGGCGTCTTCCTGGGATTGAACGGCATCGTGGTGAAAAGCCATGGCGGGGCTGATTCGGATGGCTTCGCTGCGGCGATCGAGCTCGGCTACGACATGGTGCGCAA
This sequence comes from Mesorhizobium sp. M1163, assembly GCF_040318415.1. NCBI lineage: Bacteria > Pseudomonadati > Pseudomonadota > Alphaproteobacteria > Hyphomicrobiales > Phyllobacteriaceae > Mesorhizobium > Mesorhizobium sp. M1163. The sequence goes on along the minus strand of NZ_JAMYMF010000005.1, from coordinate 78,177 downwards.
CAATCTGCTTGAGCGCATCGAGGCCGATCTCGACCTGTTCCATGCCCGCAATCCGAATGCCCAGACAATCCGGAAATCCGACGTCGTCATCGACGCAAAGGAATAGGAAAGAGCATTGATCAGATCAGTCGTGCGCGGCACGGGCGCCGCGCTGCCCCGCCGCATTATGAAGAATGCCGATTTTGAAGGCATGGTCGAGACCTCGGACGAATGGATCGTCCAGCGTACCGGTATTCGCCAGCGCCACATTGCGGCCGACGACGAGACGACGGCCTCTCTGGGTGAGGCGGCAGCGCGCGCAGCCCTCGACAGCGCCGGCCTGACGGCTGACGACATCGACCTGATCGTGCTGGCGACCTCGACGCCCAACAACACCTTTCCCGCGACCGCAGTCGAGATCCAGAACCGGCTCGGCATGCACCACGGTTTTGCCTTCGACCTGCAGGCGGTCTGCTCGGGTTTTGTCTATGCGGTGACGACCGCCGACCTCTATATCCGCGGCGGCTTGGCCAGACGGGTGCTGGTGATCGGCTCGGAAACGTTTTCGCGCATTCTCGACTGGAACGACCGCTCGACCTGCGTTTTGTTCGGCGACGGCGCCGGCGCGATAGTGCTGGAAGCAGGCACGGGGGCAGGCGGCATCGCCGACCGAGGCGTTCTGGCGGCCAGCCTGCGCTCCGACGGCATCCACAAGGACAAGCTTTTTGTCGACGGTGGGCCGTCGACTACCGGAACGGTCGGGCACCTCAGGATGGAAGGCCGCGAAGTGTTCAAGCATGCGGTCGGCATGATCACCGACGTCATCGAGGCGACGTTCGCACAGGCCGGCATCAGCGCCGCTGATCTCGACTGGTTCGTGCCGCATCAAGCCAATAAACGAATTATTGATGCTTCGGCCAAAAAGCTCGGGATAGAGGAGCGGAAGGTGGTGGTGACCGTCGATTTGCACGGTAACACATCGGCTGCTTCCGTGCCGCTGGCACTATCCGCGGCCGTCGCCGACGGCCGCATCAAAAAGGGTGACCTGGTGCTGCTTGAGGCGATGGGCGGCGGCTTCACCTGGGGCGCCGTCCTGCTGCGTTGGTAAGTGCCGAACTAACGGGTTCGGGTCCTTGACCTTGACGGATCAATTACTTAGGTTCTGCCGTTGCTTGTATCGATTTTATTTTTTGAGCTGATGGGACGGTTCGTATGGGGGGAAAGACACTTACGCGCGCCGACCTCGCCGAAGCCGTTTACCGCAAGGTTGGGCTGTCGCGTACTGAATCGGCCGAGCTTGTCGAGGCGGTGCTGAATGAGATCTGCGAGGCGATCGTTCGCGGTGAGACGGTGAAACTGTCGTCCTTCGCGACCTTCCATGTCCGTTCCAAGAACGAACGCATCGGGCGCAATCCCAAGACCGGTGAGGAAGTGCCGATCCTGCCGCGCCGGGTGATGACCTTCAAGTCATCGAACGTGCTGAAGAACCGCATCCTGCGCTCCCATCAAAACAGCAAGGCCAAGGGCAGCAAGTAGATTCCCGATCTCCCTTGCCGAGAATCCATGCTTCAGGCTTCGGTTGAAAAACGAAGCCTGCTTTTACGCCGGGCTTGAATATTGTTTCATAAACCGCTGAAATAAGATGCGATTCGGCAGGCCGGATCGGTATTTGGGTGTGATCCGCCCCGGTGGACGGAAAAGCTGCTCTCTTTGTTTTACCGTGATGTTGCCCAAAAACCGGTCCCCGCCTTTCGCGATCATGCTCTAGCGTGAGGATTCGCCCATGGACAAGAGCCCCGATGCTTTCCGCACCATCAGCGAGGTCGCGGAGGATCTGGATTTGCCGCAGCACGTGCTGCGCTTCTGGGAGACGCGTTTCAACCAGATCAAGCCGATGAAGCGCGGCGGCGGCCGCCGCTACTACCGGCCGCAGGACGTCGAGCTGATCAAGGGCATTCGCCACATGCTCTACGATCAGGGCTATACGATCAAGGGCGTACAGAAGCTGTTGCGCGAGAACGGCAACCAGTTTTTGATCGCCGTCGGCAATGGCGACATGGCGGCGGTCGAGGCGATCTCGCAGCGCCGGCAGGCTGACGCGGTACCGCTGACGCAAGCGGCGCAGCCGCGCGGCCCGGACGACGAGATGCTGGTCGGCCAACCGAGGGTGAAACCCAGCCGTCGTTTTTTCGGCATCGGCAAGACCGACGAGGAAGGCCCGGTTCCGCCGGACACGTCAAAACTTTCCCGTGATAATCGCGCATTGCTGCAGGAGGCGCTGTTCGACCTGCTCGAATGCAAGCGCCTGCTCGATCAGGTTCGCTAAAGCCCGCCGGGGCTGGCCGGAACGGTCTTCGGGGTCATGCGTTAGGCTTCCTTCTGCAGATGAAGGAACCACGTCATGGCATCGCTTTCGAGCATCTCCGACACCGATCTGAACAAGCAGGTCGCGGCCCTGACCAGGGAACTGGCCACTTTGAAGAAAGCCGGGTTGAAGCGGGGCGGCGCCTATTACGAAGACGGTCGCGATACCGCGTCGGACTATTATTCGGATATCGCCGAGCGTCTCGGCGACACCTTGCCGGCAATCAGAAGGCAAGGTTGGGCGATCGAGAAGACCGCCCGTGATCACCCGGCGACGGCGGCCGCTGTCGGGCTGGTTCTGGTCGGGCTGGTCGCCAGTCTCTTCCTCGGTGGCCGGCAGCAAAAAGCGCCGCGAGCGCGTTCAAGGTAGAGGAAATGCGGTGGTCAGCGGGACCGCCGCCATTTCGTCGACGCGGCAAAGCCGGCAAGCTGGCCGCCCTTGATCAAAGACCAAGAACGCCTGCTTGCTGGCTGTCTATCCCAAGGCGTTTTCAGTACTTCTTCGCCACGACCTTCTTGTGATGATGGCGGTAGTGGTGGACGCGGTGATGGTAGTGATGGCGGTGATGCTTCTTGACGGTGGTGTGCATCGTCGCTGCACTCGCGCTGCTCGCGCCGATGATCGGCATCGAAAGGGCAAGTGCGATTGCAAGTCCAAGGGCGGAGAGAAGAGACTTCTTCATGACATCGTTTCCTTTTTGCGCAGGGCGAATTTGAGCGTCACCGATTCAGGTCGGTGACTCGAGCACTGCGGTCAGGACTATCGCCTTGGAGTTTTTCGGCAGTTTTTCCGGCCTGTAGAATTTTGTTTCCGAACTGTGTCTGCCGACCATCAAGCCAGATATGAGCGCGCCGGCATCCGCCATTCATTCCGGCGTCGGTTCACGATGCCGTGACGCTATCTTTGATGCTTGGCAAATCACCGGCGAGCGGGCATTCTCCCGATCGTCTCAGGCAACAACATGATTTGATCTAACTCTTTCATCCCACGGAGTTGCCAATGCCCCAAATAGCAAAACGCGAACCTTACTCCGAATTGGCGGCGAGCGCGGTTACGCCTGAACGCAGTGCCGTCCGAACCGCCCGGGAAGCCCGTGGATACAGCATCGAAGAGCTGTCCCTGGCGTGCGGGCTGGCAGCCTATGAGATTGCCGACATCGAAAGCGGCAAGGATGCCGATCCTTCGAAACGTCGGCGTATTGCCTCCGCGCTTCAGCTTCCGGAAAGCGCTCTGTTCGACGAAGCCGTGTTGCCTGCGAAAAGGCGGTCCGTGTCGTAGCGGCGTGCCATGCGTTTATTCGACGAGCTCGCCATGGGTTGCCCTGGCGAGCTTCGTTTTCCGGCCACGTAGCGGACTTGCCGGCCGCCACGGCGACGCGAGACGGAAATCGCCGGAGATGAGCCTCGAATCCGTTCGCGCTTTCTTCGTCGCCCACGCGCCCGAAATCGACGTCATCGTTACGCAAGCCAGCTCGGCGACGGTGCCTCTGGCTGCCGAAGCGCATGGCGTAGCGCCGGCGCAGATTGCCAAGACGATCTGCCTGCGCGCCGGCGACCAGACGATGCTGATCGTGGCCAGCGGCATCTCCAGGCTGGACAATCGCAAATTCAAGGACCGGTTCGGCGGCAAGGCGCGAATGCTGGATGCCGAGCAGGTGCTCGCCGCGACCGGTCATCCCGTCGGTGGGGTGTGCCCGTTCGGCCTACCGGCACCGCTCCCGGTGTACTGCGACGTCTCGCTGCGCGCCTTTGACGAGGTCGTCCCCGCCGCAGGCGCGACGAACGCCGCCGTCCGGCTCAGCCCGCAACGCATGGCCGAACTCGTCGACGCCGAGTGGGTGGATGTCTGCCAGTAGCCCTTTATCCGGGTCGTGGGATCCGGTGAGCGTTACCGCTATTCGGTCTTCTGTGGCTCTTCTTTCTTGATCGTCTGAGCGTCCGCGGCTGTCGACATATCGGCCTTCTCGACGCTCGCTGTCCTCGTCTGCGTGTCGACCGATGCCTGGACCTTTGAATGCGCGGGGCAATCCGCAGAGGCAGCGGATATGGACAGGGTCAGTGCGGCGGCTGTTGCGAGGAATGTCTTCATGATCATTCTCCTCTTTCATTGGATATTCGTTGAGAAGATTAGCCCGTCTGGCACCGACCGCAAAATCACATTTGTTCACGCGCGCCCTTGCGTGCACGGAAGCCTACGCTGGACCAATAATTCAAATGGTTGCGCGGATAGCCGCTTGCCGTATCAAAACCCACTGCCTCCGGCCGGAGGATTTTTGGCGTAAAAAATCTCGCCGCTCAGAGCCAGTCTCAAATCTTCGGCGCTGAGCTGACCACTTTCGAACAAATCCATCACCCTGCGGCCGAGCACTTCTCTGCCTGGATCGCCGTCAGCGAGGCCTAGTTCACGGCATCGGGCATCAAGTGCTTTGGCCAACATGGTCAGCTCGGCAGGACAGGTAGCTCCTTGAAGCGACATTGCATCTCTCCCGAAAAGGCCGAAAGGGCGTGTCATCTTCGAAGCGTCCGCTCGCCCTTACAACTGCGGACGACGGCAATTTAACTAGAGCCAACCTTTTTCGAACTCAACATTCGAACGTATTAAAAACGCCGCCCGCGCTCCAATGGGAGGATCCTGCTACAATACGGTATGGCCGTCCGTATAGCGGTTGTCCTAATGCTTCTTTTCGCCTTCGCCTACGGTTTCGCAAAACTCGTGGAACATTATGGCAGCGTTGGCGACAGGCCCTCTCCGTGTGAAGAATTGCCCTATCCTGATTGTCCTGACCCAAAAGCTCCTCCCCGGGAAGAAACTAAGCCTTGAGCAGGTGCTTGTTTGTAGGCGGCCTCATGGCCATGGCACCGGAGTTCGCCCACCGCCAGCGGAACAACAAGTCTTTCGGCTCGTTTAGGTAAGTAGCCCCGCACGGAAGCATCAAGCACCGTAGCGGAAGGTTGCCTCGCTGGAGGATTGCTATATGGGAAAGCAACTTTTATCTGCTGCGACAGGAATCTTTCTTTTCGTAGGTATCGGAACCGCCGCTGCTCAGGACGTCATCATTCAGCCTGAGCAAGACACGGTGATCCGGGAGTATGTAAAGAAGAAGCCGGTAGCATCCCTGAGCCTTCCCGGTGTTGAGCTCAACATTGGCACCGCCCTGCCCGACACAGTCGAGCTTTACGAAGTGCCGGACGTTCAGTACCGCTATGTAGTCGTCGAGGGACGAACCGTCCTGGTTGATCCAGGTACCCGCAAAATTGTTAAGATCTACGATTGATTTTCTGCCTGAAGCCCGCCGTGCCGAAAAAGCGGCGGGCTTGTTTGCGTTCAGCCGCCAATCGCGGTAGCGGACGATGCGCTCGCGTCCTCACGGAAACCGGCGGGGTGAGCTGCCACGTTTCGTTCCCAGGCCGCCAGCATCCAGGTTGGGTTCTTCATGCTTGCTGCCATTGATCCTTCCGGCATTCCCGCAAGCAACGAGGGCCGGGCACGTTGCGCTTGCTCGACTTTCCTGACCCCGTCGCTGCCGCCCTGAAAAAGTTTCAGGCCAAGCCGGCCGCCGGCGTTGAACCAGTTCGTTCCAACCGCCGGTTGGTGGACGCGCTACCGCTCATGCGCCTAATGTCAACTTGATCCGCGCGCACCTGGCAACCCCGCCCACCCGAGTCCCCCGCCTGGTGCAACAGCGCTTGATCGGCCCCGCCGTACTTCATGTGCGGCGGGTTTTTATTTACTCGATGGAACAACCCGGCCGGCGCGACGGTTCATCTCAACGCAGCAAGTCCCTCCTCATAAGAATTGCTGCCAGATCGGGTTGCACCGATCTGCCCGCGTCCTTCTCCCAGAAGGCGCGAGCTTTTTGCATGCTGGTTTGGGCTATTCCACATTGACCTGGCGAGCGAAGCCCTTGGTCGAAATCGTGTTGCGCTGGCTGCAATGCGGCTATTCTGTATGGCCAGTTGGGGGAACTGGCTAAGCCTTTGGATTTAATGGTCGGAGTGGCCGGATTCGAACCGACGACCCCTTGACCCCCAGTCAAGTGCGCTACCGGGCTGCGCTACACTCCGGACCGGTCGCGATGTATCGTGATAGACTGGGTCCGGTCAACCGAATTCGGCTGCTGTCCGGCCTGAAGCAACAGCAACGGAGGTTGCGGGCGCCGCGCCGCCCGCAACTGCCACTGATGGCGGTATTCGAGCGCGATGGCGCCCCAGATCAGGCCGAGCAGCAGGTAGACATGGCGCCAGTGGTCGATGTCGATGAAGGTGCCGAGCCCGATATTGCCGATGAAGGCGACATAGGCGCATAGTAGATAAGGCTGCCAGGGCCGGTCGCGCAGCAGAATGCGGAAGCCGGCGGCGATCGTCCAGCACGTCAGCGTCAGGAACGACACGAAGCCGAGCCAGCCGTAATCCATCAGCATCTTCAACCAGATGTCGTGTGTGTCCTCGCCGAACATCTTGCCGAAGACGAGCGGGCCGATGCCGAACGGATGCTCCAGCGCCATCTGAAAGCCGATCGTGTAGCGGGCGAAGCGGCCGAGGCGGGCGGTGTCGTAGCTTTGTTCGAGTTGCGCGCGATTCGAGAACATCTCCGCCACGCCCGGCAGTTGCAGGATGACGATCATCGCAATGACCAGCAGCCCGACGGCGGCGATGGTCATGACGACGACGCGCAGCCGGAATTTGCCGCTGGCACTCTGCAGGAACAAGGCCCCGGTCAGCAGGATCGCCGAAACGGCGAACATGCCCCAGGCGCCGCGCGAAAAGGAAAAGAAGATGCCGGCGGTGATGATCAGCAGCGGCACCGCCAATAGAGGCATGCGCGCGATCGAGCCGGTAAGCAGCAGATAGAGCAGGTAGATGCCCGGCAGCACCAGGAACGGCCCGAACACGTTCGGGTCCTGGAAGGCGCCGGCGGCACGGTCGTATTTGGTGAAGATCTCCGCTCCTGGAAAGGCATGGAAATAGCCGGCTATGCCGACCAGCGAAGTCAGCACTGCCGACACGACATAAGCGACGAAGATCACGCGGTAGAGACTGGGCTGGACGGCCGTTACGGAAGCGAAGAAAACCGCGGTGAGGGTCAGGAACAGCGAGACGGCGAGATAGAGCGGCGTGCCGGCGAGGTCCGACATCTGCGTCATCGAGATCATTCCGCCGATGTTCATGATTACCAGCAGCACCAGAAGTGGCACCGCCGCGCGCTGGATGCGCAGGCCGAACAAGGGCCACACCACGATCAGCCCGATCATGTAGAGATCGTACGGCGCCGGTTCGGCAATGACGAAACCGGACAGGAAGACGCCGAGGAAAACCGCCCCCGACGCAATCACTGCAATGAGCTTGGCGTTGACCACCGCCGCCGGCAATTCGTAGGCCGTCGCGCTCAATACGCATTTTCCGTGTTGAGCAGGCGGATCGGCGTCAGGAACAGGATTCTCAGGTCGAACAACAGCGACCAGTTCTCGATGTAATAGAGGTCGTATTCCGTGCGCATGCGGATCTTCTCGTTGGTGTCCATCTCGCCGCGCCAGCCATTGATCTGAGCCCAGCCGGTCACGCCGGGTTTGACCTTGTGGCGGGCGAAATAGCCGTCGACCACCTCATTGTAGAGGAGGTTGTGAGACTGCGCGGCAATGGCGTGCGGGCGCGGCCCGACCAGCGACAGCGAACCGAACAGCGAATTGAAGAACTGCGGCAATTCGTCGATCGAGGTCTTGCGGATGAACCGGCCGACGCGGGTGACGCGCGGATCGTTCTTGGTCACGGTCTGCTTCGCGGTCGGGTCCGCCTTTTCGGTGTACATCGACCGGAACTTGTAGACGTCGATGATCTCGTTGTTGAAGCCGTGCCGCTTCTGGTGGAACAGCACCGGCCCCTTGCTGTCGAGTTTGATCGCGATCGCGGTCGCCAGCATCACCGGCGAGAACACGATGATGCCGATGATCGAAAAGACGATGTCGAAGGCGCGTTTCGCGACCGAATCCCAGTCGTTGATAGGCTTGTCGAAGATATCGAGCATCGGCACCGAGCCGATGTACGAATACGCGCGCGGCCTGAACTGCAACGCGTTCGAATGCGCCGACAGCCGGATGTCGACCGGCAGCACCCACAGCTTCTTCAACAATTGCAGCACGCGCGATTCGGCGGTCAGCGGCAGCGAAACGATCAGCATGTCGATGCGCGCGATGCGGGCAAATTCGATGAGCTCGGAAATCGTGCCGAGCTTGGGATAGCCGGCGACAACCGGCGGCGAACGCTTGTCACCACGATCGTCGAAGATGCCGCAGATGCGGATGTCGTTGTAGGGCTGCTTTTCGACCGAGCGGATCAGTACCTCCGCCGCCTTGCCGCCGCCGACGATGACGGCGCGGCGCTCCATCCGCCCGTCGCGCGCCCAGCGCCGGATCAGCTTCGACATCACCAGCCGGAGACCCAGGATCAGCACGAAGCCAATAACGAACCACGTGCCGAAGAGCAGGCGCGAATAGTCTTCCGACATTTTCATGGTGAAGGCGGTGAGCGCCATCAAGGCGAAGGTTCCGGCCCAGACCAGCAGGAGGCGGCCGAAATTGGCGATCGGCCGCATCAGCGCGACGATCTGGTAGCAGTCCGTGACGTCGAGCAGAACGACCGCGAGGAACGAGGTGGCGGCGATCGTCAGCGAGTATTGCCAGGCAAGATAGTTGAAAAAGCCGACATAGTAGAAATAGACGGCAAGACCCGACACCAACAGCAGCGCGAATTCCGCCATGCGCAGGACGCCGCTGACCATGATCGGCGACATCGTATCGCGCCGGTATTGCGAGGCGACCTGGCGGGCAACGTCGTTCATGCCGCCGGCCGTGTTGTTCTCGGCAGGGGCGTCGAATTTGCGCACCGCGTCTAGCGAAAAACGGCGCGCGGGGTCGATTTCGTTCATGGGGCGTCCGTAGGTTTCCCTCAGGTGAATAGCAAAAGAGAGCTAAGAAACCCTTGAAACAACAGATGGCTTTGGAGACGCTTTCACCGGGGGCCTTTTGCAGCCGAGTGGATATCAGTTGCTCTACTGTTTGAGCGCGGCGAAATAGGCCTTTTCGATTTCGGCGGCCATTACATCGGCGCCGAACCGTGCCTTGAGGTCGGCGGCACCGGGCATCAGGCCTTTGTAGGCGTCGAGATCGGCCAGAGCGGCACTTATCTTGTCGCCAAGTTCGCGCGGGTCGGGCCGGATCAGGGCAGGGGAGCCGGTGTCGAAGATTTCCGGTATGCCCCCGACCGACGTCGCGATTAGCGGCTTCCCGGCGGCAAGCGTTTCCAGAACGATATAAGGCATGGCTTCCGCGCGCGAGGGAACGACGACCAGCTTGGCCAGCGTGAAGGCGAGCCTGGCTGGCATCGGCGGCAGGAAGCTGACCTCGAGGCCGAGCTGATCTACCTGGGCGCGATAGCGCGGCAGGTCGTCGCCGTCGCCGACCATCAGCGCTTTCAATGGGCGACCGAGCCGTGTTGCGGCTCGCCTCAGTGCATCGATGAAGATGTCCGGGCCCTTGAGGTCGCGCATCATGCCGATATAGAGGAGGTCGACGGCATTGTGCTCGGTCTGCACCGGCTCGAACTCGGCGGCGCGCAGGCCGTTGTGGACGAGAGCGTTCGGAATGGGCGGCTCGCCGACCTTCCTGCGATAAGTCCGCCGCTCATAATCGGAAACAAACAGCAGGCAATCGGTGAAGCGAGCCATGAAGCGCTCGAGCGCGAAGAACAGCTTCCCCATCGCCGTGGTCTCGTCATAGTGGAGTGAGCCGCCATGCGGCGAATAAAGGCGGGCTACGCGAGACCTGGATACCCGCAACAATGAGCCGAACAGACGGGCATAGGCGCCACCTTTGGCGCCATGCCCGTGCAGCACGTCCGGCCGCAATTCTTTTATGATCCTATAGGTGCGTCGGGCCGAAGCGAGATCGCCTGGCCCGACATGCCGCTGCATCGGTGTGCGATGAATGCCGAGCGCCAGGCTGCCTTTCATCTGTTCGAACAGCCGTTCCTCGAAATCGCCGCCAGTGGTCGAATCGCAGACGATGCCGACGGCATGGCCGGCGGCGACCTGAGCCTCGGTCAGGTCGCGCACATGCCGGAAGATGCCTCCGACGGGTGAGCGAAAGCAGTGGACGATCCTGAGTGTGTCCGCCACTTGGTCAGCACATCAAAACAGGCGTTCGCGAACATAGACTGTATCGCCGGGCAACAGCGGGTCGGAGGTTACCACGCGTCCGGTTATGACCTTGCCGTTGATGTCGCGGGTAATGTCGACGCTTTCCTGGTTGGCGCGTGGCGTGAAGCCGCCGGCGATGGCGATGGCTTTCTGCACGGTCAGGCCCGGAACGTAGGAATATTGGCCCGCCGCGCCCACTTCACCCATGACGAAGATCGGCCGGTAGCGATCGATTTCGACCGAAACGTCAGGATCGCGCAAATAGCCCTGGCGCAGTTTCTCGGCGATCTCGCCCTCGAGTTGCTGGGCGGTGTGGCCGCGCGCCGGCACGTTGCCGACGAGCGGCAGCGAGAGATAGCCGGATTGGTCGACGCTGTAGCTGTTGGTCAATCCTTCCTGCTCGAACACGGTGACGCGGACGCGGTCGCCGGCACCGAGGCGATAGGGCTGGTCGAGCACTTCATGGAAGGCGGCCGGCGTCGGCCGGTAGCTTGAGCAGCCCGAAAGCATCGATACGGCAAGCAGCGCGCGGAAAAGGGGAGCAGTGCTTTTCATGAGCGGACACGTACCTTTGAATAGCCGGCGACTCTGCGGCAAACCTTAACGATCGAGCTCGGTTATCATCCTGTTAGGGTTAATGGCCGGTAAAGGCGCGCGGCCGATGCGGGCCCGATCGACAAATGCAGATGGTTTTCAGCCTCTTGTTTGCGGCTTGTTAGTAGAGCCTAACAGGTGCTTACCGCGTTATTAACGGCTGAGTTACCATAGTTGTTTACGGTGCATGCTGACTCAGTACCGGAGCAGGGATGCATGTCCGTTCAATCCGCGGCCGCAGATGTCGACGTCGATCTCAGGCAGCTTTTCGCCAGCCTTGCGCGAAACTGGCTGCGCATCCTTGTCGTTGCACTGGTTGTAACCGGCCTGGCCTTTGCGCTCGCCTGGCTTGCAACGCCCGAATACAAGGCGGCAGCCAAGCTGGAGATCGGGCCTCGAGAATCGGAGTTCACGCGGCCAGCCGGTGGCAACGGCAACGAGCGGTCGATTCCCGACGAAGAGGCTGTGGCCACCGAGGTCCAGATCATTTCGTCCCCTGACATCCTCAAACAGGTGGCGGCGAAGCTCAACCTCGCGAAATTGCCCGAATTCGACGAGGCGCTGAAGATGTCGGCGCTGAGCCGCACCCTTGTCCTCGTTGGCTTGAAAAGCGATCCCTTCGAGATTCCGCTGGAAGAGCGCGTGCTGGACGCAATGCATGACAAGCTCAACGTCTATGGCGTTGAAAAAACCCGCGCGATCGCAATCGAGTTCTCGTCAGAGGATCCACAGCTTGCCGCCGCAATCCCGAACGCCATTGCAAACGCCTATATCGCCTCCAAGGGCAACGCCAGGCTCGAATCGAATTCCGCCGCCACCGACTTTCTGGCGCCGGAAATCGCGGATCTGCAGAATCGAGTGAAGGAGGCGGAAGCCAAGGTTGCCGCATTCCGTGCCCAGTCCGATCTTTTGATGGGCGGCAACAATTCGGTGCTTTCCACCCAGCAGCTGTCCGAATTGTCGAGCGAACTATCACGGGTGCGCGCCAACCGCGCTTCGGCGGAAGCGACCGCCGACAGTGTGCGCAGGGCGTTGCGCAATGGCGGCTCGCTGGATGCCGTTCCAGAGGTGTTGTCTTCCGACCTGATCCAGCGCCTGCGCGAGCGGCAAGTCGAACTCAAGAACAACATCGCCGACCTTTCCACCACCTTGCTCGACAATCATCCGCGCATCCGTGCGCTGAAGTCGCAGCTCGCCGATCTCGACCGCCAGATCCGCAACGAAGCGGAAAAGATCATGAAGGGTCTGATGGCGCAGGCCGAGACGGCGAAGGCACGAGAGGCTCAACTCGTGGCCGACGTCAACACCCTGAAGGCGGCGTCCGCCCGCGCCGGCGAAGAGCAGGTGGAACTCGATGCCCTGCAGCGCGATGCCGCGACCAAGCGCCAGCAACTCGATCTCTACTCGTCCAGCTATCTCCAGGCGGCCGCACGCAAGGATCGTAACTACCTGCCTGTCGACGCTCGCCTATTTTCGGAGGCCCGGGCGCCGACCGAACCCTATTTCCCCAAGATTGGTCCGATTGTCGGTGCGGCCTTTGTCGGCTCGTTGCTCCTCATGGCGATCGTCACGTTGCTGCAGGAACTGTTTTCCGGCCGCGCCATGCGTCCGGCCGCCGGTGCCCATTTCGAACGCATCGAGCAGGTTGCGATGCCGGCTGTCCAGGCCGAACGCGTAGTGGCCGAGCCCGGCCCGCCGGTTGCCCGGCCCGAACCGGCAGTCGCCGAGATCGACCAGTTCGGTGAGTCCGACAACAGTGTCACTGAAACCAAACTGGAGCCGGAACCCGTCGCGGTGGCGGAAGCGGCTGCCGAGAAAATCGAACCGGAGTACTCTGAGATGGCTGCTGCAGACATTGAACCGGCACGTTCTACCCTCGGTGAGGTCGACATCGACAAGGCCGCGGAAAAACTCATCGCCACCGGTGCCGCCCGCGCCATATTCGTGTCGCCGGAAGGCGACGAGGCGGCTGCCTCGGCGGTGCTGGTGGCGCGCGCAGTCTCCGACGCCGGGCTACGCGTGCTGCTGCTTGATCTCACCGCTTCGGGTGCTGCCTCGCGGCCGATGCTGGACAGCGGGCTGTTTCCAGGCATCACCGATCTGCTCGCCTCGCAAGCGCAGTTCAGCGACGTGATCCACCCCGATCTCTATTCGGACTGCCACGTGATTCCGGTCGGCACAGCCGATCCGGTCCGTGCCATGCGCGCCGCCGACCGGCTGCCGATCATCATGCAGTCGCTGACCACCGCCTATGACCTGGTCGTTGTCGAATGCGGGCCAGCGGACGCCCAAGGCATCAGTCGCCTGGTGGGCGAGGGCACCGAGGTGCTGCTCTCCATGCTGGAGCCGGACGACGAGGTGACGCAAGCCGCAGTCGCGCTCATCGAGAGCGGCTATCCCGACCTGACGCTGGTCACGCCAATCGGCCATGTGGCGCCGGGGCCAATGCCGGGACGGCGCTCGGCGGCCTGAGGCAGTTTTCTCAAATCGAAATCAGCTGTCGTCTTCGCCTGCGGCCGGTGCTGTCTGCCCCACGGCCTTGCGGCGCAGCAGCTTGGTCAGCTTCCAGACCATTGGGCTGTGCTTGATGAATGCTTTCAGGCTTGCGCCGTGCCTGAGCGCAAGCGCCAGCGCGCGGCCCTTCAGCGTCAGCGGAACCAGCACCTCGAAATGCTGCGTTTCGACATCGCACCACAATCGCTTATAGGGTTCGTCGCCGACTGAGAAATCATAGATTTCAAAACCCGTCTCGCAGGCTTCCTGGATGTTCTCGAAGAACAGGAAGTCGCCGGGGCTGGTGTGTGCGAGGTCGTCCTCGGCGATCGCCCCGAATTCGCAGATCAGCCGCTTGCCCGAGCGGCTCGACCCGGTGACCGCACGAAGCTTGCCGGCGACTTCCAGCCCATGCAGCACGAAGCACGGGTTTTCCTCTTGAAGCGCTTCGGCAAACAGCGAGCGGAAAAAAGCGCGTACCTCCGCCTCACCGAAAACATTGACGATGCCCATCTTGCGGAAGCGGAATTCCTTCATCTCGAAAAAGGCGTCGAGCAGCCTGTTCACCTCGTCCGCAGTCCTCGCCTCGATGCGACGATAGCTGCCGACGGCCTCGAACTTGCGCGCCTGCGAGCGATGCTTCTTGCGCCTGCGCTTGCCGTTCACCCGGGTGAGCAGTGCATCAAACCCTCCGACAAGACCGGCGGCCAGCGACAGATTGGGGCTCGAAAAATGCGGCAAGGCGGAGAGCGGGTTGGCAACGCCGTCGAGATCAGGCAGCAACCGCTCTAGCGCGACAAGATCGATGTCGCGCCGCGCCTTGGCAATCGCGGCCAGCATAGAGCGGATCGCCGCGATATCGGCATTCGCCAGCCATTGCGGGTCGGAGGCGGCAAAATTGCCGTTGGCATGGCGGCCGCCCATAAAGCGGGCGATGCGGAATGCCCCGCTGTGGGTGACCTCCAGCGCCAACGAGAAAACCGGCCTGTCGTCGGCGCGCAGCGTCGCAACGACAACGTCGGCGCCGGTATGTGCGGCCCAGTTCAGGATCCAGCCTGCGCTCTGCGCCGGGGCAAAAAGCGCCGAACGGCAGAATTCGGCGTACGCCGCCAGCGCCGCACTATCGGCAACCGAGGTCGACAGGCCGGCTTTGCCGGCCGGCAAGGCACACGGCGACGCCTCGCTGCTTGCCAGCCGATTGCCGTCAAATGACGCGGTGGCGTCAACCATACCTCAATCCTTAGGGCGTATTCGTCGCGATTGGGGGTCCGCGCAGGCGCATTCCATGCTTGATGAGCTTAGGCGCAAAAGGTGAATGAATGATCGACGGGGGCGAGGCAATCCGCAAACTGGCGCTCAATCTCGCCCGCTATTCCGGTCTTGCGCCGCTGGCCAAGCCGTTCATCGGCGGCCTTGGCGCCATCCTGATGCTGCATCGGGTCACCGCGACGCCGGAAAAGCCGAACGGCGTCAACCGTCACTTGAACATCGCGCCTGGGTTCCTCGACATCGTGATCGCCGACATGAGGGCGAACGGCTACAGGTTCGTTACTCTGGACGAGGCGATCGAGCGCATCAAGGCTGGCGACAAGGACGGCCAGTTCGCGACGATCACCGCCGACGACGCCTATCGAGACAACATGACCGAGGCGCTGCCGGTGCTGGAGAAGCACGGCGCGCCGATTACCATCTACGTCGCGCCGGGACTGATCGACGGCGCTGCCGATTTGTGGTGGGACGTGGTCGAGGACATCGTCAATGCGCGCGATCGCCTGACGCTGACGACGCCGGACGGCCCGGTGACGATCGATTGCTCGAACCCGGGAAAAAAGGTCCAGGCCAATGCGCGCCTGCACGCTCATCTGACGCTGAAGGTGCGCGAGCACGACCAGCGTGCGGTGTTGCGCGATCTGGCGCGTTCGAACGGCATCGAGTTGGGCGGTTCGCGCCCGAACACGCTGATGAACTGGGACGAGCTCCGCACCATGGCCGCGCACCCGCTGGTGACGATCGGAGCGCATAGCGTCAATCATTGCAATCTGAAGCGGCTTTCCGAGAGCGACGCGCGGCATGAGATCGGCGACGTCAAGCGCATATTGCAGGCCAAACTCGGCGAGGAGCCGCGCCATTTCGCCTATCCCTACGGTTATGCCAGCGCCGTCGGCCGTCGCGAAGTGGGCCTTGTCCGCGATGCCGGCTATGCCTCGGCCGTGACGACCCGCCACGGCATACTCCGCGCCGAGCATGCCGGGTTCCTGCATGCCCTGCCGCGCATTTCGGTCAATGGCCGCTATCAGAGCGTCGCCCACATCCGAACAATGTTGTCGGGCGTGACGACGCCGCTGGCCAATGCCGGCAAGACGGTGGTGACGATCTAACTGTTGCCTCGGCCCTTCGGCCGCGGCTCCAGGATCAGCCATTTGATGATGCCCATCGCCGGCAGCACCCACAAAAGCCCGCTCAGCAGGAAGAAGATGAAGTGCGCCAGCGGCCCGGACTGTGACAATTGGGCGACTGCCACGATCGAGGCGACCATCGCATAGACGACGACCAGCAGTACCAGCAGGAAGCTTCCGATCAGCTTTTTCAGGCGAATGGGCATAACGCGATCTCGTTGATCGCTATCGCTTAAGCCGAACAGCCAATACGCGCAACCCGCCAGAAACGGCGCGACGGCGTGCCGCGCTGTCCGGTCTTGCAAGCTGGGTTGCGATGGTTCACCAATCCGCGACTTCAACTGCCGGGACAAAGCCATGGCTGCTGCCATATCCGATGCCGTGCCTTTCGCAGCCCGCGATCGCGACCTTCGCAACCGCGCGCTGGTACGTGGTTGGCTCTATGTCGTGCTCCTCGTGCTGTTTGCGCTGGTGGTGGTCGGCGGCGCTACGAGGCTCACCGATTCGGGCCTGTCGATCACCCAATGGCAGCCGATTCACGGCGTCATCCCGCCACTCAATGATGCCGAGTGGCAGGAGGAGTTCCTGCGCTACCAGCAGATCCCGCAATATGCCGAACTCAACAAGGGCATGAGCATCGAGGCGTTCAAGTCGATCTTCTGGTGGGAGTGGGTGCACCGCATCCTGGCGCGTAGTGTCGGCGTGGTCTTCGCCCTGCCGTTGCTGTTCTTCTGGGCGACGCGCCGCATCGAGCGCGGCCTCGGCACGAAATTGTCGGGCATCCTCCTTCTCGGCGCCCTGCAGGGCGCGATAGGCTGGTGGATGGTGGCGTCCGGGTTGGCCGACCGGGTTTCGGTCAGCCAATACCGGCTGGCGACGCATCTGACGCTGGCGGCGCTGATCTTCACGGCGACCATGGTGGTCGCGCGCGGACTGGCCCCACACTCCGAACCGGCCGCCGACCGATCGACGCAACGTCTGGCCGCCTTTCTGGTGCTGCTGGCGCTGGTCCAGATCTATCTCGGCGGGCTGGTCGCAGGGCTCGATGCCGGCTTGAGCTACAACACCTGGCCGCTGATGGACGGCAAACTGGTCCCCGGCGACCTGCTGCTGCTCGAGCCGGCATGGCGCAATTTCTTCGAAAACCCGAAGACGGTGCAGTTCATCCACCGGGTCGGCGCCTACACGATCTTCGCGGTCGCGCTCTGGCACATGATTGCGACACGCCGGCGTCTGCCGGGCACGACGCATGCCCGACGCGCGACGCTGCTGTTCCTGATTGTCGTGGTGCAGGCGTCGATCGGCATCGGCACCCTATTGATGCATGTGCCGCTGCACATGGCCCTGACGCATCAGGCATTCGCGCTGTTCCTGCTGGGTTTTGCCGCCGCGCACTGGCGCGGCACCAAGGGCGCTTATCCGCTGCCCCACGAGATTGCTCTCAGAGGCTGAGCCGCACCGTCCGGATCGCCATGGCGATCGCCAGCTCGCGGTCCTCGTCGACCGCATTGCGATCTTCATGATGCCATGCAGCCGACAGGCAGCCATAGGCGATGGCGTGGTCCAGTATCGCGGGCGGCGACTGGCCGAGCGTTGCGGCAAAGACTTGCGCCATATGGCGGATCCGCCGCGTATCGAGGCAAAGATCGTCTCGGTCGAGTGGGTTGTAGAACATGTTGGCCGCGTCGAAGCCGGGGTCGCCGAGAACGCCCTTCGGGTCGATCGCCAGCCAGCCGCGCGGACCGTGCATGACGTTGTCGTGGTGCAGGTCGCCATGCAGCGGCCGCACGTCATGCGGATTGGACAGCAGCCGTTCCGCGATTTCGGCTGCTTCGACATACCGGCTCTTTTCGCCGGCGGCGCGATCGGCCTTGGCCTTTTTGAACAGGCTGGAGAACCGGGTCCGCAACGGCTGGAGATCCGGCGGGGCAGGGTGCTTCGACGGCGAGACCAGTCTTGCCATTACCTCGGCCGCGATCGCGGTGGCGGCATTGTCGCCTTGTTCGGCAAGATGGTGTGACAGCATCCTGTCGCCGGCGTATTCGAGCAGCATGCGGTGGCCGTCGCGGCCGAGCAGCCGCACCGCGCCTTCGCCGCGTCGCCAGGCGAGGAAATGCTCGCCACGCAACTCGTCCTCGACATCGTCGAAAGGCTTTAGATCCTTGACGATTGCCGGTGAGTCGTCCTCGCGAGCAACCTTCCAGATGCGGCTGCTGAACGTTTCGGCGATGAGTTCGGGCGCGCCGACCTTCCAGCGCTTCGGAAATGCCGGCGCATCCATTCAGAGGCCGAGCATCAGATCCATGTTCTGCACGGCTGCACCCGAGGCACCCTTGCCGAGATTGTCGTAGACGGCAAGCAGCAGCGCCTGCGCCCTGTCGTCATTGGCAAAGACATAGAGCTTCATCCGGTTGGTGCCGTTGTAGATCTCCGGATCGATGTCAGGCATGCGTTCCTGATGCAGATACGGCGCCACCTCGACCACGCCGCCATCGATGGAAGCGAAATGGTCGGCGATCGCCGCGTGAAGCTCAGCGCCGGTCGGTACATGGTCGAGACCGCCGAGTTGCAGCGGCACTACCGTGATCATGCCTTGCGCGAAATTGCCGACTGCCGGCTGCATGATCGGATCGTGCGAAAGCCTGGCATAGGTCCTGAGCTCCGGCACGTGCTTGTGCTGCAGCGTCAATCCGTAGGGCAGGAATTCCGGCGCATCCTCGCCCTTGGCGACATAATCCTCGATCATTGGCCGGCCGCCGCCGGAATAGCCGGAAATGCCGTTGACGGTGACCGGAAAATCGGCCGGCAGCAGCCCCGCCGCAACCAGCGGCCGCAGCGTCGCGATTGGTCCTTGCGGCCAGCAGCCCGGATTGGCGACGCGCTTCGCCGAAGCGATCTTTTTCGCCTGGTCCTTGTCCATTTCGGCGAAACCATATTCCCACCCATCGGCGACGCGATGTGCCGTCGAGGCGTCGATCACCTTGGTGGTGTCATTGGCGATCAGCGAAACGCTTTCCTTGGCGGCTGCGTCCGGCAGACAGAGGATCGCGACATCGGCGGCATTGAGGAACTCGGCGCGCGCTGCTGTTTCCTTGCGGCGCTCGGTTGGGATGGAGATGATTTCCAGGTCGCCACGCTCGGCAAGCAGCGCCCTTATCTGCAGACCGGTGGTGCCGTGCTCGCCGTCGATGAAGATTTTCGGTTTCATTGCTTGCCAAAATTCCTGTTATCTCAAAGCTATATGCCGCTTGCCTGATTCAATCCGGCAACGCCGTGATTGCCCTGGTTCATTTCTTCGAGTCGGGCCTTTCGTTCCGCCAACAGTCCAAGATAGTGCATGGCCACCATCGACCCGGCAATTGCCGTTATATCGGCGTGATCATAGGCTGGCGCAACCTCGACGACGTCGGCGCCGACGATATCGAGCTGGTTGATCTGGCGCAGCACCGACAGGATCTTTGCCGAAGACGGGCCTCCCGCGACCGGCGTTCCGGTGCCGGGCGCAAAAGCCGGGTCCAGGCAATCGATGTCGAAAGTGACGTAGGTCTTCTTGCCGCCCGTACGGTCGACGATGGCATACGCGATGTCGGACGCACGCATTTCCTCCACTTCATGGCCATACAGGATCTTGATACCGAACGTGTCGGGCGCATGGGTGCGGATGCCGATCTGGATCGACCGGTCGGGGTCGATGATGCCCTCCTTGACTGCACGGCCGACGAAGGAGCCGTGATCGATGCGCTTGCCGTCGTCGGGCCAGGTGTCCTGGTGTGCGTCGAACTGCACCAGAGCCAGCGGGCCATGGATGGCGGCATGCGCCTTGAGCAGCGGCCAGGTGACGAAGTGATCGCCACCGAGTGACAGCAGAAAGGCGCCGGATTTCAGGATCTTCGCCGCTTCGCGTTCGATCGTGGCAGGCGTCTTCTGGTGATTGCCGCTGTCGAGCAGGCAGTCGCCATAATCGACCACGGCAAGCTGTTCGAACAGATCGCGCGAAAACGGATATTGCGGATCGTTGTCGAGGATGGCCGAGGCGCGGCGGATTGCCTGCGGTCCGAAACGGGCGCCCGGCCGATTGGTGACCGCAGCGTCGAAGGGAATGCCCCACACCACCGCATCGGCGTCCTTCACGTCCTTCGAATATTTGCGCCGCATGAACGACAGGGCGCCGGCATAGGTCGGCTCGAACGACGCACCCGTCCTGGAGCGGGTGGTGAAGGCATGATCGATGGTCCTTGGCGGCATGAAGCGGTCTCCTGTGCGTCGAAGCGCAACCTTATTGGACATAATTCTCAGAATTGCGACCCCTGCGGAGGATCATGGCCATTCGATCCGGTCACAAATCCTTGCTCGCCAGGCGAACCCGGCATGGCTCGCCAGGAGATTGCCTGGCAAGCAACCGAAAGTAGCCGCCGAAGACTGCTTCGGCCGGCGCTGACCTGATTTTCCGGCATTTTGCAAGCCGGCTTCGTTCACCTGCCTGTCACGGGCATCGCTTAACCGGGGTGCGATCCCGGTACGGAGCGATTCTCGTGCGAACGACTTGTCTCATGCGAACGATTTGGCTGAGCCTTCTGCTTTCCGCGGCGCTGGCGCTCTCCCTTGGCCAGGCATCGGCAGGCGAAACGCGCGCCAGGCAGATTCTCGACCGCTTCGAGCACGCCAACCAATGGCGCGACCATGTGATAGTGGCCGCTCACCGCGCCGGCGGCATGCAATCCGGCAAGACGCTCTATCCCGAAAATTCGATCGCCGCCGTCGAGGCGTCGATCGCAATGGGCGCCGAAATCGTCGAGCTCGATATCAGGCGCTCGAAGGACGGACAGTTCGTCGTCATGCATGACAGTTGGCTCGACCGCACGACGAATTGCAAGGGTGAGGTGGTCAACCACACGATGGCCGAACTCAAGACGTGCCGGTTGGTGATCGAAGGCACCGGCGCCGTTACGGGCGAGACGGTCTCGACATTGCGCGAGATGTTGATGACGACCAGGGACAGGATCCTCATCAATCTCGACAACAAGCTCGATACCGTAAGCCTCGTCGGCATGGTCGCGGTTGCGCGCGACCTCGGCATGGCCGACCAGGTGATCGTCAAGGAGAACCTGTGGAATGCGGAGCGGATTGCCAGTGTCAAGGCCGCCATGGACGCGATCGGCAGCGGCTTCCAGTTCATGCCGATTATCGCCGATGACGCGGTTCGCGACGCCATGTTTGCCGAGAAAGTGAGCCGGGCCTTCCCGATGCGCGCGGTCGAGATGATCAACTGGCGCACGGGATCAGAGACACTGACCGAGACCGGCGGCCCGCTGTTCAGCCCGCGCATGCGTGCGCTGGCGGTAAGGGGCGACTGGCACATCTGGGCCGACACCTATGCCATCGTCAACAAGCCGGGCGGCTTCCTCGCCGGCGGTCGCGGCGACGAGCTGGCGGTTGCGGCCAGCCTGCCGCGCGAGACTTATGGCTTCTGGGTCGAGCGCGGCGCCACCATCATCCAGACCGACGAACCGAAGGCCGCCATCAGTTGGCTGGCGGCGAACGGTTTTCGCGTGCCCTATGCCGGTGAGAAGCGCCCGGCCGAGCCGGCCAACACGGCCAGCATCAACTAGACCGGCGCGGCGAGAATTGGATCTCCCTCTTGTGGGGACGATGCCCGGCAGGGCAGAAGGGCGCTGTCCCGCCGACCCCAGGCCGGCAGCGCCAAACTTTCGAAGGAACCCAGAAACAGAAAAACCCGCCTCTGTGGGCGGGTCGTTGGAGCCAATTAGCACCATACCCAGATTAGTAGCATAGCTGCCGGCACAAAGCAAGAACAAAATGTGGCGTAGTGGCAGAAAAATGCGACGATCCTTCAGCGTCTCGGCTGTCCCGCCTGCTAGGTCGCGCGCCTTCGCTGTCCTGCCGGCAATCTCCCCCGCAAGGGAACCCACTTGGGGGAGATTGGCTCATCACAGCCTTCGGTAATCTACCCGCAGGCCGCCATTGTCACACCATCCAGCTCCTTGATGACATCGTCCGACAGTTCGAGGTCGGCAGCGGAGAGGTTCTCCCTGAGATGCGCGACGGAAGACGTGCCGGGAATCAGAAGAATGTTGGGCGCGCGGCGAAGCAGCCAGGCGAGCGCGACCTGCATGGGCGTGGCGCCGAGGCGTGCGGCGACCTTGGACAAGGTCGACGACTGCAACGGGTTGAAGCCGCCAAGCGGGAAGAACGGCACATAGGCGGTGCCGTCGCGGGCCAGATCGTCGATCAAGGCATCATCGCCCCGATGCGCCAAATTGTACTGGTTCTGCACGCAGACGATCCTGCACATCCTGCGGCCTTCGGCGATCTGTGCAGCGGTGATGTTGCTCAGCCCGATGTGGCGCACGAGGCCCTGTCGCTGGAGCTCGGCAAGCGTCGCAAGCGGCGCCTCGATCGACCCTTCGGCGGGGCCATGCGCGTCGAACATGACCCGAAGGTTGACCACCTCCAGCACGTCGAGTCCGAGATTGTGCAGATTGTCGTGCACCGCCTGTGTCAGCTCTTCTGCCGAGAAGGCCGGCAGCCATGAGCCATCCGTGCCGCGTCGGGCACCGATCTTGGTGACCATAACGAGGTCGTCGGGATAGGGTGCGAGCGCTTCGCGGATCAACAGGTTGGTCACGTGCGGGCCATAGAAGTCGCTGGTGTCGATGTGGTTGACGCCTTGTGCAACGGCTTCGCGCAGTACGGCCAATGCCGCGTCGTGGTCCTTTGGTGGGCCGAAGACGCCGGGCCCTGCGAGCTGCATGGCACCGTAGCCGAGCCGTCTCACTGGGCGGTCGCCGAGGATGAATGTGCCGGACTGGTCGACGCTGGACATGGTCTTTCTCCTTCAGGAACGGTGCACAGATAGACGCTGTCCGATCTCATGATAATTGGGTACAATTCGCACGGGCTGTGCGGAATGACGAACAATGCAGATTGATCTCGGGGACCTGAACGCCTTCGTGGCCGTAGCGCGCGCCAAAGGTTTTCGGGATGCGGCACGCGCCAGCGGCGGCAGTGCGTCCGGCTTGAGCGAGGCGGTGCGGCGCCTGGAGATGCAGCTCGGTGTCAGGCTGCTCAACCGGACGACCCGCAGCGTTGTCCTGACGGAAGCCGGCGAAGGCCTGCTGGCGCGGCTCGGTCCTGCCTTGACCGAGGTGGAGTCGGCCCTCGACGTAGTGAACGGCTTTCGCGACAGGCCGGCAGGTACGTTGCGCCTCAATGTGCCGGTCAGCGCGGCGCGGCTGGTACTGCCCAGCATCGTTCCGCCTTTTCTCGCCGCCTATCCAGGCATCCGGTTGGAGGTGATCTCGGAGGAGAGCTTCGTCGATGTGCTGGCGGCGGGGTGCGACGCCGGCATTCGCTATGAGGAGCGGCTGGAGCAGGACATGATCGCTGTGCCGATCGGACCGCGCGTGCAGCGCTTCGCCACCGCCGCCAGCCCGGCCTACCTGGATCGTCATGGCCGGCCGCAACACCCGAGCGACCTGCTCGGCCACGCCTGCCTGCGCGGCCGCTTTGCCAGCCGTGCGGTGCCGCCGTGGGAATTCGAGCGCGACGGCGAGGTGGTGCGGGTCGACCCGACGGGGCCGCTTGTCGTGACCCTGGGTGGGGCGACTGACCTCAAAGTCGATGCAGCCATCGCCGGCACCGGCATCATCAGCCTGTTCGAGGATTGGCTACGCCCTCACTTCGAGAGCGGGGCGCTCGAACCGCTGCTTGAACCCTGGTGGCAGAGCTTCTCCGGCCCGTTCCTTTACTATCCCGGCCGGCGCCTCGTGCCGGCGCCGCTGCGGGCGTTCATTGACTTCATCAAGGCCTGAAGTCTGCCATCATGCGTGCGAGCCGCGCCCGATGGGGTGATTGGTGCCCTTTTTGTGAAAAAGGCCGCCCGGAGGCGGCCTTTCGATAGCGTGCAATTGCGCAGCGCTTAGCGCTTGGAGAACTGGAAGCTCCGGCGGGCCTTCGCCTTGCCGTACTTCTTGCGCTCGACGACGCGGCTGTCACGGGTCAGGAAGCCGCCCTTCTTGAGCACGGCGCGCAGCGCCGGCTCGTAATAGGTCAGCGCCTTGGAGATGCCGTGGCGCACCGCACCGGCCTGGCCGGAAAGGCCGCCGCCGATGACGGTGGCAACGATGTCGTACTGGCCGGCACGGTTGGCGGCGATGATCGGCTGGTTGAGGATCATCTGCAGCACCGGGCGCGCGAAATATTCGGCGAACACCTTGTCGTTGACGACGATCTTGCCGGAGCCGGGCTTCACCCAGACGCGCGCGATGGCGTTCTTGCGCTTGCCGGTGGCATAGGCGCGGCCCGATTTGTCGAGCTTCTGGACATGGACGGGTGCAGCCGGCTGGGTGTTGGTGTTGCCGGTGGCAGTTCCGAGTTCTGCGAGCGAGGAAAGCTCAGCCATCTTACGAAACCTTCTTGTTCTTGGCGTTCAGCTTGGCCACGTCGAGGACGACGGGCTGCTGGGCGACATGCGGATGTTCCGTGCCTGCATAGACGCGGAGGTTCTTCATCTGGCGACGGCCGAGCGGGCCGCGCGGGATCATGCGTTCGACGGCCTTCTCAACGACACGCTCGGGAAAGCGGCCCTCGAGCAGCTGGCGCGCGGTGCGTTCCTTGACGCCACCGGGGTGACCGGTGTGCCAGTAATAGACCTTGTCGGTGAACTTCTTGCCGGTGAACACCACCTTGTCGGCATTGATGACGATGACGTTGTCGCCGTCGTCGACATGCGGGGTGAAAGTGGGCTTGTGCTTGCCGCGAAGATGATTGGCGATGACAGTGGCGAGACGGCCGACGACGAGACCCTCGGCGTCGATCAGCACCCACTTCTTCACCACATCCGCAGGCTTCTGCGAAAAGGTTGTCATGGATTGTTGCTTTCGGTTCGGACCTTCAAAAGAAGGCGTTTCTTGTTGCTTGGATTGGCGAAAGGCACTTGCCCGCCGCCAATAACAAAACGGCGGCCTTTGCGGGCCGCTGTTCCGTGAGGGCTTATAGGAGAGAGCGGCGACTACGTCAAGGCGCGTGAAAAGCCATCTCTGGGGTAAAATCAAGCAAAAACAATGATTTGAGCACAAGGTATTATTTTACCACATCTCCAATCCGCTTTGGCGGGATCGAATAGGTGCCCGTTGCGTGCGCTACCGTGTGTCCCTCCGGGCCGGCGACGATGTCGATATCGAACACCATCAGGCTCTTGCCGAGCTTGAGGATGCGGCAATGGCCGTCGATCGGCCCGGCCTCGGCCTTGCGGACAAAATTGATGTTGAGACTGGTGGTGACCGAAAGTGCATCCGGTCCGGCATGCGAGAGCACGCAGACATAACCGCCTATGTCGGCCAGCGTGAACAGCGCCGAACCCGACACGGTGCCGCCGGGACGCAAATGGCGCTCGTCGGCATTGAGCCGCACGACACAGCCGCCTGGAAACACCTCCAACGCCTCGTAGAAGGTGAACTGGTCGTTGAGCTGCGGGAAAACAGTCGCCACAAGCGCGTTGACGTCAACAGCCGTCAGCACCGGCTTGAGATTGCTTTGAGCAGGCATGTCGGTCTCTCGTTTGCGCCTGCCTGTATGAGCGTAGCGTGCCGTTTCTGGCAACAGCCATTCATTATGGCAGAAGCGGGTGTTGGACGAAGCGAGACCCGCATACTAGATTAGACCATCACCGATCCGGAATCGCGGAGGAATGACCCATGGCCGAAATCGTCGCCATCAAGCCTGCCGTTGCTGAAGGGCCGGTCGCCGCCCGGCTGGATAAGGGCGTGCTGCGCCTGACGCTCGCCAATCCGCCGGCCAATGCTCTTTCGCTTTCAGTGATGGCGGCGCTGATGGCGGAACTCGACCGCGCCAAGGCCGACAAGTCCGTCCGCGTCATCGTCCTTGGGGCGGCCGGCAAAGTGTTCTGCGCCGGGCACGACCTCAAGGAGTTAAGCACGCACCGCGCCGATGCCGATCACGGCAGGGCCTTCTTCGAAAAGACGTTTTCCGCCTGCGCTTCACTGATGCAGGCGATCGTTCGCCATCCCAAGCCGGTGATCGCCGAAGTCGACGGCCTGGCGACGGCGGCCGGATTGCAGCTGGTCGCCAGCTGCGATCTTGCCATCGCTTCGCACGAGGCGACCTTCTGCACGCCGGGCGTCAATATTGGACTGTTCTGCTCGACGCCGATGGTGGCGCTGTCGCGCAATGTCTCGCGCAAGCATGCCATGGAGATGCTTTTGACCGGCGAAACGATCGAAGCGGCAACCGCTAAGGAATTCGGCTTGGTCAACCGCGTCGTGCCGCGCGAATATCTGAATCAGATTGTCACCAAATACGCGCAAACCATTGCGTCCAAATCGTCCTTGGTCGTCAAGATCGGCAAGGAAGCCTTTTATGAGCAAGCGGAAATGGGGCTGGCCGAGGCCTATGATTACACCGGGCGCGTCATGGTCGAGAACATGCTGGCGCGCGATGCGGAAGAGGGCATTGGCGCCTTCATTGGCAAACGCAAGCCGGAATGGCCGGAGGAATAGGAGGCGGATATGGAACCGCGCATCTCCATCATCACCATCGCCACCGACGATCTCGACCGCGCCACGCGCTTTTATGAGGCGATGGGCCTGATCCGCCATGCCGGGATCACCGAGGGCGTTGCTTTCTTCCAGATGGGTGGCGCCATCCTTGCCCTGTTTCCGCGCCCAAGCGCCGAGGAGGATTCAGGCGTGACCTTCGGCAACGCGCCGTCGGCCATCTACCTCGCCTACAACACCCGCTCCGACGCCGAGGTCGATGCAGTGTTGGCGCTGGCCAAGAAGGCCGGCGGCCGTATCGTCAAGCCGGCGCAACGGGCCTTCTGGGGTGGCTGGTACGGCTATTTCGCCGATGCGGACGGGCATGTCTGGGAAGTGGCGCACAATCCGGCTTTTCCGATCGCGGAAGACGGATCGATTTCGCTGCCGGCCTGACGAGGTTCCCCTCTGGCTCATCGCAAGCAACTGACGCGGCTGAAGGCGCCCTATCTGAAGCGTATCCTGATCGAGCCCAGCCGGGTCGTCGATTGGGAAAAATATCCCTGGAACCTGCCGATCTTTCACCGCCATGAATTCGAGCTCGAATTCACCACGCCGATCACCATCATCGTCGGCGAGAACGGCACCGGTAAATCGACGCTGCTCGAAGCGATCGGCGCGCTGGCAGGCTACGATGAAGCCGGCGGCGGCAAGGGCTACATGCCGGTCGATCACTCCCGCGCCGTCGACAAGAGCGGCGCAGCGCTGGCGGCGACGTTGCGCGGCCACTGGCTGCCGAAGGTCACCGCCGGCTGGTTCTTTCGCGCCGAATCCTTCTATTCGGTTGCCCGCTATCTAGATCAGGCTGCCATCGACGCACATGAGGCGCCGCCCGACTTCCTGTCCTGGTCGCATGGCGAGGGTTTCATCAGATTGTTCGAGGAGCGCTGCCGCCGGCAAGGCATTTACATCCTCGACGAGCCCGAAAGCGCCTTGTCGCCGACGCGCCAGATCGAACTTCTCAAGATGCTGCGGCGGATGGACCAGTCCGGCACGGCGCAAGTGATCATGGCGACGCATTCGCCGCTGCTAATGGCCTGTCCCGGCGCGCGGCTGTTCCGCATCAGCCGGTCCGGGCTCGACCCGACCGATTTTCACGACACCGATCATTTCCGCATGATGCGCAATTTTTGCAACGATCCAGATGGTTTTCTCGCCGAAGCGCTGTATGAGGACGAGGCATGAACCACGACGCTTACGACAACGCCTATATCGCCGGCATCCTCAATTCGGTGAAGACCATCGCCATGGTCGGCGCGTCGGCTAATGACGTGCGGCCGAGCTATTTCGTGCTGAAATATCTGCTCGGCAAGGGCTTTTCGGTGTTCCCGATCAATCCCGGCCAGGCCGGCAAGGAGATCCTAGGCCGGATGACCTTTGCCAGGCTCGCCGACGTTCCGGGACCTGTCGACATGGTCGACGTGTTTCGCGCGTCCGCTGCCGTGCCGGGCATTGTCGACGAGGTGCTGCGGCTCGATCCGCTGCCGAAGGTCATCTGGATGCAGCTTGGCATACGCCATGACGAGGCGGCCACACGCGCCGAAGCCGCCGGCATCAAGGTGGTGATGAACCGTTGCCCCAAGATCGAATATGGCAAGCTGTCGGGCGAGATCGGCTGGACCGGCGTCAATTCCGGCGTGCTGTCGTCGAAGAAGCCGCTGATGCGGCCGGGTTTCCAGAGTTTCGGCGTTCGCCAGAAGTAGGTCGTGAATAGTGAATGGTGAATAGAAGGATTTTTCTGGAAGGCGGCAAGGCGGCATATGAGCCGCTTGCAATCAGGGCGGCGCTGGCCGACTTTGCCATTCACCATTCACCATTGAGGGAGGTTTTCGATGGCCCGCACGCCCGGTTTCAACACGCTCGCCGTCCATGCCGGCGCCAAGCCGGATCCGGCGACTGGGGCGCGAGCGACGCCGATCTATCAGACGACCTCCTTTGTCTTCGACGATGCCGACCACGCCGCCTCGCTGTTCGGGCTGAAGGCGTTCGGCAACATCTACACCCGCATCATGAACCCGACACAGGCGGTGCTGGAAGAGCGCATCGCGGCACTCGAAGGCGGCACGGCAGGCCTTGCGGTCGCCTCCGGCCATGCCGCGCAGGTGCTGGTCTTCCACAATCTGATGCAGCCCGGCGACAATTTCGTTTCAGCGACAAAGCTTTACGGCGGCTCGATCAACCAGTTCGGCCACGCCTTCAAGAATTTCGGTTGGCAGGTGCGCTGGGCCGACACCAATGACATCTCGACCTTCGAGAGCCAGATCGACGACAGGACCAAGGCGATCTTCATCGAAAGCCTGGCCAATCCGGGCGGCGTCTTCGTCGATATCGAGAAGATCGGCGACATTGCCCGCAAGCACGGCCTGCCGCTGATTGTCGACAACACGCTGGCCTCGCCCTACCTGCTGCGGCCAATCGAGCATGGCGCCGACATCGTCGTGCATTCGCTGACCAAGTTCATCGGCGGTCACGGCAATTCGATCGGCGGCGCCATTGTCGACGGCGGCACGTTCGACTGGTCGAAGTCGGGCAAATATCCGATGCTGTCGGAGCCGCGCCCCGAATATGGCGGCCTCGTCCTGCATGAGACCTTCGGCAATTTCGCCTTCGCCATCGCCGCGCGCGTGCTCGGCCTGCGCGATATCGGCGCGGCGATTTCGCCGTTCAACGCTTTCCTGATCCTGACCGGCCTGGAAACCTTACCGCTCAGGATGCAGCGCCACTGCGACAATGCGGCGGCGGTCGCCGGATGGCTTTCCAACCATCCCAAGGTCGCCTGGGTGTCCTATCCCGGCCTGCCCAGCGACAAGAACAATGCGTTGCAGAAGAAGTACTCGCCGCTGGGCGCCGGCGCGGTGTTCACTTTCGGGCTGAAGGGCGGCTACGCGGCGGGCATCAAGTTCGTCGAGGCGCTCGAGCTGTTCTCGCACCTGGCCAATGTCGGCGACACCAAGTCGCTGGTCATCCACCCGGCATCGACCACGCATCGCCAGCTTTCCGACGAGCAGAAGATCAATGCCGGGGCAGGGCCGGACACGGTCAGGCTTTCGGTCGGTATCGAGGACGTCAACGACATCGTCGCCGATCTGGAACAGGCGCTCGGCAAGGTTTGATTGCCATGACCGCACCGAAATTTCTTTTCGTCGGCGTCGACACCGTCGAACCGGAACTTGGCGCACCGGCGCCGGATCGCCTGATTTCGGGCGATCCGAAATTCCGCACCTGGAATGTCGAGGAACAGGACGGCGGCCTCTATGCCGGCATCTGGGAAGCAACGCCCGGCAAATGGCGCATCGAGTATGACGAGTGGGAGTTCTGCCACATCCTGTCAGGGGTTTCGGTGATCGCCGAAGACGGCGGCAAGGCGCGCACCGTCAAAGCCGGCGATAGTTTCGCGCTGAGGCCGGGCTTCAAGGGGAGCTGGGAAGTGCTTGAAACGACTCGCAAGGAGTATGTGATCAAGCTTTGATCGCCTGTCGGCTGAGCCTATCGGATCGAATCCTCAAAAGCCCACGGCGAGCGTTTCCAGCCCATGGAAATGATAGCTGTCGCGAAAGCGTGGTTGTTCGGCAAGATGCAGCTGCGGCAGGCGTTCGAACAAGGTTTTCAGCGACACCTGCAATTCGAGCCGGGCGAGCGGCGCGCCGATGCAGAAATGAATGCCGGCGCCGAACGACAGGTTTTTCTGGTCGGCGCGGTCCGGCCTGAAGGCGAGGGGCTCGGTAAAGGCGACGGGATCGCGATTGGCCATGCCGAGCAGCAGACCGATCCTCTCGCCAGGGCCTACGATGATCCCAGGCCCAGCCTCGACCTCCTGATAGGCATAACGCGTGAACATGTGCAGCGGCGCGTCGAAGCGCAGGCACTCTTCGACCGTCGCGGCTGTTGCTTCCGGTGAGGCGAAGAAGCGGCGCGGGTCGCCGCCTTGCGCAAGGATCGAGCGCACCGCATTGCCGGTCTGGTGGACGGTTGCTTCATGGCCGGCATTGAGCAACAGGATCGCCGACGATACCAGCTCGTCCTCCGACAGTTTCTGGCCATCCTCCTGTGCCGCAATCAGCAGCGACAGAAGATCCTCGCCCGGCCTCTTTCGCCGCTCGGCGACGTAGCCGCGCAAAAAATTCGAAAAGTCGCGCGCGGCGCGATTGGCCGTGTCCTCCGTCTCGCGGGTGCGGCCATGCATGTACATGGCGACCATCCGATGCGACCAGTCGAGCAGCTGCGGACCCATGTCGACCCGTACGCCGAGCATCTCGGCAATGATGGTGATCGGCAAGGGAGCTGCGAACGCCGGCAGCAGGTCGACTTCCCCTGGTTCGAAACGGTCGATCAGTTCGTTGGCCAGCGCCTCGACGCGCGGCCTGAGCCGCTCGACCTGGCGCGAGACCAAGGCGCGGTTGACCAGCGTTCTGAGCCGTGTGTGGACGGGCGGTTCCAGCTCCAGCATCGAATTGGCCTCGATGCCGTCGAAGGCGCTGAGATGCGTGCGATCCTGGCCGATGCCCCGGCTGTCCGGAATGCCGGCCGGGTTCTGCCGGCCGAAGCGGCGATCGCGCAGCAGACGGTTGACGTCGTCGAAGCCGCCAAAGCACCAGAAACCAAATTCTTCCCAGAAGAAGGCGTTCGATGCACCGTGCAGGAAGGCGTAGGCTTCGTAAGGGTCCTGGAAAAAAGCCGGCTCGTGCGGATCGAGCCACAGTCGGCGGGTGGCTGGATCAAAGGCAAGATAGGGCGGCTTCAATTCGGTCATGCCAGACCATTAGCGCATGACCCCGAAAACCGGAATCGGTTTTCGGAAAGGATCATGCGCAGATTCAAAGTGTTGGAGCGTCCTTTGCGCGTCGAAGGACGCGCGGCGCTCCAAGGCTTGCCAGTCTGGTGCCAGACCGTATGTTGGCCCTCCCGTGAGGTGAGCCATCAAAGCGGTTGTGGAAGGACGGTTTTCATGAATGTGATCGTGGTCGGTGCAGGCATTGCCGGGCTTTCCACGGCGTGGTCGCTGGTCAAGGCCGGTCACCTCGTCTCGATCGTCGAGCAGGGACCGATCCCCAATCCGCTCGCCGCCTCCGGCGACCACCATCGCATCATTCGCCGCGCCTATCGGGCCAGGACGGGCTACGGCCGGCTGATCACCAACGCCTATGAAGC
The DNA here is from genome assembly GCF_040318415.1 of Mesorhizobium sp. M1163. Lineage (NCBI taxonomy): Bacteria > Pseudomonadati > Pseudomonadota > Alphaproteobacteria > Hyphomicrobiales > Phyllobacteriaceae > Mesorhizobium > Mesorhizobium sp. M1163. Next base: position 46,438 of record NZ_JAMYMF010000005.1, on the reverse strand, counting down.
CTGGGACGAAATGTGGGCCGATCTCGGCGAAAGCCATCTCGATCCGCGCGGCTTCATCTGTATTTCGCGCGAGCCGGGAGATGAGGCCGAGGAATACCGCGAAGGCATGGAAGCCGGGAACTACCCGTTCGAATTGTTCGAGCCGGATGCCGCGGTCGAACGCTGGCCGTTCCTGGAACCAGGTTCATTTCGCTATGCGTATTTTTCACCGGACGGTGGCGCCTTGCACTGCCGCAAGATCGCCTCGGGCCTCGCCAGATGGCTGCGCGCGAACGGCGCCAATGTCTTCGAAAACAGCAAGGTGGTCGAGATCGACGCCGACGCCGGACATGTCGTGCTTGCGAGCGGCGAGACGATGCAGGCCGACCGGATCGTCGTCGCCGCCGGCGCCTGGGTGCTAAAACTGTTCCCGGAGCTGGATGGCGAGCTGAAAACCTGGCGCACCGCGCTCGCCTATGTCGAACCGCCAGTGGACCTGAAAGCGGTCTGGCAGGCAGCACCGGTCGTCCTCGACGTCGGTGGCTCCGTCGACGGCTACGTGATCCCGCCCTCCGGCGGCGCCGGTATGAAGTTCGGGTCAGGCCTGCACCGAGTACCGACCAGCGATGCCGACTGGAACCGTCAACCGGTACCGGGCGAGGGTGAGGCGATCCGCAATCTGTTTTCGCCGCCGATTGCCCGTATCGCGGAGTACAAGGTCACCGAGGTGGTCACCTGCGCCTACACCTTCACCGCCGACCAGAAATTTCTGGCCCACCAAAAGGGCAGATGCCTGGTCGTCTCGGCCTGCTCCGGCCACGGCTACAAGTTCGGCGCGGCAGTTGGCAGAAGGGTTGCGGCCTGCGTCGGCAATGGCGATGTCGACGGCCTGAAGAAATGGCTCAGGGCCGAGGCGGCCTGAGCGCCTAGTATCGGCAATGCCTCGGAATATGCACGCGCCGCCAGCTGGATGAGCCCTCCCTGACCACCACGCGGCGCGCCACTGTCTGATAAGACGCTGGAATGTCGATGATGCGCCGTTGCTCCGGCCGCACCTGCACCTCTTCGGCGACGCTCTCGTATTCGGCGGGGAGGACAACGCGCCGCCGGCGTTCCGGCTCAACCACGACGATCTCGGCCACACGTTCATAGCGCGCCTTGTGCCTGACCTTGCACAGGACCTTGCGACCATTGATGATGCGCCATTCCCAGGAATAGCCGCCGTCGTCGACCCTCACGGACCGGTAGATGGTGCGGGTGATGGCGGGCGCGATCTCGTAGCTGACGCGCGCCGGCGCGATCTGCACTACGCGCTCGCGCGTCCCGTAGATTGGCGCCTCGTATTCCACCTGCTGGCCGGCCGGACTGACGAGCACGTCCTCATAGACCGTGTCGTAGACGGCCGGCCGGTTGACCTTCTCGTAGCATTCAACCGCGCGTCCGCTGGCAGCCGTTTCGGATGCCATGCCGAGTACGGCGATGCCGGTAAGAGCCAAGGAAGCAGTTTTCCTGATCATCGCACTCCCCCTGTTTGAACTGCGTGAAGCGGGTTCAACGTTGGATTGTAGGGCAAGCCGCGGCTGGAAAAAGCGGTTTCACCGCTTTTCGTTAAGCGATGCGGTTAAGAAACTGCTAAACAACGGCCAAGCATGAGCGTCCCTTCCGGCGGCAGGAGAGGGCTGCCGGCACGGCGACGGGCGAAACTTGGTTTGGAAACCTTGATTCGACTTAACCGGATGGCTAGGAGAGGCGGCCTTGCGCTAGGGTGAGCCGGCATCCTATTTACACAATAACGATCCAGAACCGATTCTGCCCGATTGCAAATCTCCGGCGCCGGAATCCCATCCTCAAAAAGGGATAGTCCATGAAGAACCCCGTCGAAACCTACATGAACCTCGTTCCGATGGTGGTCGAACAGACCAATCGCGGCGAGCGGGCCTATGACATTTTCTCGCGGCTCCTCAAGGAGCGCATCATTTTCATCACCGGCCCGGTCGAGGACGGCATGGCGACGCTGGTCTGCGCGCAGCTGCTGTTCCTCGAGGCGGAGAATCCGAAGAAGGAAATCAACCTTTATATCAACTCGCCCGGCGGCGTCGTCACCTCCGGCATGGCGATCTACGACACCATGCAGTTCATCAAGCCTGCCGTGTCGACGCTGTGCATCGGCCAGGCCGCATCGATGGGATCGCTGCTCTTGACGGCGGGCCACAAGGACATGCGCTTTGCGACGCCGAACGCCCGCATCATGGTCCACCAGCCGTCCGGCGGCTTCCAGGGCCAGGCCTCCGATATCGAGCGCCATGCCCAGGACATCATCAAGCTGAAGCGCCGCCTCAACGAGGTTTACGTCAAGCACACCGGCAAGAGCTACGATGAGATTGAAAAAACGCTCGACCGTGACCATTTCATGACTGCCGACGAGGCCAGGGATTTCGGCCTCATCGACAAGGTCATTTCGTCACGTGAGCCGGTCGAAGGTATTGCCTTATAGGCACGCGGTGGCAGTGAGTGGCGGGGATCACACGCTTTTGGCGCAGCTTGCGGCATTTCGGCCACAATTGGCTGTTCCCTCGACGGGTGCAATTGCCTACGTTAAGGCTATGTTGATTTTCGACGGCTTAGCTTTGCGTGGGGTTGTTCGAATCATTGCCCCGTTTTCCGATTTGTGTTTCGTACGGAATGCGTTGCGGGAGCCGGGGCACTGGCGGCGGCGGATTCCCGCGATAGATTGAATATGCGCCCTTTCAACCAGACCATCGGCGGGCGGCCATGAAAGGACATGAAAATGAGCAAGGTCGGCAACAACAGCGGTGATTCCAAGAACACGCTTTATTGCTCGTTTTGCGGCAAAAGCCAGCACGAAGTGCGCAAGCTGATCGCCGGGCCGACGGTGTTCATCTGCGACGAATGCGTCGAACTGTGCATGGACATCATCCGCGAGGAGAACAAGACCTCGATGGTGAAGTCGCGCGAGGGCGTGCCGACCCCGCAGGAAATCCTAAAGGTTCTCGACGACTATGTCATCGGCCAGCCCTACGCCAAGCGTGTGCTGTCGGTGGCCGTCCACAACCACTACAAGCGCCTCGCCCATGCCGGCAAGAACAACGACGTCGAGCTGGCGAAGTCGAACATCCTGCTGATCGGCCCTACCGGCTGCGGCAAGACGCTGCTGGCGCAGACGCTGGCCCGCATCATCGACGTCCCCTTCACCATGGCCGACGCGACGACGCTGACCGAGGCCGGCTATGTCGGCGAGGACGTCGAGAACATCATCCTGAAGCTGTTGCAGTCGGCCGACTACAATGTCGAGCGCGCCCAGCGCGGCATTGTCTACATCGACGAGATCGACAAGATCTCGCGCAAGTCGGACAATCCCTCGATCACCCGCGATGTGTCGGGCGAGGGCGTGCAGCAGGCACTGCTGAAGATCATGGAAGGCACTGTCGCCTCCGTGCCGCCGCAGGGCGGCCGGAAGCATCCGCAGCAGGAATTCCTGCAGGTCGACACCGCCAACATCCTGTTCATCTGCGGCGGCGCTTTCGCCGGCCTGGACAAGATCATCTCGGATCGTGGCAGGAAGACCTCGATCGGTTTCGGCGCCATCGTCGCTTCGCCCGAGGATCGGCGCACCGGCGATGTTTTCCGCCTGGTCGAGCCTGAGGATCTGTTGAAGTTCGGCCTCATTCCCGAGTTCGTCGGCCGTCTGCCTGTCCTGGCGACGCTGGAGGACCTCGACGAGCCGGCACTGATCCAGATCCTGACCGAGCCGAAGAACGCGCTGGTCAAGCAGTATCAGCGGCTGTTCGAGATGGAGAATGTTGACCTGACCTTCCACGAGAACGCGCTGTCGGCGATCGCCAAGCGCGCCATCGAGCGCAAGACCGGCGCGCGCGGCCTGCGTTCGATCATGGAAGCGATCCTCCTCGACACCATGTTCGAGCTGCCGGCGCTGGAAGGCGTGCGCGAAGTCGTTATTTCGGAAGAGGTGGTGTCAGGCAACGCCAGGCCGCTCTACATCTATTCCGAGCAGAAGGAAAAGAAGGGCAACGTCAGCGCCTGACGTGAGCCGGCAATGGATTTTTGTGAAACGGCGCCGCAGGGCGCCGTTTTGCTGTCGCACACTGCGTACGGCGCCGCGTAATGGCCGCGGATTGGAGGGACGGACCGTGTTGACCCTTGATCTTTACCCCCTGTGCCTCCAACTAATGGCAGAAGGCCGTGGTGCCGAATTCTGTGCTGTAAAACTCCCGTCACAAACGGTGGTAGGCGGAACGATCCCCGGTCGTTAATATGAGATTCGCGGTTGGCCGATTGGCGGCCGCGACATGAAAGGTTGGACAATGGCCAAATTATCCAAGGCTCCCAGCGACGGCGTCTTCGCAGTCCTCCCACTGCGCGACATCGTGGTGTTCCCGCACATGATCGTTCCGCTCTTCGTCGGGCGTGAAAAGTCGATCAAGGCGCTGGAAGAAGTGATGGGTCAGGAAAAGCAGATCCTGCTTGCGACCCAGATGAATGCCGCCGACGACGATCCGGAGCCCGATGCCATCTTTGACATCGGCACGCTCGCCAATGTGCTGCAATTGCTGAAACTGCCGGACGGCACCGTGAAGGTGCTGGTCGAAGGCGCCTCGCGCGCGAAAATCGTCGCGTTCACCGACCGTCCCGACTTCCATGAAGCCCGTGCTGCGGCGCTGGTCGAACCGGAGGAGGAAGAGGTCGAGGTCGAGGCGCTGGCCCGTTCCGTCGTCACCGACTTCGAGAACTACGTCAAGCTGAACAAGAAGATCTCGCCCGAAGTGGTGGGTGCCGCCAGCCAGATCGACGACTATTCCAAGCTCGCCGACACGGTCGCTTCGCATCTTGCCATCAAGATCCCCGAGAAGCAGGAGATGCTCGCCACGCTTTCCGTCAAGGAACGGCTGGAGAAGGCGATGGGCTTCATGGAAGCCGAAATCTCGGTGCTCCAGGTCGAGAAGCGCATCCGCTCGCGCGTCAAGCGCCAGATGGAGAAGACGCAGCGCGAATACTACCTCAACGAGCAGATGAAGGCGATCCAGAAGGAGCTCGGCGAAGGCGAGGACGGCCGCGACGAGGCCGCCGAGATCGAGGCGCGCATCAAGAAGACCAAGCTCTCCAAGGAGGCCCGCGAAAAGGCAGAAGCCGAACTGAAGAAGCTGCGGACGATGTCGCCGATGTCGGCTGAATCGACCGTCGTGCGCAACTATCTCGACTGGCTGCTGTCGATCCCGTGGGGCAGGAACTCCAAGGTCAAGCAGGATCTGGCCTTTGCCCAGAACGTGCTCGATACGGATCATTTCGGCCTCGACAAGGTCAAGGACCGCATCGTCGAATACCTCGCCGTGCAGAGCCGCCAGAAGAAGCTGAAGGGGCCGATCCTGTGCCTCGTCGGACCTCCCGGCGTCGGCAAGACCTCGCTCGGCAAGTCGATCGCCAAGGCGACCGGTCGTGAGTTCATCCGCATGGCGCTGGGCGGCGTGCGCGACGAGGCCGAGATCCGTGGTCACCGCCGCACCTATATCGGCTCGATGCCCGGCAAGGTCATCCAGTCGATGAAGAAGGCGAAGAAATCCAACCCGCTCTTCCTGCTCGACGAGATCGACAAGATGGGCCAGGATTTCCGCGGCGATCCGTCATCGGCTTTGCTCGAGGTGCTCGATCCCGAGCAGAACTCGACGTTCATGGACCATTACCTCGAGGTCGAATACGACCTGTCGAGCGTGATGTTCGTGACGACGGCGAACACGCTGAACATCCCTGCGCCCTTGATGGACCGCATGGAGATCATCCGTATCGCCGGTTACACCGAGGACGAGAAGATCGAAATCGCCAAGCGTCACCTGATGCCCAAGGTGATCCGCGACCACGCGTTGCAGCCGAAGGAGTTCTCCGTCGGCGAGGACGCGATCCGCGGCATCATCCAGACCTACACCCGTGAAGCGGGCGTCAGGAGCCTGGAGCGCGAGCTGATGAAGCTCGGGCGCAAGGCGGTGACCGAGATCCTGAAGACGAAGAAGAAGACGATCAACATCACGGCGGACAATCTTGCCGATTACCTTGGTGTTCCGCGCTTCCGCTTCGGCCAGGTCGAGAGCGACGATCAGGTCGGCGTGGTCACCGGGCTCGCCTGGACGGAAGTCGGCGGCGAGCTGTTGACGGTGGAAGGCGTCATGATGCCCGGCAAGGGCCGCATGACGGTGACCGGCAATCTGCGCGACGTGATGAAGGAATCGATCTCGGCGGCGGCCTCTTACGTCCGCTCGCGGGCCATCGATTTCGGCGTCGAGCCGCCGCTGTTCGACAAGCGCGATATCCACGTGCACGTGCCAGAAGGCGCAACGCCTAAGGACGGACCGTCGGCTGGCGTGGCGATGGCGACGGCGATCGTCTCGGTGTTGACCGGTATCCCGGTCAAGGCCGATGTGGCGATGACCGGCGAGATCACGCTGCGCGGCAGGGTGCTGCCGATCGGCGGCCTTAAGGAAAAGCTGCTTGCCGCACTGCGCGGCGGCATCAAGAAGGTGCTGATCCCGGAAGAGAACGCTAAGGATCTGGCGGAGATTCCGGAGAACGTGAAGAGCGGCATGGAAATCATTCCGGTCTCACGCGTTGGTGAAGTGTTGCGCCATGCGCTGGTGCGCATGCCGGAACCGATCCAGTGGGTCGAACCCGTCAATGCGCCGGCCGTGGTCGATGTCGGAGACGAGGCTGGTAAATCGCTGGCGCATTAGTTCTTGCTAAAGTTGCAATGCACAAAGAGAGAGCCGGGCCTTGAGCCCGGCTTTTTCATGTGAAGAACCCCGGATTTCCGGGCTTTTTTCGACTTTCTTGGCGCTTTTCGACTTGGTTGCCGGAGCGCTTCTTTCTAAAGTCCGTTTCCTGCCGGATGAGTCGAGTGTTCCGGTTTTCTCATGGAAGGGAATTTTTATGAACAAGAACGAACTGGTGTCCGCTGTCGCCGATGCCGCGAGTATTTCGAAGGGTGACGCGCAGTCGGCGGTTGATGCGGTGTTTTCCGTCATCACCGGCGAACTGAAAAAGGGCGGCGATGTCCGGCTTGTCGGCTTCGGAAATTTCACCGTGTCAAAACGCGCCGCGTCGACCGGCCGCAATCCGCAGACCGGTGCGGAAGTGAAGATCCCGGCGCGCACCGTGCCGAAGTTCTCGGCCGGCAAGGGCCTCAAGGACGCGGTCAACTAAGCGCCTCCTTAAGTCTTTCAGAGAAAAGAAAAGCCGGCATATCCGGTTTTTCTTTTCTGTGCCCGCGGTGTCGTTGGAAAAGGCGGCGCTATGCCGTCGGCGCATCCGTGCGCATCAAGCCTTCTGTCTTGAGATCGGCCCACAGCGCTGATGGCAGCTTCGCGTCGAGCAGCGAGCGATTGCTTTCGACTTCGCCCGGCCGCTGGCCACCCGGGATTACCGACACGACCGAAGGATGCAACAGCGGGAACTGCAGCGCCGCCTCGATCAGGCGCACGCCGTGGCGCTTGCAGACGGCCTCGATGCGGGTGACGCGGTCCATGATATCCTGCGGCGCTTCCGAATAATTGTAGTAGGCGCCGGGCTTCGGCCCGGTTGCCAGAATGCCGGAATTGTACGGCCCGCCGAGAACGATGCCGATGCCGCGTTGCTGGCATAGAGGCAGGAAAGACTGCAGCGCCTCCTGCTCCAGCAGCGTATAGCGCCCGGCAAGCAGAAACAGGTCGAAATCGCCGCGCTCGGCCAGCGTCTGGGCAACCGGCCACTCATTGATGCCGCCGCCGAACGCCTCGATTACGCCCTGGTCGCGCAGTGCCAGCAATCCATAGTAGCCGGAGCTCATGAATTCCTGGATGCGCTGGTCCGAGGCTTCCTTGCTGCCATGAGTGAAGATATCGACATCGTGCACGAAGAGGATGTCGATGCGGTCGACGCCGAGCCGTTCCAGCGAGGCTTCGAACGAGCGCATGACGCCGTCATAGCTGTAGTCGTAGACCTCGCGGCGCGACGGCGTGTCGAAGAACTTGCCGATGCCGGTGCGCTGTTCCGGCGGGCAGGCGCGCATGATGCGCCCGACCTTGCTCGACAGCACGTAGTCGTCGCGCCTCTTCGAACGCAGGAACGGATTAAGCCGCGTTTCTGCGAGGCCGAGCCCATAGAGCGGTGCTGTGTCGTAGTAGCGGCAGCCGACCCGCCATGCCGCCTCCAGCGTGGCATTGGCATCCTCATCGGACACGGCGCGATAGAGATTGCCGAGCGGCGCGGTGCCGAAGCCGAGCTCGGTGAAGTTGATGCCGCCATTGCCGATGCGGTCGAAATGCCGTGTCTTCATATGCTGTCGTTTCCTCATTTACGATTTGCCGTGACACTATCACGGCTGTAGCGCATCAAAAGCACTGCGTGTCGTTGGACACCAATTTTCGCGGTGATAGCATGAATGAAAACAAGCTGTTCGGGGCAAATGTGACTGAGATGTTCATGTGGTTCTCCGGTACCTGCAAGCTGGTGCAAATGTCATGACGGACGACGGCGAAAACCTGTTTGGGATTGCGCTGAGCGAGCTTGGCACCGTGCTGGAGCGTATCAACGAAAGCCGCATTGACGCGGCTTGCGCCATCTTGGCCGGCGCGAAAAAGATCGTCACCTATGGCTGCGGCCGCGAGGCGCTGCAGGTCCAGGGTTTTGCCATGCGGCTCTACCATCTCGGTCTGCCGGTGTCGGTCGTCGGCGACATGACCACGCCGCCGCTGGGCGCGGGCGATGTCTTCCTCGCCAGCTCCGGCCCGGGCGAGACATCGACGGTGCTGACCTTGATGCGGGTCGCGCGCGAGGCCGGTGCCGTCGTCCTGCTGCTCACCGCGCAAGCCGACAGCACTGCCGCGAAGCTGGCCGACTTCACGCTGCTTATCCCGGCTCAGACCATGGCCGACGACCAGGGTCCGGAAAAGACATCCGTCCTGCCGATGGGCTCGGTGTTCGAAGGCGCGCTGTTCGTCCTCTTCGAAGTGATGGTGCTGAAGCTCAGGGATCTGACCGGCGTCTCGCCGGAAGCGATGCGCGCCCGCCACACCAATATGGAGTAGGTGTCATGCGCTACGAACTGATGCTGCCGCACCATATCCGCAAGGCGATCGCCGAGAACCGGCCGGTCGTGTTGCCGCTCGGTGTGCTCGAATATCACGGCGAGCACATGGCCGTCGGCATGGACACGCTGGCCGTGGTCAAGAGCCTGGAACTGTTCGAAACGGAGGCCGAAATCGTCATTCTGCCGCCCTTCTATTACGGCGCGGCAAGCTATGCCGTTGCGGCGCCGGAAGGCAGCGGCTCGGTGCAGGTCGGCGGCAATGTGCTGGCGCCATTTGCGGAAGAATTGTTCTACAGCTTGCTGCGCATTGGCTTCCGCAACATCCACGCCATCATTCACCACCAAACCGAGAATTTTGCTGCCGGCATGCCAACCGATCTCGCCTTCAAGGCCGCCGGCCGACAAGCGATCTTCCGCTTCCTGGAGAAAGAACGCGGCGAAGGCTGGTGGGGCTCTGCGGCGATGGCTGACTATTATGCCGAGCACGCCGAGGGCAGCAATTTCTTCAACTGGGTACAGGTGCATCCGCTGATGCCGGCTTCAATGCACAGCCAGTACCCGTTCGACCATGCCGGCACCGGCGAGACGTCACTGATGCTGGCGCTGTGCCCGGAAGCGGTGGATGCGGGCCGCTTCGCCGACAACACCGGCTGGTACACGGCAAGTGCGCCCGAAGCCTCGGCGGAACTGGGGCAAAAAGGGGTTGCCATGATCCTCGATCATTTGCGGGCAACACTTTTGGGTTAGGTGCTGTCTAGATCCCGGACGACCGGGCTCTTAGCCTTTCCGCCTGATAGTCGGCCATGGTCTTTTCGGGATCGACCTTGGTCGCCGCAGCCCAGATGAACGTGCCGGCGCCGCAGATAGCCAGCAGGACGTAAATCACGATGCCGAGTGCCATCAGGTTCGCGTAGAGGCCGAGAAGCAGCATGATCAAGCCGCCGGCAATCATCGCCATCACAAAACCGGCGACTACGGCCCGGCCTTCCCAACTGATCGGCATCACGCCTTTGGCGTAGCCGCTGCCGCGCCTGTTGCGTGCGAACCAGTATTTGTTGGCCATCGCCTATTTCACCGCGCCCGCCGTCATGCCCATGATCAGGTAACGCTCGAGCGCAATGCCGATGACGGCGAGCGGTGTGATGGCCGCGGTGGCAAGCGCTGCCATCGACCACCAGTTGATGCCTTGTGAGCCGGTCTGGCTCGCCACCATGACAGGAATGGTCTTGGCATCGGTCGAGGTCAAAAGCGCGGCGAAGAAATACTCGTTCCAGCACAGCACCATCGCCAGGATGAAGGCCGCGACCATGCCCGGCAGCGCGATCGGCATGACGATGCGCAAGAAGGCACCCCAGATCGACAGGCCATCGACGAGTGCTGCCTCCTCCAGCTCGACAGGGATCGAATTGAACTGGTCGCGCATGATCCAGATGACGATCGGCAGTACCATCAGCGTGTAGAGCAGGATCAGCCCGACGCGCGTGTCGAGCAGGCCGACTTCCCGGTAGAGCACGAGGAAGGGCAGGGCCAATACCACCGGCGGCAGGATCAACTGCGAGAGGAAGAAGAAGGAAATGTCCTCGTTCCTGAACCAGGCGAACTTGTAACGATAGCGGGTCAGCCCATAGGCGGCGAGGCTGCCGATGACGATGGCGAGGGTCGACGCGCCGACCGAAGTGATGACCGAATTCATGAAGCGCTTGATGAATTCGTCGCGCACCGTCGACGTCCGAAAGATCGAGTCCGGCGACAGGCCAAGCGAACGCCAGCCCTTCCAGTCGGGTTTGAAATCGACGAACGGGATCAGATGGCCCTGGGTGACGTCGACCGCGGTCTTGAACGAGGTGGTTATCGTCCAATAGATTGGGAACAGGCAGATAAAGGCCCAGAAGATGAGGGCACCGTAGATGAAGACGCGGTTGGCGAAGAACGCCGCCGGCGAGCGGATTTCGGAGGCGGCAAAGTCGGTGGTTTGAACGCTCATCTTGCCGGCCCGATCAGTTGACGTTGCGCACGAAGCGGCTGGCGAATTTCAGTAGCCAGGTCACAAACACGATGATGATGATCAAATAGGCCATCGCCAGCATCGTGCCGTAGCCGACATTCGAACGGTCGCGATATTCGCGGTAGATGAAGCTCGACACCGAATCAGTCGCGCCGCCCGGGCCGCCGGAGGTAACGGTGATGATGATATCGGCGAGCTTCAGCTTGAAGATGATGCGCAGGATGACCGCCGTCACCGAGACCGGCAGCATCAGCGGGAAGGTGACCTGCCAGAAGGTCTGCCAGGCGGTGGCGCCATCGACACGCGCTGCCTCGAGCACCTCGCGCGACATCGCCTGCAGGCCGGCAAGCAGCATGATCATCATGAACGGGATGAACGTCCAGGCATCGAGCACCATGATCGAGATGCGGGCGGTGATCGGATTGGAGAAGAAGGCCGGGTTTTCCCAGCCGAGATGCCGCGCCAGCGTTGCGGCCGGCCCGAAGCGGTATTCCATCAGCGACTTGCCGATCATCCACGACACAGCCACCGGCGACAGCATCAGGGGCATGAGAAAGACGACGCGGAAGAATTTTCGCGCCCGGATCTGCGCGTTGAGCAGCAGCGCCAGGCCAAAGGCGATGACATATTCGACGAACACGGCCAGCACGTAGAGCACCATGTTGAACAGGGCGTTGCGATAATAGGCGTCGTTCAGCATCTGCCAGAAATTGTCGAGCCCGTTGAACTGCCGGCCGCTGAAGGAACTGAGGTTCCAGTCGGTCAGCGCGATGTAGAAGCCGAACAATGTCGGGAAGATCACCATGGCAATGGTGAACAGCAGCGCCGGCAGCAGGAACAACGCGCGCTGGCCATCCTCGCCGCGCGTCAGCACCTGGCCGATGCCGAGCGCGACACCCCACAGCACATAGGCGTAGACCACCGGCCGCCACGTCTCGAAGCCGATAGTGTCGACATCGCTCTTGTAAAGGATCTGCAGCGCAATCACCGCCAGAAGGCCTAGCGTTGCAGCAGCCATCAGCGCCCAGCCAAGCCGTTTGCGGCTCCGCGGTATCAGGTCGGATGGCACGGCGCCTGCCGGCCATTCACTTGTCGACAGAGTCTGGTCAGCCAGGGTCCGGTCAGCCACGCGTCTTGCCCGTTCACAGGAGGCTCGATGACCGGCCGAGCCGGTCGAGGCCAAGTCGGTCAAGGGGAGGTCCGGCGGCTGTACGCCGCCGGACCAAGTTTCACTATCTCAACCTACATGCCGAGTGAGGCCTTGTAGAGCTTGATCTGGTTGTCGCGGCCGATCTGGTCGGTCAGCTTCTCCCAGGCGGCTGCGATGGCGTCGGCGCCTTCCTGCGCCTTCATCTTGCCGGCAAAGGTGTTGGCCAAAATGTCCTCGGCGGCGCTGTAATACTGGAAGATGCCGGGGATACGCGGCTCGATCGCCGCGTTCGGATGGTTGTAGCTGTCGGCTTCCGACTTCAGATACGAGGTGATGAACGCCTCGTCGTAGCCCGCCGCCACCCATTCCGGAATGTTGAAATGCGAGTTGCGATAGGGCTGGAAACCCGACGGATAGGCCGCGCACCAGAGCGACAGGTCCTTGCCGCCGAGATGGGCGGCGGCAGACCAGGCCGCCTTCTTCTTCTTTTCGTCGCCGTCGACGCGGGCCATGACATAGACGCCCCAGCCGAGATAGGCGCAGTTCGGCGCATGGTTCGGCCCGCTGGCGAGCTTGTCCCACTGGCCGGTCTTGGAGTTGTAGACATCGTCCGAGCCCGGCAGGATCGAGAAGCCGGTGATGTCGCCGACGACCGAGGAATCGTTGGTCTTGACGTTCGAACCGACGTCGCCCCACCAGGTGACCATCGAACCGGTGCCTGCCAGGAATTGCTGGAAGGCGGTGGTATTCGGGTCGGCGTTGATCTGGTCGGCAGGTTCGGAGGGCAGGGCATCGATGACGTCCTGGATCGCCCGCACCCATGCCGGATTGTTGACGCGCGGCTTCATCGTGTCGGCATCGAACAGCCATGCCTTGTCATCGGGATGCTTGGCGTAGGCGCTGGCGCGGCTGCCGAGGAAATAGAAGCCGAAACCGCCCCAGGGCTTGGGCGCATCGAGGTAGCCAAAGACATCCTGGCCGTTCACCTGCTTGCCCTTGAGGAATTTCGTCACCGCCTGCACCTGCTGCCAGGTCTTCGGCACGCCCCATTCGCCTTCTCCGCCGCCGTCCTTCCAGGCTTTGGCGAGGTCGGCATCGGCGAACACGTCGGTGCGGTAGTTGAAGTTATGCGCGTCGCCGTCAACGGTGACGCGATATTGCTTGCCGTCCCAGGTGCCGACCGGCGGCTGCAGATAGGCCACGACGTCCTTCATGTCGATCTGGTCCTTGACCCAGTCCGGCATCTCGGAGGTGAGACCCTTGCCGCAGACGTCGCCTTCGAACGGTGCTCCCATTTCGATGATGTCGAAATCGACGGTGCCGGTCGCAATCGACTGCTGCAGGCGGGCGTTGTAGTCAGCCTGCGCCAGGTCGATCCAGTTGATCTTGGCGCCGGTATAGGTCTCCCACGGCTTCAGGAAGCCGCGAAACAGCACATTGTGCAGGTTCTGATTGTTGAGGCCCATGAAGGTGAGTTCGACACCGGCGAATTCGCCTTCCTTGACATTGGCCTTGGTGGCGCCCAGGCAAAGCTCGCCGACCTGCTGGAAATCGGCATCGGTCGGCTGACCCTTGCCGACGCCCGGGATCTGCAGGATCTGCGCGCGCAGGTCATCGGCGGCCGCAGCCGGGCGCGTCAGGGCACCAAGTCCGGCGCTTGAGGCCGCGGCGAGGGCGGCCATGCTGGCCGCTCCCTTCAGCACGTCGCGGCGGGTGGCCCCGGCGCGGACAAGTTGGTTATAAAGGCTGACTTTCATCTCGTTCCTCCCAGAAGATCAATCGTGAATTGGTTCAGATGGTGGAGCGCCGATTATGTTCCCCAACGACAGCGACTCCCGTAAATAGCGGCCCGAATTCTCCCTCCCGCGACGCTTGGCATTCAGTGCCGGACAAGCGTACCGGTGCGCCCGGAACAGGGTCATAGGCCGGGCACTGTCACTATTCGCACAACGAAGTGCGGTGTCAACGTGAATGGGTTTTTTATCTATAAGAGACCGACTTGCCCTCGCCGTTTGCGTTGTTTAGCTTCACGGCAACTGAAGGGGGAATGATGGCTCAAGTCGCGATCCGCAATGTGGCCAAGGCGTTCGGAACCGTCAAGGTTCTGCACGATGTCAGCGTCGACATCGCCGACGGACAGTTCGTGGTGCTGGTCGGGCCTTCCGGCTGCGGCAAGTCCACGCTGCTGAGGATGGTGGCCGGGCTGGAAACGGTTTCCGGCGGCACCATCGCCATCGGCGAGCGCGTCGTCAACCATTTGCCGCCGGCCAAGCGCGACATCGCCATGGTGTTCCAGAACTACGCGCTCTATCCGCACAAGACGGTCGAGCAGAACATGGCCTTTGCTCTCAAGCTGCGCAAAACTGATCCGGCGGTGGTCACTGAGCGGGTCAAGCGCGCCGCCGACATCCTCGACCTCAACCCCTACCTCAAGCGCTATCCGCGCCAGCTCTCGGGCGGCCAGCGCCAGCGCGTCGCCATGGGTCGCGCCATCGTGCGCAACCCGCAGGTGTTCCTGTTCGACGAGCCGCTCTCCAATCTCGATGCCAAGCTGCGTGTCCAGATGCGCACCGAGATCAAGGAACTGCACCAACGACTGAAGACCACCACCATCTACGTCACCCACGACCAGATCGAGGCCATGACCATGGCCGACAAGATCGTGGTGATGCGCGATGGTCGCATCGAACAGGTCGGCGCGCCGCTGGAATTGTTCGACCGGCCGGCCAACCTGTTTGTCGCCGGCTTCATCGGCTCGCCCTCGATGAACCTGCTCAAGGGCGTCGTGCGCAAGGGCGACAGGCCGGTCGTCGAGATCGCCAGGAGGCCGTTCCCGATCGCATCGAGCAATACCGTGGAAGATGGCCGCAATGTCGTCTACGGCGTGCGGCCCGAGCATCTCGAAATCCATCCAGATGGTGTTCCGGCGATGATTTCGGTGGTCGAGCCGACCGGTTCCGAGACTCTCGTGTTCCTGCGCTTCGGCGAGGGCGAGATGGTGGCGCTGTTCCGTGAGCGCCACGACTTCAAGCCGGGCGACACCCTGCACCTGAAACCGCGGCTCGACCAGGTGCATCTCTTCGACGCAGAGACCGGCAAGCGGCTCTGATTTCGCCCCAGCAAACCTCGCGAGGAATACCATGCTCAAAGGACTCAATCCCCTGCTCAATGCCGATGTGCTGCAGGCGCTGCGGGCGATGGGACACGGCGACGATCTGATTATCGCCGACACCAATTTCCCATCCGATTCGGTGGCGCGCCAGACCGTGCTTGGCAAGCTGCTGCGCATCGACGCATCGGCAGCGGAGGTCGTCAAGGCGGTGCTGTCGCTTTATCCGCTGGACACCTTCGTCGACGATGCCGCCGCGCGCATGGAAATCGTCGGCAAGCCGGACGAGATTCCCGCCGTGCAGCAGGAAGTGCAAAAAGAGATCGATGCCGCCGAGGGCAAGGCCTGGCCGATGATCTCGGTCGAGCGCTACGCCTTCTACGAGCGCGCCAAGAAGGCTTATTGCGTCATCCAGACTGGCGAGCGCCGCTTCTATGGCTGCTTCGCATTCCGCAAGGGCGTCGTGCCGCCGGATGCGGAGTAGCGACATGCCGGGCAGACCGATCGTCATACTGGGTGTCTTCGTCGCCGACACGGCCTACCGCGCCGCCCGCCAGCCTCGCATGGGCGAGACTATCCTGGGCACGTCCTTCGCGCTCGGCCCCGGCGGCAAGGGCTCGAATCAGGCGGTAGCGGCCGGCCGGCTCGGCGCCGATGTCACCTTCCTGACCCGCCTCGGCGTCGATCCCTTTGCCGATATGGCGAGACAGACCTGGTCGCAGGCCGGCGTGAAGAGCGCCGTCATCGACACGCCGGAAAGCTACACCGGCGCCGCCTATATCTTCATCGAGGAGACGAGCGGCAACAACGCCATTATCGTCAGTCCCGGTGCGGCCATGCTGATTTCGCCCGCCGATATCGAGGCCAATGCCGGCCTGATCCGCGCGGCCGGCGTCTTCGTCACCCAGCTCGAGCAGCCGATCGAGGCGGCGCTATGGGCGCTGGAGATCGCGCGCGGGGCAGGGGTGACCACCATCCTCAACCCGGCGCCGGCGGCAAAGCTTCCGGATCGCATCTATACGCTGTGCGACTATGTCACGCCGAACGAAACCGAGGCCGAGGAACTGACCGGCATCAAGGTGTCCTCGATCGACGATGCCCGCCGTGCCGCCGACAGCCTGCTGGAGAAGGGCGTTGGCGCGGTCATCGTGACGCTTGGTGAAAAGGGTGCGCTGCTGCACACGGCCGATCGATCCGAGCATGTCGCGGCGGTCGCTGCCGGCCCGGTCATCGAGACCACCGGCGCGGGCGACGCCTTCAATGGCGGCCTGGCGGCGGCGCTGTCGAGAGGGATCGAACCCGTGCAGGCGGTGCGCTTCGCCTGCGCCGTCGCCGGCATCTCGGTGACGCGCCCGGGCACCGCGCCGTCCATGCCGACGCTGCAGGAAGTCGAGGCGCTGCTGGCGAGGGGGTGAGACCGTATGGATTACATCATGAACGAAGACGGTTTTTGACAAATCAACGTCGACATTTCTCCGACACCAAGGGCCGTGGCCCGAAGGAGAAATGGCGCGAGTGACGGGGCTCGAACCCGCGACCTCCGGCGTGACAGGCCGGCACTCTAACCAACTGAGCTACACCCGCGCATGGACGAGCACGTGTCAGCCGTGTTCGTCGTTGGGGCGGTGGATAAGGGGTAAGCCACCGGGTGTCAAGCGGACCCGGACAGCATAACAGCAAACAGCAGAAGGTTTTTTGACAAGCGGAACTTTGTCGCCGAAACCGGCTCCCGGCCAAGCCGCTGGCCGCTCATTTGGCCTTGCGAAGCCGGTCCTAACTGCTTAAAGGTCCGGCCCGGAGCGGGCGATTAGCTCAGTTGGTAGAGCGCTTCGTTTACACCGAAGATGTCGGCGGTTCGAGCCCGTCATCGCCCACCATTTTCCTCAATGTGTTCAATCAGGGGCTACACCGCCCAAGCTGACCCGCCCGGCGCAACCTCTGATCGCAACCAACGGCTTCGCTGTTGTGCCGTATGTCCGCCCGCAAATGCTTCGCGGCCCAGGTGAGACACATGTGACCGCCACGCCACTAGGACTTTGGTCTGATCAAAAACGCCTTTCCGTAGGGGCTTAAGTCTGATCTGCTGTTTCGCCATAAGGCAAACGATTGCCGAAAGCTAAAACATGCAGTAACTTAACGGAGCACAAAAGAAAGCTGAATCTTACTTGCACATGGGCATGGGCGGGAGCGAAAATATTCCTGGATGGCTTACGAGTCATCTTCCGGATGATGCCGTGATCGCAGGAGATCTCGCGGATAAGATATCGAAGGAGGCTGAAAAAAACCGGCTTCCAGGCGAACAGGTTGTGAAGACAACCCGCAGCGAAGAAGATATCCTTAAGAAGGCAACAGTTGAACCTTATCGCAGCACCACGGTTGCAGGAATTTTCGCCAATGGCTCATTCCTCGCGCTATTGGTATTAGCTATCTATCTGCTCTATGTGTTCTCGATTGTGGCGGGAGAAACGGTTGCGCATGTTCCTCTGCCGCCCACACCGAACTAGTAGACACTCCGCCAAGACTGGAACTAGCCCGGACTGTGTTGAAACCTCCCGGTTCTATGCAACTTGAGCGATTGCTTGCCGCAGCTCAGCCTGCAATCGCCGGAGCCTGAGCAAGCCGTTTCGCCACATAAACACAACGCTTCGGCACCTGCACCACCTCAAACCCGATCGCCTTGTAGAACCTTCGCGCATCATCATTCTGCGGCATGACCTCGAGGTGAATGCCGGTTGAGCCGCTCGCGGCAAGGCGCTGCTCGAGAAATTCCATCGCGCGCCTGCCGATGCGTTTCCTGCGCGCTTGCGGCAACAGGTCGATGTGGCCGTGCGACGGATAGGCGGCCACTGCAGACGGAACAGCGAAATCGGGATGATGGATCCGGTGCCGCGCCCAGTCGCTGCCGCGCCAGCGTGAGCTGTCGGGTCCGGGGTCGGTCACGCGCCGCTGCAGGTCGGGATACCAGTTCGATGCCAGGCTGGCATTGAAAGCAGCTGTGTCGGCTGCGCCAAGCAGATAGCCGGCGGCGCCTGAGGGGCTGTCGACTATGAAGGCCAGTTCGGGTTCGAGCACCTGGTAAGGAACGGTGTAGAGGAGACCGAGCAGTTCCGGGTCGTCCTCGCGGCCGCTGGCGTCCTTGCCGGCGTCGCCGGTCTTGAGACAGATTGCGGCAAGCGCTGCACGATCGGCGGCGGTCGCCCGGCGCAGGAAGAAACCGCCGCCGAAATCGACGATCATGGCGGCAGCAGCCGGAAATCCTTGCCCTCGGGCAAAAGCTGCCCGCCGTCGACGATGATGGTCGTGCCGGTGATGTAGCTGGCGTCATCCGAGGCCAGGAACAGGAAGGCGTTGGCCACGTCGCGCGGGCTGCCGAGGTGGCCGAGCGGGATGGCGTCTTCCATGTTCTTGATGAAGACCGCACCGCGATGCTGCTCTATGCCTTCGGTGAGGATGTTGCCGGGCTCGACACCGTTGACGGTGATGCCGTAGCCGGAGAATTCGAGCGCAGCCGAACGGATCAGCCCGTTGATGCCGGCCTTGGTCGCCGAATAATGGCCGTGGCCGGGACTGGTGACATGCGGGCCGGTGATCGAGGAGGTGAACAGCATGCGGCCAAAACGCTGTGCCTTCATCGGCACCAGCGCCGCGCGTGCGGCGACAAAGCTGCCGCGCAAATTCACCGCCATGACCCGGTCCCAGTCATCGGGACTGGTGTTTTCCAGCAATTGCCAGGGATAGATGCCGGCATTCTGGACCATGACGTCGAGCCGGCCGTGACGCTCGAGCGCCAGCGCCACGGCGGCTTGCGCATCGGCCATCTGCGAGATGTCGGTGCGAATGAAGGCGGCGCCGAGCTCGTCCGCAGTCGCTTGCCCGGCCTCAACCTCGGTATCGGCCAGGACAAGCGTCGCGCCCTCTTCGGCAAAGCGTTGTGCGATCGCCTTGCCGATGCCGCGGGCCGCACCGATGATCAGCGCCACCTTACCGAAAAGTCTACCGGTTTGCGGTCGGCCGGTCATGCGAGCCTCTGGCGGATGGTTTGCTTGAAGGCGTCGAGCAGCACGGCGGCGAGGACGAGCAGGCCGTGGATCACCTGGGTGAAGTTGGCCGGCAGGCCCATCAAATTGATCGCCGTATTGATGGCCGAGAGCAGCAGCACGCCGGCATAGACGCCGGGCAAGGTGCCGACGCCGCCTTTCAGGCTGACGCCGCCGATGACGACCGCGGCGAAGGCGTTGAACAACAGGCCGACGCCGAGATTGGCGGTGGCGCCGGAGGTGCGGATTGCCAGCAGCCAGCCGGCAAGGCCGGCGATGGCGCCGGCCAGAACGAAGGCTATGACCAGGTTGCGGTTGACGCGGATGCCGGCGCGGAACGTCGCCGTCTCGTTGCCGCCGATCATGACCAGGTGCCTGCCGAAGGGCGTCTTGGCCATGATCAGCGAGAACACCACGAAGCACGCAATGGCGATCCAGGCAGTCAGCGGCAGGCCGCCCAGGCGCTGGATGCCGAACCAGCGGATTGCCGGCGCAAGGTCTTGTGCCGAGCGGCCACCGGAGATGACCAGCACCAGGCCGCGCACCCAGATGTAGGAGGCCAGCGTGATGATGAAGGCGCTCATCTTCACCCTGACCACCAGATAGCCGTTGAAGGCGCCGATGAGGCCGCCGACGGCAAGCGCGATGAGCAGCGAAACCGGAACCATCAGCCATTGCGGCTGCAACTGGATGCCAAGGCCGATGCCCGACGAGCAGAACAGGATGCCGACCGCCATGGCGCTGAGCGCCGCCACCGACTCGACCGATAGGTCCATATGGCCGGCGATGATAACCAGCGCCAGGCCGATCGACATGACGCCGAGCACGCTCGAGGCCTCGATGATGTTGGCGAAGATGCCGAGCTGAAAATAGTTCGGGATGAGGATGGAAAAGACCACCAGCACGAAGACCAGCATGAACCAGACAAGATTGTCGAGGATGAACTCGAGGGTTTGGCGCGTGCGGGGGTTCATCTGCGGATCCGGTTGGCGCCGACCCCGAAAAACCACTCGGTTTTCGGAAAGATCAGGCGCGGTTGAAAATTGCTGCAACGTTCCCGTGCGCGTCCGTTCGAACGCACCAGGGCTGCAGGGTTGGCCCCGGGCCCTGTGTGGCCCGGAGCTTCTGGCGAGTTCGCTATTCGACCGGCTTTATGGTTTCGGTCGGCGGCTTCATGTTGCCCCAGAAGGCCGGGTTATCGACATTTTCCTTGGTGATCGCAGCGCCGGGGATCTTGATGTTCGGCCCCCACGCTTCCTTGGTCAGGATCGATTTCAGGCCAAGCACATCATATTCGCCGGGCTTGATCTCCTGCTTGTTGACCACCTTGTCCATGAACATGGCGACCGCCGCGGCCTGGGCGTAGAGCGGCTGCTCGACTTCGACATTAAGCCAGCCCTTGCGGATCAGGTCGAGGCCGACCGGAGCACCGTTCGAACTCATCAGCATGACGTCGCCCGGTTTCTTGCCGGCGGCCTCGAGCGAGGCGACGGCAGCGACCGAAAGATGCGCGGCGTGGCTGAAGATCAGGTCGATGTCGGGGTTGGCGAGCAGCTGGTCGTTGACGATGGTCCCGGCTGCATCCGCCGCCCATTGCATGGCCGGCAGCGAGATGATCTTGACGTCCGGGAACGCCTTCATCTTCTCCTCGAAACCCTTCTGGATGTCGAGCGTGTAGGGGTCGCCCGGATCGCCGAGCACCTGCAGGATCTTGCCTTTCACCGAGCCGTTCTTCGCGGTCAGGAGTTTTTGCGCCTGATCGGCGGCGACGTAGCCGATCTCGACGGTTCCGGCCACCGAGGTGAAGTCGGAAGGCGTCGAGGTGATCTGGCGGTCGAACTCGACGACCGGGATGCCGGCGGCACGGGCGGCCTCGATCGACGGTTTCAACGCATTGAAATCGACGGCGGCAAGGATGATCGCCGACGGCTTCAGCGCGATGACGTCGTTCATCTGCGATTGCTGAGCGTCGGTCTTGTTGTCGGCGTTCAGCGTCTTCATCTCGTAGCCGACCTGCTTCAGGAACAATTCCAGCGCGCTCACCGAGCCGGTCTGGAACTCATCGAGCAGTGTCGGCACCATGTAGTAGACGGTGCCCTTGGACTGAGCGAATGCCGGCGTGAGCGTGGCAAAGGCCAGTGCCAGGATACCGAAGACGGAAAGAAGTATTTTCTTCATGTCGTTCGCTCCTCTTGCGCCGGACCCCTCATTTGTCCCTCAGCTCGCCGGTCCGGCACCGGCGAGCGTCTCTCCGGTGATCATGTTGATCACCGCGTCGGGACTTGTTTTGCTGCGTGCGACATCGCCAGCCACGACGCCTTGCCGGATCACCACGATCCGGTCGGCGACCTGGAAGGCCTGTTGCATGATATGGGTGATGATGACGACGCCGATACCCTGGCTCGCCACCTGGCGGATCATGTCGAGGCCGCGCCGCGTCTGCTCGACGCCGAGCGCTGCGAACGGCTCGTCGAGAAGCACCAGCTTGCCGCCAAAATGCACGAACCGGTTGAGCTCGATGGCCTGCCGCTGACCGCCGGAGAGGTGCTCGACATTGGTGCGAAGCGAGGGAATGCGGGTGCCGGCGCTGGCCAATGCCTTTTGCACCACCTGCTCCATGGCGCGCTCGTCGAGCACCGGAATGCCGAGAACCTTCCTGGTGATCTCGCGGCCCATGAAGAAATTGGCGACCACGTCGACATTGGTGCAAAGCGACAGGTCCTGGTAGACGGTCTCGATCCCCGCGGCCTTGGCCTCGGCAGGGGATTTGGCGAGGAATTCCTTGCCTTCGAACAGCATGCGGCCGGAGGTCGGCTCGAGCCCGCCGGCAATGATCTTGACCAGCGTCGATTTGCCGGCGCCGTTGTCGCCGAGCAGCGCCACCACTTCGCCCTTGCCGATCGAAAAGCTGATGCCTTTCAGTGCTTCGATGGCACCGTAATTCTTGGCAACGTTATCGAGCACCAGCAGCGGTTCGCTCATGCCGCGATCCCCTTGTTATGCAAGAGATCCCGCCCGCGTTCGCGTTCGGCGGTGAAGATCTGGCCGAAGCGTGGCGAAAGCACCCCTGAGACGGCAAGCGCGGCGGCGCCGCGCAAGACCGCATGCTGGCCGCCGCGCGCGACACTGACGCGGGGCGTTGTACGGTCGCTTCGCGCCGAGACCGAGTTGGGCAGGTGCGCGGCCGCGCCGGCCAGTCTTTCGAGCAGGTCGGTGGAGGCCAGCCCGCCAAGGATGATGGTTTCGGGGTCGAACAGGTTTTCGATGATGGTGATGGCGTTGCGGAAGATCGGCGCGATCTCGCTCACCCAGTCGGCGTTGGCGACGTTGCGGCGCCGCAGCGCCTCGAGCGAAAGATACCGTTCGAGGCAGCCGCGATTGCCGCACGGGCAGGGCTCGCCGCCCGGCACCGCGGGAATGTGGCCGATTTCGCCGGCATTGCCCCAGGCGCCGCGCAATGCGGCTCCGTCATGCACCATGACGCCGCCGAGGCCGACACCGAAATAGAGATAGTAATATTCGGAATAGGCCGTGCCGAGGCCATAGAGGCGCTCGCCGATGGCAGCCGCCGCCATGTCGGTTTCGAAAAAGGCCGGCAGCCCGGTCGAGGCGGCCAGCCGCTCGCGCAGCGCCACATCCTTCCAGCCGGTCATGGTGGTCGGACCGACAAAGCTCATGGACTCCACGCCAAACGGCCCGGGCAACGCCATGCCGATGCCGAGGACGCGGCCACCGGGCCGCAGTGCTGTCAATTCGAGCACCATGGCGCCGATCAGCTCGAAGGCGTGGCCGGGCGTTGCATTTGGGGCCTCGCGGTAGCTGCTCTCGATGACATCGCCGCTGAGGTTGATCAGCGCGGCATTGATGCCGAGCGGGGTGACGTGAATGCCGACGGCATAGCCGCCTTCCGGATTGATCCGCAGCGTTGCCGGGGGCAGTCCGCGCCCCTTGGGCTCTTCGCGCAGCGACAACACGTAACCGTGCTCTTCCAGCTCGCGAACGATGGTCGACACCGTCTGCACGGTGAGCCCGACCCGCCTGGCAATGTCGCCGCGGGCGATCGGCCCGTGAAGGCGAATGGATTCGAGCACGATGCGCCGGTTGTACGGCCGCCCGAACTCCTGATTGGTTCCCCGCAGTGCCATGCCTTGCGCCCTCGAGAGAGGCCAGACTGGCACCGAAGATTTATTCAGTCAAATGGAATTCAAAAATAAATTTACAGCCCGCGCACAGCGAACCTGGCGGATGGCCGCTCGACGGAATGGTCAATAGCGGATGGCACGGCGCTCCAGCAGAACCACGATTGAGAACATCGCGATCGACAAGGACGACGACAGCACGATTGCCGCATAGAGCCGGTCCGACTGATAGTTAAAGGTCGCCTGGATGATGAGCGCGCCGAGGCCCTTATCCGACCCGATCCACTCGCCGACAATAGTGCCGATCACGGCCGTGGCCGAAGCAATTCTCAGCGAGGAGAACAGCATCGGCAATGCTCTTGGCAGGCGCAGGCTCCAGAAGATCTCCCAGCGCGTAGCCGATAGCACCCGGAACAGTTCGTGCTCGTTGTCGCTAGCCGAGTCCAGCCCGCGGATCATGTTGACCAGCGTCGGGAAGAAGCAGATCACCGCCGCGATCACGATCTTCGGCGTCATGCCGAGCCCGAAGATCAGGATGATAATCGGCGACAGCGCCAGGATGGGAATGGTGTTGAAGAACAGCACGACCGGAAAATAGGCCGCCTGCAGGATGCGGCTGTGCACGAACAGCACCGCCAGCAGCACACCGGCAAGATTGCCGATGACAAATCCCGCCAGCGCCTCGATCAGCGTCGGCCAGAGATTGCTGAGCAGCAAAGCAAGACTCTTCCGGAACACGCCTGATATGGCCGTCGGCGTCGGTACGATATAGGCCGGCACGCCGAGCCATGGCAGCAGGAACTGCCAGGCGAGCAGGATCGAGGCCGCGCCAAAAACGGGCAGGGCGACGGCCAGCGCCGATGGCAAGGGCGCCTGCCTCATGAGGCCTGTTCCAGCGCGCCGCGCAGTTCGGCCATCGCGGCAACGATCGCCGGATCCTCGCGCGAACAGCGGTTGCCTGCCTGCTTGAACGGCCGCATGTCGAGGTCTCTCGCCAGGCGGCCCGGATTGGCGGCGAGAACGATGACCCGTTCTCCGAGATAGGCGGCTTCGGCGATCGAATGAGTAACGAAAAGGATGGTCGCGCCGGTGCGCCGCCACAACGACAAAAGCTCGTCGTTGAGGCGGTCGCGGGTGATCTCGTCCAGCGCACCGAAGGGCTCGTCCATCAAAAGCAGCCTGGGTTGCCCGAGCAGTGACCGGGCGATCGCCACGCGCTGGCGCTGGCCGCCGGACAATTGGTGCGGCAGACGCTCACCGAACCCGGCAAGCCCCATCAGATCAAGCAGCTCGTCGGTTCGATCGTCTATTGTCCGGGTAAGCCGGCCTTGTCCGACATCGAGCGGCAGGCGGACGTTGTCGCGCACGGTGCGCCAGGGCAGCAGGGTCGAGTCCTGGAAGACGAAACCGACATCGCGCCGCGAACGGACAGCATGCGGTGTGTCGCCAAGCACGGTGATCGAGCCGCCGAGCGGATCGAGCAGGTCCGCGACTACGCGGAGCAGGGTCGACTTGCCGCATCCCGAAGGTCCAAGGATCGACAGGAAGGAGCCGGCCTCGACCGACAGGTCGAGACCGGAGAGCACTTTCACCACCGGCTGCCGGCCGCTATAGCCGACATCCAGCCTGCGGGCCTCGATCGCCTTCGCCATCAAGCGGCGGGCGCGTCGAGCTTGGGTCGGTCGGCGGCCGACAATTCGAGTATCTTGGTGGTGTAGACATCGGCTGCCGCGGGCCGGCCGTTCGGGTATTGGCCGACCTTGTCCAGCAGCGCCAGCTGCTCCTCGATCGAGGCGGGATCGAAGGTTCCCCATCCGTCCTTGGCGGTTGCACCGTCAAAGGAGAGTTTCAGCACCAGATTGATCGTCTTCTGCTCCCAGCCAAGGTCCATTTCCGGATAGGCTTCGACCATCTTCTTGACGGCTTCCTGCGGATTGGCGTGCACCCAGCCCCAGCCCTTGGCGACGGCGCCGATGAATTTCGCCAGCATTTCCGCATCCTGTTCGATCGCTGTGTCGGTAGCGAAATAGACGTCGGCATAGGAGTTCAGCCCGAGGTCGCGCACCAGAAGATCGATCCTGTCGTCGCCGACGACGCTCAGCGCCTGGGTGTTGGTGATCCATCCGCCAATCGCGTCGACGTCGCCGCGCACCAGCGGCGCCTTGTCGAAGCCGACATTGACGACGGTGACCTCGGACGGATCAATGCCGTTCTTGGCCAGGATCTCATCGATGACGAAGCGCGCCGTCGGCTGGATGCCGATCTTTTTGCCCTTGAGGTCGGCCACGCCGCGGATCGGCTTGGCAGGCTTCGAGGTGAAGGCATAGGGACCGGTGCGGAAGCCACAGGCGATGATCTTCACCGGCACGCCGCTGGCACGCGCCGCGTAGAGCTGCGGCGTTTCGGAAAACTGGCCGAGTTGGGCGGCGCCCGAAATCACCGGCGGCACCGTCGCCGCATTGGGACCGCCCGGGCTGAATTCCACCTCGAGGCCCACCTCCTTGAAATAGCCGTTGGCGACCGCGGCGATGTCGCCAATCTGTCCGTTGGACATCAGCCAATCATACTGGATGACGACCTTTCCGGCAGCCTTGGCGCCCGGCGTCAGCACGAGCTGCATTCCGGCCGAAGCTGCCGCGACAGCGGCGAAGCCGGCTTTCACGAAGCTGCGGCGGTTCATGTCGTAGTCTCTGTTCCCACTCATTTTTTGCTCCTGTTGCAAGACGTTCTCGTCTCTTCATTGCGCGCCGTTCCCGTGGCGCGGCGTCGTCTACGGCTGTTCGTCGTGATAGTCGCCGGGGCCGCCGTCGAGCCAGGCGTATAGTTCCCAAAGCGTGTCGTCGGGATCGGTGAAATATGCGCAGCGCGCGTTCCAGACATAATCCTCCGGCGGGCCGTAGAAGGGCACGCCCTTGGCTGCCAGTTCGCCATGGAGCCGGTCGATCTCGCCGGGCGCGTCTAGCCTGACCGCCACGCAGACCTTGTGCGCCTGGCGCGGCGACCTCAACTTCGAGACGCCGGTGTGCCGGTTGATGTGATCGATCTCCCACGCCGCCAGCGTGACGCCCTCGCCATGAAAGTCGGCAAAGCCCTCGGCGCGACGCCGCAGGCGGAAGCCGAGTTTTTCGACATAGAATTCAACCGTCCGCTCGATATTTTCGACGAGCAGGCAGACGTCCGAAATCGCATATGCGCCTCCGACCGGCATGGCTACCTCCCTGTGCTGTGCGCGGCGCGCGATGCTGGCAGTTTGACGCCGACGCGGTCGGCGGCGCCGACGATGTGGGCGCGCATCGCCGCCTCGGCGGCCGTGGGATCGCCCGCGACCAGCGCCTCGTAGATGCGCACATGCTCCCCGACATTGACTTCGACCAGGTCGTGCAGCGGATTGGTGAGGCGCGCGTAGTGGATCGAGCGGCGGATCTGCTCGCAAACGAAGGAGATAAAGGTGTGGATGTAATTGTTGCCGGTCGCCCGTGCGATCTCGCGATGGAACAAAAGGTCGGCGTCGATGCTGCCTTCTTCCCAGCGCTCCTCGCCGCTCATCCGGTCTAGCGCCGCCTTGATTGCGTCGAGGTGCTCCTGCCCGCGCCGTTCGGCGGCGAGCGCAGCTGACTCGGCTTCCAGTATGCAACGCAGCTCGAACAGCCGCTCCATATTCCCGGTCGCTTTCAGCGCCTCGCCATCGATCCGGATCGAGGCGCGCTGCTCCGGCGCCAGCACGAAGGCGCCGACGCCTTGCCGGGCTTCGATCATGCCATCGGCCCTGAGTTGAGCGATCGCCTCGCGCACCACATTGCGACTGACGCCGAATTTTTCCGAGAGCTGCTGCTCGGTCGGCAGCCGCGTGCCCGGATTGAGGTCGCCGGATTCGATCTCGCGGCTGAGGAATGCGGCGACGCGATGCGGCAGCGCCTCCACCGTGCCGATAGCGGCCAGTCTTTGCTTCATGGAAAGGTCTCCATTGGTGGCAGCAGGCAGCCGGGATTCATTGACCCCTGAGGGTCGATCGTTGTTTTGAGGGCCGTGATGAGCCGGCGATGGGCAGGCGCCAGGCCGGCCCAGAAAGTGCGATGACGGGTGCGGCCGATACCGTGCTCGGCGCTGATCGAGCCGCCAAGCGCGCCGACGATCTGGTAGAGTCCGGCGGTGATCTCCGCGCCCTGGGCACGAGCTTCACCCTCGGCGAGCCCAAGCGGTGGCAGCACGTTGAAATGGATGTTGCCGTCGCCGGCATGACCATAGGCCTGCGGCAGCCAACCAGGATGTTCCAGCGCCACCAATTGGCGGGCCTGATCGATGAGGGCAGGGATGTCCGATATCCTGACCGCAAGGTCGGTGCGCACATGGTAGCCGCGTCTTGCCTGGCCCTCGACCAGCCCTTCGCGGATCGCCCAGAAGGCCCTAGCCTGTGCGACGCTTTCAGCAAGGACGGCCTCGGCAACCAGACCGCTCTCAATGGCTCCGGCCAGGAAATCGACCAGCATGGAGCGCAGATCGACCGTAGCACTTGCGGAGAGTTCGATCAGCACGTGGACGGGAGCTTCGACCGGCGAAACGATGTTGGCATCGATCAAGCGCGCGAGCGCGATGCACTCCGATCCAATGATCTCGAAGGCCGAAATCAGATCGGATGAGGCCCGGCGAGCCTGCCGGAACAGGGTGATGGCCGCTTCGAACGAAACGAGACCGAGATAAGCGGTCTCGACCCGGGCCGGTTTCGGAAACAGCTTGAGCTCGACGCCGGTGATGATGCCGAGCGTTCCTTCGCTGCCGATGAAGAGCTGCTTCAGGTCGTAGCCTCGATTGTCCTTGCGCAGACCGGAAAAGCCGCTCCACAACTCGCCATCGGGCAGGACGACTTCGAGGCCGAGGATGATATCGCGCGCCATGCCATAGCGCAGCACGTTGGTGCCGCCGGCATTGCTGGCCGCATTGCCGCCGATCTGGCAGCTTCCCTGCGCGCCGAGCGCCAGCGGAAACAGGCAATCCTCTGCTTCTGCCGCATCCTTGATGTGCTGCAGGATGCAGCCGGCATCGGCCTGCAGGACGAAATTGTCGGCGTCGACGAGACGGATGCCGTTCAACCGCTCCAGACTGACGACCACCGCGCCACGGGAGTCGATGTCGATTGCACCCGCCACCAGCCCCGTGTTCCCGCCCTGTGGGATGATTCCGAGCCCGAGCGTGCCGCAGAGCCGCGCCACAGCCTGGACTTCGCTGACGGAAGCAGGCTTCAGCACCGCAAGGGCTCCGCCGCGATGATCCCCGGACCAGTCCAAAAGGTATTTCGCCATGCCGGCAGCGTCGGCGGTCACGCCGCTTTGTCCGACAGCGCCCTCCAGAGCATTCAGAATTTCAGGCGGGATACCATGAACGGTCATTACAAGCCTGCTGGACTGAGGCATAGGCTTATACATATCATCCTACAACTGCGTCGGAGTCAACGCTGTGGGGCAGAGGCCCTCAAGGGCTGGAGCCGAATGTTTGCTGGGGAGAATAGAGCGAAGGGCGATCGCCCGAGGATACTTAGGTGAGGCCGCCTTGGCCTGGCTGCGCCGGCCCGATGCCGCTCAATTGCTGGGTCGTCTGAGGAGCAGCCCGGCTCCTAGAGATACCGCTCGACCTTCTTGCCGACGGTCAAAAACCGCAGCGGGTCGATCGCCTCGCCATTGTGGCGAACCTCGTAGTGCAGATGCGGGCCGGTCGAGCGGCCGCTGTTGCCGGTCTTGCCGATGATGTCCCCGGCATAGAGCTTCTGGCCGACGGCGACGTCGATTTTGCTGAGATGTCCGTAACGCGTCACAAAACCGTTGCCGTGGTCGACCTCGACCATGCGGCCGTAGCCGCCGTTCCAGCCGGCCTTGACGACGACGCCGGCTGCCGTGACCTTGGCCGGCATGCCGACCGGCGCCCTGAAATCCATGCCGGAATGCAAGGCGGCCGTGCCGAGGATGGGGTCGGTGCGCACGCCGAACGGGCTGGTGACGCTATGGCCGGGGGCGGGGTTGGCGAGCGGCAGCCGGCGCGCCTCCTTTTTCAGATGATCCAGCGCGTCAAGCGCCTCGTCCAACTCCTTGACCTTGCTGTCAAAGACCAACGAACTGTCGAGCGGTATCAGCGGGCCGCCGACATCGCTCTTTTCGAATTCGCTGTCGACCGGCAGGCCGGCGGCCTCGAGCGCCTGCGAGATCGCGTCGGCGCTCTTGTAGGCATTGTCGGCAAGTGCCGCGATGCGGGTGAGCTGCTGGCTCTCGATGGTCTTCAGCGAGTTGTTGATCGAAACGAAGAGCTTGTCTGCCCGGTCGGCCGCGCTTTCACTCGGCAGCGGATTGGCGCGGGTTGACCACAGCGAGAACGGCCTCGTGTCGTTGCTGGCAAGGGGCGCAGCAAGGCTGGCGACGGAATAGGCCATCGGCTGGATGCTGCCGGTCGCGTCGGCATGTTCGTCCGGCTTTGCCGTCGGCACGGGCGGCGTTGCGACCTCATTTTCTGCTCGTTCGAGGATCGGGGCGAGGCGGCCGTGACGCAGGCTGAGCTGGCTCTGCCGTTCCAGCAATTCGCTGACCTTGGTTTCCATCAACTGCTGATCGAGAAGCTGGCGGCTGGTGATGCGGTCGACCTGGCCGCGCAATGCCGAGATGCGGTCTTCATAGGCCTGCTGCATGCGCGCCTGCCGGGCCGTCGTGGCGCCGATCAGGTCGTCGCGCAGCACCAGATAAGAGGTCGCCAGCAGGTAGCCAATGACGATCGCCGCCAGCGCCGAGCCGCAAAATGCGGCCAGCCACGGACGTATGGTGAAATGCCTTATCTGGTCGCCCCGGGCGATGATGACGGTGTGGGGCTCTCTGCGTCTGCCGAAGACCGCTGACTGACTGGCTACGTTCACGGGACCAAGCTTTCGTTACGACACCAACGACGAGCCTGATTACACATTATTAGGGTTAACAAAGTTTTGCCGGACCGAACGACGGGCAAAGGTATTCGCGCAAAACGGGCATCGAATTGTAGCGGCGTGCCGCAGCTCTCAAAGGGCGCGAACCGCCTCCAGCACCGCTTCGGCGTGGCCTTTGACGCGGACGTTACGCCAGATCCTGGCGATGCGTCCGTCCCGGCCGACCAGGAACGTCGCCCGCTCGACGCCCATATAAATGCGGCCGTAGAGCTTCTTTTCGACCCACAAATGGTAGGCCTCGATCACCTTGCGCTCTTCGTCGGCGACCAGGTCGATGCTCAGATCGTATTTCGCCTTGAACTTGTCGTGCTTCTTGACGCTGTCCGGCGACAGCCCGATGACGACAGCGCCGGCCTTTTCGAATTCCGGCTTCAACTGCGAAAAGCCGATCGCCTCGCTGGTGCAGCTTGTGGTGTCGTCCTGTGGGTAGAAATAGAGTACGATGGGTTTTCCCAGCAGTGCGGCGAGGCTGAGTGAACCGCCGCCGTCGCGCGGAAGATCGAATTGCGGCGCAACATCGCCCACGTCGAGGTCAGCCATACCGATGCCCTTGTTTGAGGTTACGCGCCAGGCTGCATCGATATAATGTCGAGCGGGGATTCGTCCACGATCGAATTCGTTTCAACGGAAGATTGCGTGGATCAGGAGCTACCGCAGCACGAGAAGATCAGGTTCAGGCGTGACGAGATCACCGACCTGGGGACCTTTCCGTCCGCGTGCCGCGTCCCGCCGCTCGGCCAGGCGTCGATCGGTCGCGGCGTTCGTTTGATGGCGCGGCTGTTTGCCGGCCTCGTCGCCCTTGTGCTGCTGGCTGCGGCCGGTGTCTATGCGATCGGCGTGTCCGGTTTCGGCTCGGAGCGGCTTCGCGCGGAAGCCGAGACGGCAATCGAGAAATTGGCCGGCTTCGATGTCGACGTTGCCGTCGGGCCGGCCCGGCTGACGCTTGACGGGTCGAGCTTCATTGCGCTGCAGGTCAGCGACGTCAGCCTCAAGACCGCCGACGGCAAACCGATGGCCGATGCCGGCCGGGTCCGCTTCGGCATCCGGCTCATCCCGCTGCTTTCGGGCGAGGTGCGGCTGACCAGCGCCCGGATTTCCGACGCGCACATCGTCATGGCGGCGATGCCGTCCGGCGGCGACTGGACGGCCGGGCTGCGCAACCAGGATGGCCTCATCGATCCGGAAAAACTTTCCGCCGCCGTCTTCGCCAACGTCAACCGCGCGCTCGATGCGGTGCGCGAGGATTCGGTGCGCCAGATCGATCTGCGCAATGTCGAGCTGGCACTGCCCGAGACCGGATCGGTCAAGTCGGTCACCATCGCCGACGCCTCCGTATCGCAGTCGGGACCGGGAAGCATGGAGTTTTCATCCGACGCGGATGTCGACGGCAGGGCGCTCACCATCGCCGCTTCCGCCACCCGCGATCCGGCGACGCGACGCATCGCCACGCTGGACGCCAGCATCCAGGCGGCGGACGCCGACACTGCGGCGGCAGGTGGCAAATTGGGCGCGATCGCCTTGAAGCTGGCGGGGTCGGAAGCGGCCGGCGACAACGGTTCGCGGCTGACCGCCGCCCTGTCGCTGACCGGATCGGTGCTCGACCTCGGTTCGCGCGGCCTGCTTCCGGCCGACGTCGATCTCGATGCAACGCTCGTCGCCGGCTCGAACAAGATCCAGGTCGACGGATTGCTGGTGAAGACCGGCCGCTCGACCTTCGATTTTGCCGGTTCGATCGGGCCCAAGCCGGCGACCGGCACAGCGGGCGAGGAGCCATCCTATCGCTACGACCTGACCAGCGACGGTTCGACCTTGGCGCCGTCGGATTCGCCGGAACCGGCGCTCAGCTTCATTGCCCGTATTGCCGGCGTCTACCAGCCGACGAGCCAAAAGCTGGTCGCCGAGCAGATCGGCGTCCGGTCCGGACCGGGCAGCGAAGTGCTGGGCACGGCTTCGGTTTCATTCGTCGCCAACCAGGCGCCGGGCATATCGGTGGCGCTTAACGTCCACGACATGCCGGTCTCGCACGTCAAGCAATTATGGCCGTGGTTTTCGGCGCGCAATGCCAGGCTGTGGGTGCTTAAGAACCTGTTCGGCGGCCGCGTCGTCGATGGCAGCCTGCAATTCCAGGTCGTACCCGGGCGGCTTGGCAACGGCGTGCCGCTTTCCGCCGATGAAGTCTTCGGCCGTTTCCAGGTCGAAGGATCGCGCTTCGACACGGCCGGCCGCATTCCGCCGATCCGCGATGCCGTCGGCGTTGTCGGCTTCCACGGCAACGACGTCGACGTCGCGCTGTCCTCGGGCAGCGTCTATATGCCGAGCGGCCGTACCGTGGCGGCAAGCAACGGCACGCTCACTGTCAAGGCGGCGAACCATCCGCCGGTGATCGGCGCGCTCGACATCGATGTCGCCGGTGAGGCGCCGGCAATCGCCGAGCTGGCATCCTATGACCCGATCAACGCCATGCGCCATGTCGGCCTGCTGCCGGATGACCTGTCCGGCACGGTGACCGGTCACGTCAAGGCGGATATTCCGCTGCAGTCCGGCGTCGACTCCTCCAAACTCGATTGGCTGGTGGCGCTCGACTACAAGGATCTGTCGCTGGCCAAGCCGTTCGAGGGCCAGACGGTCAGCCATGCCGACGGCTCGATCACCGTCGCGCCCGACCGGGCGGTGATCTCGGCCAAGGCGCTGCTCAACGGCATTCCGGCCGAGCTCGACCTGATCGAGCCGCTCAGGGATGGCGGCCCGCCGCGCAGTCGTAAAGTAGCGCTGGTGCTCGACGACAAGACCCGCGCCACCGCCATGCCCGGCCTGTCGACGCTGCTTTCCGGAACCATCAAGGTGGCGATCGACAAGAGCGGCACTGGCAACCAGAACGTGTCGGCCGACCTGACCAATGCCAGGCTGGACATTCCCTGGGCCGGCTGGAGCAAGGGCCCCGGCATTCCCGCCAAGGTCACCTTCGCCATGGCGAAGACCGGCGACACCACGACGCTGTCCAATTTTGAACTCGACGGCAAGACCTTCTCCATCGACGGCAGCGCGGTGCTGGTCAACGGCGCCTTGTCCTCGGCCCGGTTCAGCAAGGTCACGTTGAACAGGGGCGACGACGTCGCCGTCTCGGTGAAGCGGTCGGGCAAGGCCTATGCGGTCGAGGTTAGCGGCAGCGCGCTGGACGCACGCTCGCTGATCAAGCAATTCACGTCCGACGTCGACACCGCCACCAAGACCACCGGCGTCGATGCGATCTCGGTCAGCGCCGACGTCAGTTCCCTGACCGGCTTCCATGACGAGGTGCTATCGAATCTGAAGCTCGACTACAGCGCCGCCGGCTCCAGGGTGAACGGGCTCAAGGTGAGCGCCACGGCAGATTCGGGAGCCGCTATCACCATCAGCAATACGACCGGCGGCGGCCTGCGCGCGCTCAACATGAAGTCGGCCGATGCCGGTGCCATACTGCGCTTCCTCAACATCTACGAGCACATGGAAGGCGGCTCGATCACGCTGGCACTCACCGGGGCCGGCGACGGGCCGATGAAAGGCCAGGTCGACGCCAAGAACTTCTTTATCGTCAACGAGCCGAAGCTCGCCTCGATCGTGTCGACGACGCCGGCTGGCGACAGCCGTAGCCTCAACGAGGCGGTCAAAGGCAATCTCGACACGTCGAGGGTGAAGTTCGAGCGCGGTTTCAGCGAAATCGAGAAGGGCAGCGGCTATCTGAAGCTGCGCAACGGCGTGCTGCGCGGCTTGCGCATCGGCACCACCTTCCAGGGCACGCTCTACGACCAGAACAACAATATGGACATCACCGGCACGTTCATGCCGGCCTACGGCGTAAACCGCATCTTCGGCGAACTGCCGCTGATCGGCGCGCTGCTCGGCAACGGTCGCGACCGCGGCCTGATCGGCGTCACCTACAGGCTCAAGGGCAACGCCAACAAGCCCAACCTGGAGGTAAATCCGCTATCCGTGATCGCGCCCGGGATATTCCGGTCGATCTTCGAGTATCGTTGAGGCGGCCAGGGTAGGCGGGCAGGGTAGGCGGGTGAACACCGACGCTCTGTAGTGATCCTTCGCGCCCCCCTCTGTCCTGCCGGACATTTCCCCCACAAGTGGGGAGATTGGCAGCTTCCACGCTGCGCTCTTCCTGCAACGTTGTAGATTGGCGAAAGCCGGCGCGAAAGCCGATCTCCCCCCTTGTGGGGGAGATGTCCGGCAGGACAGAGGGGGGCGCTGTCCCCCCGGCACCAACGGTTGCGCGTCAAACCGGCCGCACCAGAACGTGCTTCTTCTTGCCGAGCGACAGCTTTGCGACATTTTCCAGGCCCATATCTTGCAGCGTCACCATCCTGCGATCGTCGGCAACGAGCTGGTCGTTGAGGCGCACGGCGCCGCCCTGGATATGCCGCCGCGCCTCGCCGTTTGACCCAGCCAGCCCGGCGGTGACGAACAGCGACAATATTCCGACGCCGGCTTCGAGCTCGGCCCTGCCCACCTCGACGGTCGGCAGTGTTTCGGCGAGCGCGCCTTCCTCAAATGTCTTGCGCGCCGTTTCGCTGGCCTCCTCCGCCGCCTCGCGGCCATGCAGCATGGCGGTGATTTCGGTGGCGAGGATCTTCTTGGCCTCGTTGATCTCCGAGCCGCCGAGCCGTTCGAGGCGCGCGACCTCGGCGAGCGGCAAGGTCGTGTAGAGCTTCAGGAAACGGCCGACATCGGCATCCTCGGTATTGCGCCAATATTGCCAGAACTCGTACGGGCTCAACATCTCCGCATCGAGCCAGACCGCGCCCGAGGCCGACTTGCCCATCTTGGCGCCGGACGAAGTGGTGAGCAGCGGCGTCGTCAGCGCATAAAGCTGCGCGCCTTCCATGCGGTGGCCGAGATCGATGCCGTTGACGATGTTGCCCCACTGGTCGGAGCCGCCCATCTGCAGCCGGCAGCCGAGGCGCTTGTAGAGCTCCACGAAGTCGTAGGCCTGCAAGATCATGTAGTTGAATTCGAGGAACGACAGCGACTGCTCGCGGTCCAGCCGGAGCTTGACCGAATCGAAGGCCAGCATGCGGTTGACCGAAAAATGCCTGCCGACATCGCGCAGGAAATTGACGTAGTTGATATCCATCAGCCAGTCGGCATTGTTGATCATGACGGCGTCGTTGGGGCCGCTGCCGAATTTGAGGTAGGGAATGAAGTTGCGGCGGATGCCGGCCAGATTGTTTTCGATGTCCTGCGGCGTCAAAAGCTTGCGCGCCTCGTCCTTGAACGACGGATCGCCGATCATCGAGGTGCCGCCGCCCATCAGCGCGATCGGCCGGTGGCCGGTCTGCTGCAACCAGTAAAGCATCATGATCTGGATCAGCGACCCGGCATGCAGGCTCCTGGCGGTCGCGTCGAAGCCGATATAGGCGCTCACCGTTTCCGTGGCGAAAAGCTGGTCGAGGGCGGCATCGTCCGAGGTCTGGTGGATGAAACCGCGCTCGCTCATCGTGCGCAGGAAATCGGATTTGAAGGCGGACATTTTTCTTTCCTGAAAGGCTTCCGGCCGAACGTGGCTCGGCTATGCATGAAGGCGGGCGTTTAGCACTCAAGCGCGATCAGCAAAAGTGGAATCCGGTTTTAGCGCGCCCTCTTCCCTTCTCCCCTGTGGGAGAAGGTGGACTGGCGCGCAGCGCCAAGACGGTTGAGGGGTGCTGGACAGAGCGCGGTTGGTGCCAAGCTGGAGCACCCCTCACACCTTCTCCCACAAGGGAGAAGGGAGAGCCGCGCGTCGCGAGACAAGCGGCTCTCCCCGGAACGGGTAACGTGGGGGCCATCCAAACCTGAAGCGATCATCCTTCACTTCCGGCGCGCCTGCTTGCGTCCTCGTTTCGGCTGGCGTAATGAGGCGCCGCACCAGCGGGCCTCATCCGCTGGACCGCGCGGCATCGATCGAATGCCATATCCTGTGACAGAGTCGAGATGCCGGAGATATCCATCGTCATTCCTTGCCGGAACGAGGCGGCGAACCTGCCGCTTCTGCTCGACGAGATCGGCGCTGCCATGGCCGGGCGCGACTTCGAGGTCATCGTCGTCGACGATGGCTCGACCGACGACACGCCTTCGGTCCTTGCCGCTCAGGCAGCGCTTCGCGCGTTTCCGCTGCGCCACCTCAGGCATGCGAAATCCGCCGGCCAGTCGCTCTCGGTACGCTCGGGCGCCTGGGCAGCGCGCGGCGATATCGTCGCCACCATCGACGGCGACGGCCAGAACGATCCCGGCTATATCCCAGTGTTGATCGACGCGCTCCGGCAGGCTGGTCCCGACGTCGGGGCTGCGCAGGGACAGCGTCTGAAGCGCCGCGACAGCAAGATCAAGCAGCTGGCGTCGCGTTTCGCCAACGGGCTGAGAAAGGCCATCCTGCACGACGAGACGCGGGATACCGGCTGCGGCCTCAAGGCGATCCATACCGATATTTTGAGGAAATTGCCGTTCTTCGACGGCACCCACCGCTTTGTTCCGGCGCTGGTCATCCAGGAGGGCTACCGCGTCGTCCATTGCGACGTCGTCGACCGCTCCCGCCGCCACGGCAAATCGAATTACGGCATCTTCGATCGCGGCCTGCAGGGCGTGCTCGATCTTGCCGGCGTCTGGTGGCTGCGCCGCAGGCGCCGCAGAATGCCCAAAGTAGAGGAAATCAGGCATGGGTAACGTGCTTCAGGAATTGGCGACCTGGCTTCACGATGTTTTCGTCAAGCAATTCGATGCCTGGGTTCTGCTCGGCTTCGTCGCCCAGTTCTTCTTCACCATGCGCTTTCTGGTGCAGTGGGTGGCGTCGGAAAAGGCCAAGCGCAGTGTCGTGCCGATCGCCTTCTGGTTTTTTTCGCTGTTCGGCGGCGGCCTGCTGCTGATCTACGCCATCCAGCGTCAGGATCCGGTGTTCATCGCCGGCCAGGCCATGGGCCTGTTGATCTATATCCGCAATCTCTGGCTGATCGCCAACGAGCGCAAGGCGGCGATGACCAAGGTCGATTAAGCCCGCGACCGGCCTGAGACCGGTCGAGATTACTTGCCGTCCAGCCCGCCATAGGATCGTACCAGCCGGACCATGTCGGCCGAACTGGCAGTCTCGCTTTCGAGCCCCTCGGCGACGCCGACGCGGTCGGCGGTCGGCCGGTTCTGGCTGACTTTCCATTTGCCACTGATTTCGGTGATCGCGATCTCCAGGCCGACAATGCCCTTGATCTGCGACTGGATGAAGGGAGCCGGCGCATCGGTCACCGCCCACGGCGCCGCGCGATTGCCCTCCTGCGACATCGTCAGATCGGCAATCTGCTCGGCCAGCCAATCCTGGTCTTCGATCACCTTGACGATGCCGCGCACCTGGACGATTGCATAGTTCCAGGTCGGCACAACCTTGCCGGTTTCACGCTTGGTCTCGTACCAGGACGGCGTCACATAGGCATCGGCGCCCTGGAAGATGACCAGCACAGGCGCCAGCGGATTGTCGGCCAAAAGCCGCCATTGCGGATTGGCCCTGGCCAGATGCGCGCGCAGCCTGCCGTTCGGCGGCACATCCACGTTGAGCAGGGAGGGGGCATCGAGCAGGAAGGGAATTGCGTTGGCGACCGGCCCCTCGGCTCCATTCGAGACCAGCAGGCCAAGCGGATGCGCCCGGATCAGCCCGTGCAGGACGTCCTGCCGGGTTTCCTGGAAGTGAGGCGGCTGGTACATTTTCGTTCCCCGACTATCTCAGCCGCTTCGGCCGTGGGTCGGACAGCTCCCCGGCCAGCCGGCGATCGAGATAGTCCGCGCATTCCTCGATCAAAAGCTCCGCATGGTTGGCAAAGAAATGGTTGGCGCCGGGCAAGGTCTTCTGGGTGATGGTAATGCCCTTTTGCGTGTGCAGCTTGTCGACCAGGCCCTGCACGTCCTTTGGCGGCGCGACCTTGTCGGCGTCGCCATGGATGATCAGGCCGGACGACGGGCAGGGGGCCAGGAACGAGAAATCATAGGTATTGGGCTGTGGCGCGATCGAGATGAAGCCTTCGATCTCGGGCCGGCGCATCAGAAGCTGCATGCCGATCCACGAGCCGAACGAATAGCCGGCGACCCAGCAGCTCTTGGAGTCCGGATGCAGCGACTGCACCCAGTCGAGCGCCGCGGCGGCGTCGGACAACTCGCCGGTGCCGTGGTCGAATTCGCCCTGGCTGCGGCCGATGCCGCGGAAATTGAAGCGCAGCGTGGTGAAATTGCGCTTCTGGAACATGTAGAAGAGGTCGTAGACGATCTTGTTGTTCATCGTACCGCCGAACTGGGGGTGCGGGTGCAGGACGATGGCAATCGGCGCGCTCTTTTCCTTCGAGGGCTGATAGCGACCCTCCAGGCGGCCGGCCGGACCGGTAAAAATGACCTCAGGCATGAAATACTCCACTTGGCATAAACTGCGCGGCGCCCGGAACAACTCTTCCTCTGGCCCAGTCTTCCCTAGGCCCCAGTCTTCCCTAGGCCCCAGTCTTCCCTAGGCCTTGACGCAGGGCGGGCGTCTTTCTAGAAGCTAGTTTAGAATTGTTCAAAACTGGGCGGCCAAAAAATTGTGGCTCGGCCACCCGCGCCGCAAGCCGCGTAAATAGGACGTCTTGCCTTGCAATTTCAAGGAAATAACGCGCTATCTTCGCGAAACGGCTTTTGAAGGGACCAGTTGGACGGAAATGGCCGGAGCACGCGCATATCTCGACTACAACGCCAGCGCGCCGCTGCTTGCCTCGGCGCGCGCGGCCGTGGTCGCTGCGCTCGACGTCGCCGCCAACCCGTCCTCGGTCCATGCCGAGGGCCGCGCTGCACGGCGGCTGATCGAGGATGCCAGGCGCGAGGTGGCGCGACTGGTCAGCGCCAAAGCCGAGCATGTCGTGTTCACCTCTGGCGCTACGGAAGCGGCCTCGACGCTGCTGACGCCGGACTGGCAGATGGGGCGCGGCGCCATCCGCATGAGCCGGCTTTACGTGTCCGAGGCCGATCATCCTTGCCTGCTGAATGGCGGGCGCTTCCCGGCCGCGCAGCTGACGCGGATCGGCGTCGACGCCGATGGCATCGTCAGGTTCGACGCCTTGGCGGCAGCGCTCGGTGCGCATGACAAGGCCGACGGCTTGCCGCTGGTAGCCATCCACGCCGCCAACAACGAGACCGGCGTGATCCAGCCGGTTGGCCGCATTGCTGAAATCGTCAAGGCGGCGGGTGGCATCCTGGTGGTCGATGCCGTGCAGGCGGCCGGCCGCATTCCGCTCGATATGTCAACGGGTTACGCCGATTATCTGATTCTCTCCTCGCACAAGATCGGCGGCCCCAAGGGCGTCGGCGCCATTGTCGCGGCGTCGGACTTGATGATGCCGAAGCCGCTGGTCAGCGGCGGCGGCCAGGAAAAGGGCCATCGCGGCGGCACCGAAAACCTGGCGGCGATTGCCGGGTTTGGCGCGGCGGCGCGTGAGGCGCTTGCCGGCTTGCAAACGATCGATGCGGTGCGGCAACGTCGCGACGAAATCGAGGCGATCGTGAAAACGCTGGTTCCGGATGCCGAATTCTTCGGGACCGGCGCGCCAAGGCTTGCCAACACCACATTCTTCGCTATTGCCGGCATCAAGGCCGAGACGGCGCAGATCGCCTTCGACCTGGCCGGTGTGGCGCTGTCGGCCGGATCGGCCTGTTCATCGGGCAAGGTCGGGCCTAGTCACGTGCTGAAGGCCATGGGTTATGGCGACAGCCTTGGCGCGTTGCGCGTGTCGATCGGTCACGCGACCGGCGCTGAAGACATCGAGCTGTTCCGTTCGGCGCTGGCGACGATCGTCGCGCGGCGGGCAAACAGGGAAAAGGCCGCCTGAGCGCGGCAACGTGACATTTGGGCCTTACGGCCTGGTAGAGCCGTCGTTCGCATTTGGCCGGGTGAATTTCCGGCATGAACGCACTATATGAAACTTACGCCACTTCGGGTGCCCAGGGGTGCTCGCTTGCGGTGCCATAGTTTGAAAACTGCCGGGCCTTGACCCCGGCGTGGATGGAGAACGCTGATGCCTGCTGTGCAGGAGACGATCGATCGAGTTCGAAAGATCGATGTCGACCAGTATAAATACGGATTCCAGACCGAAATCGCGATGGACAAGGCCCCCAAGGGCCTGAGCGAAGACATTATCCGCTTCATTTCGGCGAAGAAGGACGAGCCGTCCTGGATGCTGGAATGGCGCCTGGAAGCCTATCGCCGCTGGCTGACGCTGGACGAGCCGAAATGGGCGCGCGTCCACTATCCCAAGATCGATTTTCAGGACCTCTACTATTACGCGGCGCCCAAGAGCACGCCCGGACCGACCTCGCTCAGCGACGTCGATCCCGAACTGCTGAAGGTCTACGAGAAGCTCGGCATTCCGCTCAGGGAACAGGAGATCCTCGCCGGCGTGCAGAAGACCGATGCCTCGGAGCTCGAGGAAGCCAGCGACAATGTCTACAAGTCGGGCCGTGTCGCTGTCGACGCGGTGTTCGATTCGGTCTCCGTCGTCACCACCTTCAAGAAGGAGCTGGCGCAGGCCGGCGTCATTTTCTGCTCGATCTCGGAAGCGATCCGCGAGCATCCGGAGCTGGTGAAGAAATATCTCGGCTCGGTCGTGCCGACCTCCGACAATTTCTACGCAACGTTGAATTCGGCGGTGTTCACCGACGGCTCCTTCGTCTTCGTCCCCAAGGGCGTGCGCTGCCCGATGGAATTGTCGACCTATTTCCGCATGAACGAGAAGAACACCGGCCAGTTCGAGCGCACGCTGATCATCGCCGAGGAGGGTGCTTACGTCTCCTATCTCGAAGGCTGCACGGCACCGCAGCGCGACGAGAACCAGCTTCATGCCGCGGTGGTCGAACTGATCGCGCTCGACGATGCCGAGATCAAATATTCGACGGTGCAGAACTGGTATCCTGGCGACGCCGAGGGCAAGGGCGGCATCTATAATTTCGTCACCAAGCGCGGCGACTGCCGCGGCCATCGCTCGAAGATTTCGTGGACGCAAGTCGAGACCGGCTCGGCCATCACCTGGAAATATCCGAGTTGCATCCTGCGCGGCGACGATTCCAGCGGCGAGTTCTATTCGATCGCCGTGTCGAACGGCTACCAGCAGGTCGACAGCGGCACCAAGATGATCCATCTCGGCAAGAACACGTCGAGCCGCATCATCTCCAAGGGCATTGCCGCCGGTTTTTCGCAGAACACCTATCGCGGCCAGGTCTCGGCGCACCGCAAGGCGACCAACGCCCGCAACTTCACCAATTGCGATTCCCTGCTGATCGGCGACCAGTGCGGCGCACACACCGTGCCCTACATGGAAGCCAAGAATTCGACGGCGCAGTTCGAGCACGAGGCCACCACCTCGAAGATTTCCGAGGACCAGAAGTTCTACGTCATGCAGCGCGGCATCCCGGAAGAAGAGGCGATCGCGCTGATCGTTAACGGCTTCGTCAAGGACGTCATCCAGCAACTGCCGATGGAGTTCGCGGTCGAGGCGCAGAAGCTGATCGGCATCAGCCTCGAGGGCTCGGTCGGCTGACCGGATAAGAATTTTCAGGAAAAAGAAAAAATGCTTGAGATAAAAAACCTGCACGCCCGCATCGTCGATGACGGCACCGAGATCATCCGCGGCCTGAACCTGACGGTCAGGGCCGGCGAGGTTGCCGCCATCATGGGCCCCAACGGCTCGGGAAAGTCGACGCTGTCCTACATCCTCGCCGGCCGCGAGGACTATGAGGT
Organism: Mesorhizobium sp. M1163; assembly: GCF_040318415.1. Lineage (NCBI taxonomy): Bacteria > Pseudomonadati > Pseudomonadota > Alphaproteobacteria > Hyphomicrobiales > Phyllobacteriaceae > Mesorhizobium > Mesorhizobium sp. M1163. Next base: position 4,224 of record NZ_JAMYMF010000005.1, on the reverse strand, counting down.
CACCGAAGGCGACATCCTCTACAACGGCCAGTCGATCCTCGAAATGGATCCGGCCGAGCGCGCAACCGCCGGCATCTTCCTCGCCTTCCAGTATCCAATGGAGATACCGGGCGTGGCGACCATGGAATTCCTGAAAGTGGCGATGAACGAGCAGCGCAAGGCGCGCGGCGAGGAACCGCTGAAGATCCCGGAATTCCTCAAGCGCGTGAAGGAAGCGGCCGCCTCGCTCAACATGGATATGGCGATGCTGAAGCGGCCGCTCAATGTCGGTTTTTCCGGCGGCGAGAAGAAGCGCGCCGAGATCCTGCAGATGAAGCTGCTCGAGCCGAAACTGTGCGTCCTCGACGAGACCGATTCCGGCCTCGACATCGATGCGCTGAAGATCGTCGCGGACGGCGTCAACACGCTGCGCTCGCCGGACCGGGCCATCGTTGTCATCACCCACTACCAGCGCCTGCTCCAATACATCGTGCCGGATACGGTGCACGTGCTCTACAGAGGCCAGGTGATCAAGTCGGGCGACAAGTCGCTGGCGCTCGACCTCGAGGCCAATGGCTATGCCGGCGTGATCGGGCAAGCCGCGTGAGATGCCAGCAGGCCCGGAAGGCAAGCCAAACAAGGCGATACTGATGAACATGCACACGACACCCCAGCGAACATTGGCCGAAACGGCGCTGATCGACGCCTTTGGCGAGCGGCTGTCGCTGCTGCCCGGCGACGGCGCGGTGATGCTGAAGCGCGACGACGCCATCGAGGCGATCAAGGGCGGCCTGCCGACGCGGCGCATCGAATCCTGGCATTATACGGACCTGCGCCGGCTGCTGACCTCGGTGCCGGACTTCGATCCGGCAGCGGTCGCGAAAGCCATTGCGCCGATCGTCGAAGACTCCTCGGTTTTGCCGGTCCTGAACGGGGTTTCGAGCGCGAAACTGCCCGATATCGATGGCGTCGCCGTACAGCGCCTGTCGGAGAAGCTGACCGACGGCAGCATCGCGCCGGGGTTGGATCCCTATGGCACCGATGACGCGATCGGCGCGCTGAACACCGCCTTTGTCGCCGACGGCTATTTCGTCGACATCGCCGACGGTGCCGAACTGGAAAAGCCGCTTGAGCTGCAGAATTTGCAGGCCGGTGGACAGACGCATGTACGCCTGGCCGTCCGCGTCGGTGCCGGCGCCAAGGCTGTCATCGTCGAGCGCCAGGCGGGCGAGGGGGCGGCGCTGGTCAGCTCGGTCAGCCAGCTTGTGCTTGGCGAGGGCGCCGAAGTGACATGGCTCATCGTGCAGGAGCAGCCGGATACGGCAACACATCTCGCCCAGTTCAAGGCGCATCTCGGCAAGAATTCGAAACTGACGCTGTTCGTCATGAATGCCGGCGGCAAGCTGGTGCGCCAGGAGGTCGTCGTGAGGACGACCGGCGAGGGCGCCGACTTCACGCTGCGCGGCATCAATCTTTTGGCCGGCGACACCCATACCGACGTCACCATGGTGCTCGACCATGCCGTGCCGCACACCGCCTCGACCGAAGTCATCCGCAACGTGGTGACCGGCAAGGCGCGCGGCGTCTTCCAGGGTCGTATCAACGTCCACCAATATGCGCAGAAGACCAACGCCAAGATGGCCTGCAACACGCTGCTGTTGTCGGACGACGGTGAGTTTTCGACCAAGCCGGAGCTTGAAATCTTCGCCGACGACGTCGTTTGCGGCCATGGCGCGACCGTCACCGAGATCGACCACAGCCATCTGTTCTACCTGATGGCGCGCGGCATCGACGAGAAGACCGCGCGCGGCCTGCTGGTCAAGGCCTTCGTCGCCGAAGTGATCGAGGAACTGGACGATGAGGCCATCGTCGAGGCGCTGGAACGACGGCTCGACGATTGGTTTTTGACGCACGGGTAGAATTGGCCGAGGGGTGCTGGACGGAATGAGGCGATGCCTCGAGAGAGCTTGTGATGGACCAGAAAGTCGAAAACATTCCCTACGACGTCGAGGCGATCCGCCGCGACTTCCCGATCCTGTCGCGGCAAGTCTACGGCAAACCGCTGGTCTATCTCGACAATGGCGCCTCGGCGCAGAAGCCGCAGGCTGTGCTCGACGCCATCCAGCACGCCTATTCCCAGGAATACGCCAACGTCCATCGCGGCCTGCATTTCCTGTCGAACGCCGCGACCGACGCCTATGAGAACGCGCGCAAGATAGTACAGAGATTTCTCAACGCGCCGAGCACCGACAACATCGTCTTCACCTCGAACACCACGGCGGCGATCAACACCGTCGCCTATGGCTTCGGCATGCCCAATATCGGCGAAGGCGACGAGATCGTGCTGTCGATCATGGAGCACCACTCCAACATCGTGCCGTGGCATTTCATCCGCGAGCGGCAGGGCGCAAAACTGGTCTGGGTGCCGGTCGACGATCTCGGCGTCTTCCACATCGAGGAATTCGAAAAACGGCTGACCGACCGCACAAAGCTGGTCGCTATCACCCATATGTCGAATGCGCTGGGCACGGTCACGCCGATCAAGGAGATCGTGCGCATTGCGCACGCCCGCGGCATTCCGGTGCTGGTCGACGGCAGCCAGAGCGCCGTGCATATGCCGATCGACGTGCAGGATCTCGACTGCGATTTCTTCGTCTTCACCGGCCACAAGGTCTATGGCCCGTCGGGCATCGGCGTGCTCTACGGCAAGAAGGATATTCTGGAGCGGATGCGCCCGTTCATGGGCGGCGGCGAAATGATCGAGGAGGTGACGCAAGACATCGTCACCTACAACGACCCGCCGCACCGTTTCGAGGCCGGCACGCCGCCGATCGTCCAGGCGATCGGGCTGGGTGCGGCGCTGGAATACATGGAAAAGATCGGACGCGAGCGCATCGCCGCCCATGAGGCCGATCTGAAGGACTATGCGCATGAAAAACTGCGCGCCATCAACTCGCTGCGCATCTTCGGCGATGCGCCTGGCAAGGGCGCCATCATCTCGTTCGAGCTGCAGGGCATCCACGCGCATGATGTGTCGATGGTCATCGACCGGCAGGGCGTGGCGGTGCGCGCCGGCACGCATTGCGCCCAGCCGCTGTTGAAACGCTTCGGCGTAACATCCACATGCAGGGCGTCGTTCGGCATGTATAATACCAGGGCCGAAGTCGATGCTTTGGCCGATGCGCTGGAAAAGGCGCGAAAGTTCTTCGGGTGACGACCATGGATGATGCCAGCCACACCGCCGAGACCAATTCGGAAACGACGACCAATGCGGCGGTTTCCGGATCGACAATCCCCGCCGACGAATTGGCGCGGCTGACAGACGACATCGTCTCGGCGCTGAAGACGGTCTATGACCCCGAAATCCCGGCCGACATCTACGAGCTCGGCCTCGTCTACAAGATCGACATCGAGGACGACCGCTCGGTCAAGATCGACATGACGCTGACCGCGCCGGGCTGCCCGGTGGCCGGTGAAATGCCGGGCTGGGTCGAAAACGCCGTCGGCGCCGTCGAAGGCGTTTCCGGCGTCGAGGTCAACATGACCTTCGACCCGCCTTGGTCGCCCGACCGCATGTCGGAAGAGGCACAGGTAGCGGTGGGGTGGTACTAGCATCCGACCAGCCAAAGGCTGGCGCACTTGCGCCGGGTACAAAACTTCACCATTTTAGGTGAGGAATCATTCGGCAGACCTTGAACCTGCGCGCAATGGAGAAGGAAAGAATGGGACGCTTTGCCGTCATCACGATGACCGAAAAGGCTGCCGACCGGGTGCGCGAGATCGTCGCGACCCGTGAGAATGCGCATGGCATTCGCCTCGGCATCAAGAAGGGCGGCTGCGCCGGCATGGAATATACGGTCGACCTGGTGACCGAGCCCAACACCAAAGACGACCACATCGAGCGTGACGGCGCCCATGTCTATGTCGCGCCTGAGGCAGCGCTTTTCCTGTTCGGCACCGAGATGGATTTCGAGCAGACGACGCTGCGCACCGGCTTCACCTTCCGCAACCCGAACCAGAGCTCGGCCTGCGGCTGCGGCGAATCGGTCGAATTGAAGCCTGCCGATCTGAAGGCACTGGCCGAGGCGCGCGCTTCGGCCTAAGGCTTTTCCTTCGCCGCCCCCTCATCCGGCCCTTCGGGCCACCTTCTCCCCGATGGGGGATAGTGTCCTGAAGGTTCTGCAAAAAGTTTTGGAGAGAGAACGGCGCTTGCTCTGAAGGGCGAGCGGCCATGGCACGGTGGTG